>NZ_JBXWPA010000011.1:0-201313 GCF_059611165.1 Ruegeria sp. CDSB013 | reverse complement strand
GTCTTGCCGTGGTCAACGTGGCCAATCGTGCCGATGTTGACGTGCGGCTTATTACGCTCAAACTTTTCCTTTGCCATGATGGCCTCCTTTTTCGGTAATGAAGGGAGCCCCTGAACAGAGCTCCCTCAAATCTTCGCCTATGCGTATTTCGCCTGGATCTCGTCCGAGATGTTCTGCGGAACCGGATCGTAGTGATCGAACTGCATGGTGAACTGGGCACGGCCCGACGACATCGAACGCAGAGTGTTGATGTAGCCGAACATGTTGGCCAGCGGAACGAACGCGTCGATCGCGATGGCGTTGCCACGGTTTTCCTGACCGGAAACCTGACCCCGACGTGATGTCAGGTCGCCGATGATGCCGCCGGTGTATTCTTCCGGGGTGATCACTTCGACCTTCATGATCGGCTCAAGCAGTTTCGCACCGGCTTTGCGCATGCCTTCACGCATACCCATACGAGCCGCGATTTCAAACGCCAGAACCGAGGAGTCCACGTCGTGGTATTTACCTTCGATCAGGGCAACTTTGAAGTCGATCACGGGGAAGCCAGCCAGCGGGCCGCTATCCATGACGGATCTGATGCCTTTTTCGACACCCGGGATATATTCCTTGGGTACCGAACCACCAACAACGCGGGATTCGAACGAATAGCCTTCGCCCGGCTCTGTCGGCGAGATGATCATCTTCACCTCGGCGAACTGACCCGAACCACCCGACTGTTTCTTGTGGGTGTAAACGATCTCGGCTTCGTGACCGATGGTTTCGCGATAGGCCACCTGCGGCGCACCAATGTTCGCTTCAACCTTGAATTCACGCTTGAGACGGTCAATCAGGATGTCCAGGTGAAGTTCGCCCATGCCCTTCATGATGGTCTGACCCGATTCCAGGTCAGTTTCCACGCGGAAGGACGGGTCTTCTGCAGCCAAACGGCCCAGACCCTGGCTCATCTTTTCCTGGTCAGCCTTGGTTTTCGGCTCAACCGCGATCTCGATAACAGGATCGGGGAAGGTCATGGTTTCCAGAACCACTGGATCGCCGGTCGAACACAGGGTGTCACCGGTGGTGGTGTCTTTCAGACCTGCCAGTGCGATAATGTCACCTGCGAATGCTTCCGTGATTTCCTCACGATCATTCGAGTGCATCATCATCATCCGGCCGATACGCTCTTTCTTACCCTTGGTCGAGTTCAGAAGCGTGTCGCCTTTGGCCAGAGTACCCGAGTAGATGCGGGTAAAGGTCAGCGAGCCAACAAAGGGGTCGTTCATGATTTTGAACGCCAGGCCCGAGAACGCCATGTCATCATCCGCGCGGCGGGCAATGTTACGGGTTTCTTCTTCGTCACCGGGTTTGAAGCCCATGTAATCGACAACGTCCAGCGGGCTGGGCAGATAGTCGATCACAGCATTCAACAGCGGCTGAACGCCTTTGTTCTTGAACGCCGAACCACCCAGAACCGGAACAAACGCGATTTCCAGAGTACCTTTGCGCAGCAGGGCGCGCAGGGTCGGAACGTCGGGCTCATTACCTTCCAGGTATTCCATCATCGCGTCGTCGTCCATTTCGACGGCCGCTTCGACCATTTTACCGCGCCATTCGTCAGCCATGTCTTTCAGGCTGTCACGGATCGGTGCTTTGACCCAGCTTGCGCCCAGGTCTTCGCCCTGCCACAGCCATTCTTCCATGGTGACCAGGTCGATCAGGCCTTCCAGCTCGGTTTCTGCACCGATCGGAATACCAACCGGAACAGCACGTGCGCCGGTACGGTCTTCGATCATTGCAACGCAGTTGAAGAAGTCCGCGCCGATCTTGTCCATCTTGTTGACGAACACCATACGCGGAACCTTGTAGCGGTCAGCCTGACGCCACACGGTTTCGGTCTGGGGCTCAACACCGGCGTTTGCGTCCAGAACGCAAACGGCACCGTCGAGAACCGCCAGCGAACGCTCAACTTCAATGGTGAAGTCAACGTGGCCGGGGGTGTCGATGATGTTCAGGCGGTGCTTGGGCGAGTCAGCAGTTTCACCGTCTTCGGTGCGTTCCCAAAACGTGGTGGTCGCAGCCGAAGTGATGGTGATGCCGCGTTCCTGCTCCTGCTCCATCCAGTCCATGGTGGCTGCACCATCGTGCACCTCACCGATGTTGTGGGATTTGCCGGTGTAATACAGGATGCGTTCCGAGCAGGTGGTTTTACCTGCATCGATATGCGCCATAATACCGAAGTTACGGTAATGGTTGAGTGTATATTCGCGTGCCATTTTGATAAGCCTCTGGAATTACCAACGGTAGTGGCTGAAGGCTTTGTTCGCCTCGGCCATCTTGTGGGTGTCTTCGCGCTTTTTCACGGCAGTACCGCGGGACTGTACGGCGTCCAGCAGTTCGCCCGCAAGGCGCTCTTCCATGGTGTTTTCGTTACGGCCACGCGCAGCAGTGATCAGCCAGCGGATGGCCAGTGCTTCGCGGCGCTCGGGGCGCACTTCGACCGGAACCTGATAGGTTGCACCACCAACCCGGCGCGAGCGAACCTCGACCGACGGTTTGATGTTGTCGAGCGCTTCGTGGAACACTTCGACAGGAGCGCGCTTGATCTTGCCTTCAACGCGGTCAAATGCGTTGTAAACGATGCGCTCTGCGACCGACTTTTTGCCGTCGATCATCAGGTTGTTCATGAATTTGGTCAGTACCTTGTCGCCAAATTTGGCGTCAGGCAGGACTTCGCGTTTTTCGGCGGCGTGACGACGTGACATATCAGCCTCTCCTTCTTACTTGGGACGCTTCGCGCCGTATTTCGAACGACGTTGCTTACGGTCTTTGACGCCCTGGGTATCCAGAACACCACGCAGGATGTGGTAACGGACACCGGGAAGGTCTTTTACACGGCCGCCACGGATCAGAACAACCGAGTGTTCCTGCAGGTTGTGGCTTTCACCGGGGATGTACGAGATGACCTCGAACCCGTTGGTCAGGCGCACTTTGGCAACCTTACGCATAGCCGAGTTCGGCTTCTTCGGTGTGGTTGTATACACACGAGTACAGACGCCGCGTTTCTGCGGGCACTGCTCCAGGTGCATGGACTTCGAGCGTTTTACTTTGGGCTGACGCGGCTTGCGGATCAGCTGTTGAATAGTTGGCATTCCGGTTTCTTCCCCGTTTTGCAACACACATGACATGCACGCGCATTGCGTGCGGCTAAACTTGCTGCGTTCGTGCGTCCACAAGCGCAAAACCCGCGAGCGTTCCCATTCCGAGGTGAACGTCGCGGTTTGTTATCAGAGGGCGCGAACGATAAAAGTGTCCGGGCCTTGACCAGTTCATTACTGGAATCGGTTGTGGGGCGGCCCCCGGCACCGAGATGACGCGCGTATATGGGGAGTCGGCTCGAGTGTCAACAGCACATACCCGACAAGCCGATTGACGGCGTTTTACCAAGACTTAGCTGCAGCTTCCAGTGCTACTCGTCCGTTGCCGGCAATTGCGGAGTTCTGCATAGTGGCCGCGAAACTTTTCGATGGACGAAACATGCAAGTCATTGGCCTGTGCCGCTTTTCCTACCCCGCGATCGGCGGTTATCAGGTAGAACACGAAACTGTCGAAGAGCGTCGTCAATACCTGTATAACCCAGAGCGGCTGGAAGAACGGTTTCGACTGTTCGAAACCACCACCCTGCCCGGTTTTCGGGAACAGACAGACGAGGACTTTGAGCTGGTGGTGCTAGTCGGTGAATGCCTTCCTAAAAAGTCCATGGACCGGCTGTATGATCTCACGTCGGGCATCAGGCAGACCCGCATCGTCAAGCGCACACCAGCCCGGCATCGCCCAGTTGTCAAAGAGGTTCTGCACAGCGCCCGCACCGACCCGGATCAGCCGTGCCTCCAGTTCCGGCATGATGACGATGACGCCGTCTCGGTCGACTTTGTCGAACGTCTGCGCCTTGCGGCGATTGACGCTAAAGGACTGACCAGGAATAGCCGGACGGTCGGACTGGATTTCAACAGCGGGTTTCTGGCGCGTTTTGGACCGGATGGCATTCGCGCCACCCAGGTGTTCCAGTCCCTTTTGGGCGTAGGGTTGGGGATGTATGTTGCCGGCGGCTGCAAACACACGATCATGAGCTTCACGCACCATAAGATCGGTCGTTTCATGCCCGTAATCAGCTATCCCGACGCGCCCATGTGGGTCCGTACGCTGAACAACTTCAACGACTCCCCCCATGCCCGCGCCAGCAAGACCGAGCTGTCCCCACTGACACCGGAACAAGAAGGCGAGTTCATTGCGCGATTTGCCATTGAACAGGACAGGGTGCGGCGGGCTCACTCGGCAGGTTGAGACTGACGTTCCCGGAACAGCGTGAAAAGCCCCGCACCCACGACCAGAACAGCGCCCAACATCGTGATCGTATCGGGCCAATCGCCAAAAATGACCCAACCCAGCCCCAAAGCCCAGATCAGGCTGGAATACCGGAACGGCGCGATAAAACCGACGTCGCCTTCGCGCATGACCATGACGCTGCAAAGATATCCGGTCAGAACAAAGACCGCGGCTGAGGCCACCATTATGCCTGCGCCCGGCGTTACCGGCTCCCACCCTGTGACTGCAGTTGCGATCCCTGCGGCCACTGTAATGGAAACCGTCGTCGCCAATGTGACCGTCAAGGACGGAACATGGGTGGACATACGCCTGGTAATCAGGTCGCGTGCGGTGACGGATGCCACGGCAATCAGAGCGTAAATCGCGTAAAGACTGAACCCATCAGGCCCCGGCCGTACAATCAGCAACATTCCTGCAAAGCCCATCCCGATCGCTAGAATGCGGCGCCAGCCGATATGTTCACCAAAGAACAAAACAGCCCCCAATGTCACCGTAAGTGGCAACGCCTGAAGAACGGCCGTTACATTTGCAAGCGGCATATGCAAAAGCGCTGTCAGAAAGAAGAATGTGGCCGACAACTCGGCCAAGCAGCGTGCAGCAACAAGCCACTTGTCGTGGCGCGGAAAGTTCAGGTGCAGCGCCCCAAGATGACGCGCCATCAGAAACACCAACAACGTCGCCAAGAGGCCACGCATCGCAACCATCTGAAACAGCGGCAAGTCTGCCCCCGCAACTTTGATCAATGCATCATTCACTGTAAAGGCGGCCATGCTGCCCATCATCAGCATAGCGCCCTTCACATTCGGGGTCATAGTCGCAGAATCCAATACTCAAAAGAAACACGGATCATTGGCCGTAAGTCCTTGTGAGATGTCAATATGCAACCACGGACCCGTCGGTCAGTCGGGCAAGATCACCAGTGTGTGGTTTATACCGGCAAGGGCCGCGTCTATGCGCTGGGCAATCTCAACCCAATCACCCCCAGCCAATCCTGCGCCAATCATCGGATAGCCGATCCGCGATGCGGGGAATGCGCGTGCAATCTTCGAAAAACAACCCGAGATCGCCTCATATTCCACAAGCGGCCCCGGTCCCTCCCAATGAAACTGGGTATAAGCATTAACCACCGCAAACTCGGTCGTACCCCGCGTGACCTGGGCCGAAGAAATCGTTCCGAGTTTTGATCGGGACCCAAGGTCCGTCTGCTTGTCGGCCTCAAGCGCATCAGGGAATTCCACCGCAATCGCCCGTGCTATCCCGGCCCCCATCGCATGGAAGCAATTGCAACCGTGAACGATGACATCAAACTCACCATTCAGTGCAAGCTGTATCAAATCACCTTTGATCGTATGCATCATGCATCCCTTGGTCAGTAGGTCGCTGTCTTCGAGACTATTCAGTTGTATCACGATTGGGCGAAAGCGCACCAAGGGCAAAAGAAAAGGCCCCGCAAAATCGCAGGGCCTTTCCGTATTTCTATGATGAGAAAGTTACTCGCGGCTTTCCGGTGTTTCCACCAGAACGTCCAGCTCGTCACCGACCATATCGTCATCCATGACCGGCGCAGCCAGAGCAGCGGCCGCTTCGGCCTCTTCCCGGCGGGCTTCGATCACGACGTTGTCGCGGCCTTGCGCAACCTGGCGCACGGCCTGAGTGGCCCCACCGGTACCGGCTGGGATCAGGCGACCAACGATGACGTTCTCTTTCAGGCCGACCAGTTTGTCCTTCTTGCCCTGAACCGAAGCTTCGGTCAGCACGCGGGTGGTTTCCTGGAACGACGCCGCCGAGATGAACGAACGTGTCTGCAGCGAGGCTTTGGTGATCCCCAAGAGGATCGGTTCGCCCTGAGCTGGACGTCCGCCGCGGGCCAACGTCTTCTCGTTGGCTGCGTCAAACTCCTGCTTGTCGACATGTTCGCCTTTCAGCAGAGTGGTGTCGCCTGAGTCCAGGATCTCCCACTTCTGCAGCATCTGGCGCACGATGACTTCGATGTGCTTGTCGTTGATTTTCACACCTTGCAGGCGATAGACGTCTTGCACCTCGTCGATCATGTAATCCGCCAGCGCTTCGACACCCATGATGGACAGGATGTCATGCGGAGCCGGGTTACCGTCCATAAGGTATTCACCCTTCTGGATGAAGTCCCCTTCGGCGACCGGGATGTGCTTGCCCTTGGGCACCATGTACTCGATGGTCTCCATGGACTCGTCAGCCGGCTCGATGCTGATGCGGCGCTTGTTCTTGTAGTCGCGGCCAAAGCGCACGTAACCATCAGCTTCTGCGATGATCGCGTGATCTTTCGGACGACGGGCTTCGAACAGTTCAGCCACACGCGGCAAACCACCGGTGATGTCCTTGGTTTTGGCGCCTTCACGCGGGATACGCGCAACGACTTCACCAGCCTCGATTTTTTCACCGTCTTCGATCGACAGGATCGCATCCACCGACATCGGATAGTGAACCGGGTTGCCCGCATCATTGCGGACCGGCTCGCCATCTTCACCAACCAGAATGATCTCGGGCTTGAGGTCGCTGCCTTTGGGGGCGGCGCGCCAGTCGATCACGATCTTCTGGGTCATGCCGGTTGCATCGTCGGTCTCATCGCGGACAGCAATGCCCGAAACAAGGTCAACATACTTCGCGGTACCGGCTTTCTCGGCGATGATCGGCAGGGTGTAGGGATCCCACTCGAACAGCTTGTCGCCACGGGCAACCTTGGCGCCGTCCTTGACGAACAGCTTGGAGCCGTAGCCCAGCTTGTGGCTGGCACGTTCCTCGCCGTGTTCGTCCTTGATCACCAGCTTCATGTTCCGGCCCATAACCAGGATTTCGCCTGCGGAATTGGCCAGAACCTGCGGGTTCTCGAACGAAACCACACCGTCTTGGCTGGCTTCCTGGAACGACTGCTGACCACCTTGCGCAACACCGCCGATGTGGAAGGTCCGCATCGTCAGCTGTGTACCTGGTTCACCGATGGACTGGGCGGCGATGATGCCGACAGCCTCACCCGTGTTGACCCGTGTACCACGTGCAAGGTCACGACCATAGCAGGTGGCACATACGCCTTCCTCAGACTCGCAGGTCAGAGGAGAACGGATGCGCATCGACGCAACACCGGCTTCATCAATGGTGTCGGCCATGCGTTCGTCGATCAACTGACCCGCAGCGACCAGAACCTCTTCCGTACCCGGACGCAGAACGTCATCGGCCGAAACACGACCCAGCACACGTTCTGCCAGAGATGCAACAACCTCACCATCGTTGACCGCAGCTTCGGCAGTGATCGCACGTTCGGTACCACAGTCGATCTCACGAACGATGCAGTCCTGCGCCACGTCCACCAGACGACGGGTCAGGTAACCCGAGTTCGCCGTCTTCAGAGCGGTATCCGACAGACCCTTACGGGCACCGTGGGTCGAGTTGAAGTACTCAAGAACGGTCAGACCTTCTTTAAAGTTCGAGATGATCGGCGTCTCGATGATGTCGCCGTTCGGCTTGGCCATCAGACCACGCATACCGCCCAGCTGTTTCATCTGAGTAACCGAGCCACGCGCACCCGAGTGGGCCATCATGTAGACCGAGTTCGGTTCCTGTTCGGAGCCATCCTCTGCCCGATCCGAAGACGAGATCGTGCCCATCATCGCATCGGTGACGCGGTCGTTACACTTCGACCAGGCATCGACAACTTTGTTGTACTTTTCGCCCTGTGTGATCAGTCCGTCCATGTACTGCTGTTCAAAGTCTTTTACCTGACTGCGGGTCTCATCAACGATGCCCCACTTATCATCAGGGATGACCATGTCGTCCTTACCGAACGAGATGCCCGCCTTGAACGCTTCTTTGAAACCCATCGACATGATCTGGTCACAGAAGATAACCGACTCTTTCTGACCGCAGTAACGGTAGACAGTGTCGATCACCTGCTGCACTTCTTTCTTCCGCAGCAGACGGTTGACCAGCTCGAACGGCGCCTTGTTGTTCATCGGCAGCAGCGCACCCAGGCGCAGACGGCCCGGAGTTGTCTCGAAACGCTTCTGAACTTCGTTGCCTTCGTCGTCGATCTGCGTGATCCGCGCGGTGATCTTGGTGTGCAGGTGCACTTCGCCGGAATCCAGCGCGTGCTGAACTTCGTCGATCGAACCAAACACCTTACCTTCGCCGGGCATGCCTTCGCGTTCCAAGGTCACATAGTACAGACCCAGGATCATATCCTGCGACGGAACGATGATCGGCGCACCGTTTGCAGGCGACAGAACGTTGTTCGTCGACATCATCAGAACACGGGCTTCCAGCTGGGCCTCAAGGCTCAGCGGGACGTGCACAGCCATCTGGTCACCGTCGAAGTCGGCGTTAAAGGCCGAACAGACCAGCGGGTGCAGCTGGATGGCTTTACCTTCGATCAGGACCGGCTCGAACGCCTGAATGCCCAAACGGTGCAGCGTCGGCGCACGGTTCAGCATGACAGGGTGTTCGCGGATCACCTCATCGAGGATATCCCACACTTCGGGACGCTCTTTCTCGACCAGTTTCTTCGCCTGCTTCACAGTCGAAGACAGACCTTTGGCTTCAAGGCGCGAGTAGATGAACGGCTTGAACAGTTCCAACGCCATCTTCTTGGGCAGACCACACTGGTGCAGCTTGAGTTCCGGACCGGTCACAATGACCGAACGGCCCGAGAAGTCGACGCGCTTACCCAAAAGGTTCTGACGGAAGCGACCCTGTTTACCTTTCAGCATGTCCGACAGCGATTTCAGCGGACGCTTGTTGGCGCCGGTGATCACGCGGCCACGACGGCCGTTGTCGAACAGAGCATCAACGGATTCCTGCAGCATCCGCTTTTCGTTGCGGACGATGATGTCAGGCGCACGCAATTCGATCAGACGCTTCAGACGGTTGTTCCGGTTGATGACGCGGCGATACAGATCGTTCAGATCCGAAGTCGCAAAACGACCACCATCCAGCGGAACCAGCGGACGCAGTTCCGGCGGAATGACCGGGATCACGGTCATCACCATCCACTCGGGACGGTTGCCCGACTCGAGGAAGGATTCAACTACCTTCAGACGCTTGATGATCTTCTTCGGCTTCAGTTCACCGGTCGCTTCGGCCAGATCAGCGCGCAGCTGCTCGGCTTCGGCTTCCAGATCGATCTGGGCCAACATCTCACGGATAGCTTCGGCACCGATGTTCGCGGTGAACGCGTCCATGCCATAGGCATCCTGCGCGTCCATGTACTCTTCTTCGGTCAGCATCTGGCCATAAGATAGGTCGGTCAGACCGGGCTCGATGACGACATAGTTTTCAAAGTACAGAACACGTTCCAGATCGCGCAGCGTCATGTCCAGCATCAGACCGATGCGGGACGGCAGCGATTTCAGGAACCAGATGTGCGCAACGGGTGCTGCCAGTTCGATGTGGCCCATACGCTCGCGGCGGACTTTCTGCAGGGTGACTTCCACACCGCATTTCTCGCAGACAACGCCGCGATACTTCATCCGTTTATATTTACCGCACAGACATTCGTAATCTTTGATCGGGCCAAAGATACGCGCGCAGAACAGACCGTCACGTTCGGGCTTGAACGTCCGGTAGTTGATGGTTTCGGGTTTCTTGATCTCGCCATAGGACCAAGACAGAATCCGCTCGGGCGACGCCAAGGAGACTTTGATCTCGTCAAAGACTTTCGGCGGCGTCAGCGGGTTGAACGGGTTATTGGTGATTTCCTGGTTCATTTTGCGTCCTTACAAATTGGGATGGGATGAGTGTGGGGCGTTGCCGCCCCTACTCTTCCTCCGCATCCAGGAGTTCCATATTCAGGCCGAGGCCACGGACTTCTTTAACCAGAACGTTGAACGATTCCGGTACGCCCGCTTCAAAGTTATCCTCGCCCTTGACGATCGACTCATAGACCTTGGTCCGGCCGGCGACGTCATCCGATTTCACGGTGAGCATCTCCTGCAGGGTGTAGGCGGCGCCGTAAGCTTCCAGAGCCCAGACTTCCATCTCACCAAAGCGCTGACCACCGAACTGCGCCTTACCACCCAGCGGCTGCTGGGTAACCAGGCTGTACGGCCCGGTCGAACGCGCGTGGATTTTGTCATCCACAAGGTGGTGCAGTTTCAGCAGGTACTTGATGCCAACGGTCACAGGACGCGCGAATTGCTCACCGGTACGACCGTCGAACAGAACCGACTGACCGCTTTCCGAGAAGCCTGCACGCACCAGCGCGTCGTTGACGTCAGCCTCTTTGGCTCCGTCAAAGACGGGGGTCGCGATCGGAACACCGCGGGTCACGTTGCCCGCCGCCTCGATCAGGTGACCTTCGTCCATGCCGGCAATGCCTTCTTCATAGACATTCTCGCCATAGGCCAGCTTCATCGCTTCGCGAACCGGGGTCAGGTCGCCGGAGCGGCGGTATTCACCCAGTGCTTCGTCGATGTTCAGACCCAGACCGCGTGCGGCCCAACCCATGTGGGTTTCAAGGATCTGTCCAACGTTCATACGCGAAGGCACGCCCAGTGGGTTCAGACAGAAGTCAACCGGAGTACCATCAGCCAGGAACGGCATGTCTTCCATCGGAACAACCTTGGAGATCACACCTTTGTTCCCGTGACGACCGGCCATCTTGTCGCCCGGCTGCAGCTTACGCTTCACGGCGATGAAGACTTTGACCATCTTCATCACACCCGGCGGCAGATCGTCACCACGACGGACTTTCTCGACCTTGTCTTCGAAACGGGCATCCAGAGCGCGCTTGAGCACTTCGTATTGCTCATTCAGAGCCTCTACGATCTGTGCGTCCTTTTCGTCTTCCAGTGCCAGCTGCCACCACTGACCACGGGTCAGCATGTCCAGCAGTTCCTTGGTGATCACCGATCCCGCCTTGACGCCTTTCGGGCCTTTGACAGCGGTTTTACCCAGGATCAGACCTTGCAGACGCGCATAGATGTTGCGGTCAAGGATCGCCAGCTCGTCGTCCCGGTCACGGGCCAGGCGTTCGACTTCCTCACGCTCGATCTGCAGCGCACGCTCGTCTTTCTCAACACCGTGACGGTTGAAGACGCGGACTTCCACGACCGTACCGTAGTCACCCGGCTTCACGCGCAGCGAAGTATCACGGACGTCAGATGCTTTTTCACCAAAGATGGCGCGCAGCAGCTTTTCTTCCGGGGTCATCGGGCTTTCGCCCTTCGGAGTGATCTTGCCGACCAGAATATCGCCCGGCTCAACATCCGCGCCGATGTAAACGATGCCCGCCTCGTCGAGGTTGCGCAGCGCTTCTTCACCGACGTTCGGGATGTCGCGGGTGATCTCTTCCGGGCCCAGCTTTGTATCACGGGCGGCGACTTCGAATTCCTCGATATGGACTGAGGTAAAGACGTCGTCACGCGCAATACGTTCCGAGATCAGGATCGAGTCTTCGTAGTTGTACCCGTTCCACGGCATGAACGCGACGACCACGTTCTTACCAAGGGCCAGTTCACCGATATCGGTGGACGGACCATCGGCAACAACCTCGCCTTTCGTGACAGTGTCACCCACTTTTACCAGCGGACGCTGGTTGATGCAGGTGTTCTGGTTCGAACGCTGGAATTTGCGCAGACGGTAGATGTCCACACCCGCGTCGCCCAGTTCCAGATCTTCGGTAGCACGAATAACGATACGCTGGGCATCGACCTGGTCGATGATACCGGCACGTTTCGCCTGAATCGCAGCACCCGAGTCGATCGCAACCTTTTCCTCGATACCGGTGCCGACCAGCGGCGCCTCGGCCCGCAGCAGCGGAACCGCCTGACGTTGCATGTTCGAACCCATCAAGGCCCGGTTGGCGTCGTCATTTTCAAGGAATGGAATCAGCGACGCGGCGACCGATACCAACTGTTTCGGGCTGACGTCGATCAGGTCCACATTCTCGCGCGGGGCGAGCGTGTAGTCACCGGACTGACGGGTCGAAACCAGATCGTTGATGAACTTGCCATCCGCATCCAGCGTCGCATTCGCCTGCGCCACGGTGTGACGCATTTCCTCGGTTGCGGACATGTAGTGAACCTCATCGGTCACCTCGGCGTCTTTGACGACGCGGTAGGGTGTTTCGATG
Source organism: Ruegeria sp. CDSB013 (assembly GCF_059611165.1). Classification (NCBI taxonomy): domain Bacteria; kingdom Pseudomonadati; phylum Pseudomonadota; class Alphaproteobacteria; order Rhodobacterales; family Roseobacteraceae; genus Ruegeria; species Ruegeria sp. CDSB013. Next base: position 188,850 of record NZ_JBXWPA010000011.1, on the reverse strand, counting down.
AAGCCATACTTGTTCACGCGGGCGAAGGTGGCCAGCGAGTTGATCAGACCGATGTTCGGGCCTTCCGGCGTTTCAATCGGGCACATCCGACCATAGTGGGTCGGGTGTACGTCGCGCACCTCAAAGCCCGCACGTTCACGTGTCAGACCACCGGGGCCAAGCGCCGAGAGGCGGCGTTTGTGGGTGACTTCGGACAGTGGGTTAGTCTGGTCCATGAACTGCGACAGCTGCGACGAGCCGAAGAATTCGCGAACAGCGGCAGCGGCCGGTTTCGCGTTGATCAGGTCCTGCGGCATGACGGTGTCGATCTCGACCGAAGACATACGCTCTTTGATCGCGCGCTCCATGCGCAGCAGGCCAACGCGGTACTGGTTTTCCATCAGTTCGCCGACAGAACGCACACGACGGTTGCCCAGGTGGTCGATATCGTCGATGTCACCTTTGCCGTCGCGCAGCTCAACCAGCGCCTTGATGCAGGCCACGATGTCTTCGCGGCGCAGGGTGCGCAGCGTATCCGGCGCATCCAGGGCCAGACGCATGTTCATCTTCACGCGGCCAACGGCGGACAGGTCATAACGCTCGCTGTCGAAAAACAGCGTGTCGAACAGGGCCGAAGCCGCTTCGACGGTGGGTGGCTCGCCCGGGCGCATGACGCGGTAGATGTCCATCAACGCAGTGTCGCGGCCCATGTTTTTGTCCTGCGCCATGGTATTGCGCATGTAAGGGCCGACATTGACGTTATCGATGTCCAGAACCGGGATATCGGTTACGCCTGCATCAATCAGCTCTTTGACAGTGCCGCCGATCAGATCGCCGTCCTTGTCGTATTCCAGCGTCAGTTCATCGCCGGCTTCGACATAGATCGCACCGGTTTCTTCGTTGATGATGTCTTTGGCAACGAACTTACCAACGATGTGATCGAACGGAACCAGCAGATTGGTGACAACGCCCTCGTCGATCAGTTTCTTGACCGCGCGCGGGGTGACTTTCTTGCCGGCTTCGGCAATCACTTCACCGGATTTTGCGTCAATCAGATCATAGGTCGGACGGGTACCGCGTACACGCTCGGGGAAGAAGGGCGCAATCCAGCCTTTCTTCTTGTCCAGCTTGTAGGACACGGTGTTGTAATACGCGTCCATGATCGCTTCCTGATCCAGACCCAGCGCATAGAGCAGAGTGGTCACAGGCAGTTTGCGGCGACGGTCGATACGAGCGAACACGATGTCCTTGGCGTCGAACTCAAAGTCCAGCCAGCTGCCGCGATACGGGATGATGCGGCAAGCAAAGAGCAGTTTACCCGAAGAATGGGTCTTGCCCTTGTCGTGATCAAAAAACACGCCGGGCGAACGGTGCATCTGGGACACGATCACACGCTCGGTGCCGTTCACGATGAACGTACCGTTGGGCGTCATCAGGGGCATGTCGCCCATGAATACGTCCTGTTCCTTGATGTCTTTAACCGATTTGGCGCCGGTATCTTCGTCGACATCAAACACGATCAGACGCAAAGTGACCTTCAGCGGCGCGCTGTAGGTCATGTCACGCTGCATGCACTCTTCGACGTCATATTTGGGTTTTTCCAGATCGTATTTCACGAACTCCAGAACGGAGGTTTCGTTGAAATCCTTGATCGGGAAGACCGATTGGAACACGCCTTTGATGCCTTCGCCGTCTGTGGGCACATCTGCATCGCCGGAGCGCAGGAATAGATCATAAGAAGATTTCTGGACCTCAATGAGGTTCGGCATCTCCAGCACTTCGCGGATTTTGCCGTAATATTTACGAAGACGTTTCTGGCCAAGGAACGTTTGAGCCATGTCAGATGTCACCTTTCGATGTTCTCAGCGGACAAAGACACCGTCGGGCCCCGGTGCCTTGCACATTAGAGACGACACGTCCGGATCAATTCGTGGCCACCGTCCCGAATGGCAGCCTCCCGATCCGCGAACCGCGTCTTAGAAAACACCCCAATTTTCAGAGGCCCTTTCTAAGACAGGTTCGGCTGGACCCGGATTTCTCCGGATCCAGCCAAATTCTGCGGCACATCAGCGATGCACCTGTCGAATGGCTTAGGCCAGCTCGACTTCGGCGCCAGCTGCTTCCAGCTTGCCTTTGACTTCTTCGGCTTCGTCTTTCGACACGCCTTCTTTGATCTTGCCGCCAGCTTCGACCAGTTCTTTGGCTTCTTTCAGGCCCAGACCGGTGATGCCGCGAACTTCTTTGATCACGTTGATTTTCGAAGCGCCGGCGTTCTTCAGAACGACGTCGAATTCGGTTTTTTCTTCCTCAGCTGCGCCACCGGCGTCGCCACCGGCTGCCATGACAACTGCGCCGCCAGCTGCGGGCTCGATGCCATATTCGTCTTTGAGGATGGTTTTCAGTTCTTGTGCTTCCAGCAGGGTCAGACCCACGATGCTTTCTGCGAGTGCTTTCAGATCAGCCATTTTATCAGCTCTTTCCGTTTACAGTGTGTGTTCCAACGTCAGGGTGGTTACCCTACGCAGATCATTCAGTGCCAACCGCTTACGCAGCTTCCGCCTTCTCTTCGATGGTGGAAAGGATGCTTGCGATGTTGCTTGCAGGTGCGCCAATTGCGCCAGCGATGTTCGAAGCAGGTGCGCCAAGCATGCCCGCGATAGTAGCAATAAGCTCCTCGCGCGAAGGCATTTTCGACACGGCTTCGACGCCGGCACGATCCAGAGCGTTCTCACCCATTGCACCGCCAAGAATTTCGAACTTTTGGTTCTCTTTGGCGTAGTCCTGGGCCACTTTGGCTGCTGCCACAGGGTCCTCGGAATAGGTCAGAACGGTCATCCCTGTCAGCAGGTCGGCCATGCTTTCACACGGCTTACCCTCAAGGGCGATTTTGGCGAGCCTGTTCTTGGCAACACGCACGGAGCCACCCGCGTCACGAGCACGTGCGCGAAGGTCCTGCATCTCGGCAACTGTCAGACCGGCGTAGTGAGCAACCACTACGACGCCAGAGCTTTCGAAGATTTGGCCGAGTTCCTCGACCACTTTCTCTTTCTGGGCTCTATCCACAGTTCTCTCCAAGTTTGGGGCGATATCTCACCCCGGCTCATATTTGCCGCAGCTTTCGCTCCGGCGTTCAGGTCCGTTGTTACGGGATTGGCCAAAATTCGCCCGAGGGTTGGACCCCCCAGAATTCTTTGGTCTTACCCGTCTCAGGCAGGGAATTAAGGGGCCACATGGCACCACCCACCGTCTTGGACGAAACAAAATAAAGCGCACGACGAATCGCACGCTTTACTTCGTAGCCCTACTTAGGGCAGATGGGGCCGGTTTCCAAGGGGTAAATTGCGGTTTCCGCAGGTTCGCAACAGCACCTGTCGAAAACGATTTCCACCCCGTTTGGGGCTTAGCGTGTATATAGGCGCGGATTTGCGCAGCACAACGCGCAAACGCCAAATCAAGCAGGTCCAAGCATCGACTTTCCGTTGACACGGACATCGCACTGTTATCCTGTCCGGAGACTGGACAATAGCACTCAGGACTTGGCCCCTTGGCTGGAACGCTGCCCCTTTCAGACGAAGAAGATGCCCGCGTCGCCTTATTTATCGACGAGTTTTCAAACCAGTTCCTGAAAGAGCCCATCCGCCGTTATGAATGTATCTACCGATCGCACGCATTCGACGACACGCGGTCCGTCGTGATCCTGCATACCGCAGCGCAGGCTTTCGCCCTTAAGATCGATACGCAATCGCCAGACACCGGGAGATTGAAGAACGAATATGACCTGCTCGTCGAACTGTATCGATTTTTTGAGGGCAATGAGACCTCGCGCGTTGTCCGACCCGTTTACCTCTCGCCAGGTGGTGCTTTTTTGGTGACCGAATACATCAATCGGCCAACCGCCGTTGATCTGATCTACAACAGCAAAGACGATGATCAGGTCGCCCAGGTGTACCGTCGCGCGGGGTCGTGGCTGAACGATCTTCACAGTCGCAACCCGCCTGTTCGTTACACCTTTCGCCCCAGGTGGATGACAGACAGCCTGAAAGAGCTGATGACCGCCGTTCCCAACAAAATCGCGAACCAAAGCCGGACAATGGTGAACCTGATGCTGTCCGAAGGGACCCGTCTAAAGGGCACCGAGGACCTGCGCGTGTTTTCACATGGCGATTATCACGGGCAGAACTTGATTGTGGGACAGGGGAAAACGATCGGACTGGATTTCACCGAAGCCCGCGACAAGCTGGCGGTCTACGATATCGTCGATTTTCTGAAGGCGGATATCTTTCGGAATGGCGGCACATTGGGTGTCGACCGAAGCGGTATCCTTAAAAGAAACAAAGACATGTTCTTTCGCCTTTACCGACATCCTGTCAATGTTGAAATCTTGGATTATTGTCTCCGCGGACGGCTATTGAAAGACTGGTTGGCCTTGTGGCGGAACGACCACGAATGCAGCGATTTCGAAAAAGACAAGCGGCAAAGACTGGGCGATCGCCTGCAGGTCGCGTTCCAACACCGTTGAGCTGGATGGATGGTCAGCGTAAATGACGAGATTGTGAGCGACATCGCGCAAATCTTAGTTGACCGAACCATCCCAAGAAACGTTATCCCAAACCATAACCCACGCGGCGTTTGTCAGTTTAGGCCGACAAAAACCGCCACACAGAAGGTAAGTCGCTTACATGGTTCTCCGCAGTTTTTTTGCTCAGGACAGCTCCAGCCTGGTCGCTACATTCGTCCCGGATACAGCTGACGCGAACGATATCGTGGTCGGAGGCTCGATCATCAACAATTCGGACACACCGGATGGCACGATCTTTACCTACTCGGGCGGCACCGGTACCACCATAACACTGGATGACACTGCTGGCGGCCCTGACGTTTTCAACGATGACCTGCCAGCTGGCCACGTTATCACGGATGGTGGCGGCATAGTGACAAACGGCATGCAGGTAGAATCCGAGTCAATTATCACTGTGCGAGCCCTGGATGACGATCTCAACCCGACCGGGCCAGAAATCACCATCTATGTGTTTTCTCAAGGCGGCGTGACGCAGGACGTTTGGGGCTATGCTACATCTGCCCCGCTAGATCCCGGAACGTCGTATGTCAAAACCGGTGGTTCGAATGCCGGGTCGTCGGCTTATGCTGACTATGTTACCTGCTTTGGGCCGGGAACCCTTATCGAGACTGCCGACGGTATCGTTGAGGTTCAAGACCTCATAAAAGGTCAACGCGTCTGGACACGGGACAGCGGATTTCAACCGATCCTCTGGATCGGAACGACCGAGGTTCATGGTCATGGGTCATTTGCTCCGGTGGTGATCGAGGCCGGCGCTATCGGGAACACGAAAGAGCTGGTGGTTTCGCAACAGCATCGAATTCTGATCGGCTCTCCTGCCACTGACATGCTTTTTGGATCACCCGAAGTGTTCGTGGCCGCCAAGCACCTGTGTGGCATTCCAGGGGTTTCGATCCGCCCAACGGATCGCATCACCTACACTCACATCATGTTCGACCGACACCACATTGTCCGATCCAACGGCGCGCTGACAGAAAGCTACTATTATGGCGAAAGCGCAAGATACGCACTGTCGTCCCCGCAACAATCTGAAATCCTGGCGCTATTCCCATCAATCGAAGATGTCAGCGACGCGTTTCGACGCACCGCAGCCCCAACGATCAGCGCGCGTGAGGCCGGTGTATTGCGCGCATACATCTAAGCCGTAGAGGTCAGACACGCGCAGTCTTAATCCGCAGCTTCCGCCTGGCGCAGGCCACTTGAATGCGGCCTAAACGCGGACAGCCTGATCAAATTTAAGAAAAAAATCCCGGGCGGTTCGCACCACCCGGGATTTCATCTTCGCGTTGCAACAATAGGGCTTATTCGCCCGAAGCAGCGGCAACATCCAGAGTCACGCCAGGGCCCATGGTCGAGCTCAGCGCGATTTTCTTCATGTAAGTGCCTTTCGCGCCTGTCGGCTTGGCCTTGGCCACGGCCGAGATAAAGGCACGGACGTTTTCGACCAGCTTGGCCTCGTCGAATGACGCTTTGCCAACACCGGCGTGCACGACGCCGCCTTTTTCCGCCTTGAACTGAACTTCACCGCCCTTGGCTGCTTCCACGGCCGCTTTCACGTCCATGGTCACGGTGCCAACCTTGGGGTTCGGCATCAGGTTGCGCGGGCCCAGAACTTTACCCAGACGACCGACGATCGGCATCATGTCCGGGGTGGCAATGCAGCGATCGAATTCGATGGTGCCGCCCTGAATGGTTTCCATCAGGTCTTCTGCGCCAACGATATCCGCGCCTGCTTCTTTCGCTTCGTCAGCCTTGGGGCCACGAGCAAATACAGCAACGCGCATCGCTTTACCGGTGCCGTTGGGCAGGCCAACAACGCCACGAACCATCTGGTCTGCGTGACGAGTGTCAACGCCCAGGTTCAGAGCGATTTCGATGGTCTCGTCGAATTTCGAAGTTGCGTTGGCTTTGACCAGGGCAACTGCTTCGTCTACCGACAGGTTTTCCTTGCCAGCGACAGCTTCGCGCGCGGCGCGCGTACGTTTACCGAGTTTTGCCATCTTACTTCACCTCGATGCCCATAGAGCGGGCCGAGCCCAGGATGATCTGCATAGCGCCTTCGACATCGTTGGCGTTCAGATCTTTCATTTTGGCTTCGGCGATTTCGCGAACCTGCTTCGAGGTCACGGTTGCCACGGTCTCACGACCTGGGTTTTCCGCGCCACGGGGGCGGTTACGCTTACCAACCGGCTTCAGACCAGCTGCTTTTTTCAGGTAATAAGACGCGGGCGGCGTCTTGATGTCCATGGTGAAGGACTTGTCCTGATAATAGGTGATCACGGTCGGGCAAGGTGCGCCTTGCTCCATGTCTGCGGTCTTGGCGTTGAACGCCTTGCAGAATTCCATGATGTTGATGCCGCGCTGACCCAGCGCCGGACCAACTGGCGGCGACGGGTTCGCCTGACCTGCAGGAACCTGCAGTTTCATCGTACCAGCAAGCTTCTTAGCCATTTGGTTTCTCCTTTTCCAACACCCCTCTGACGCGTCATCAGGGCTATTCAGTTGTGTGGTCTGGTCCGCGAATCGCGATACGCTCGCCTTCCACAATGCTTGTCGCTTTCAACGACAGAGCTGCGCCTTACTAGTCTAAACGTCCAATGGCAAGCCGAATTTCTGATCGCCGATCTGCCTGACGTACGAATCTTGCAGTTTCAGCCCAAGACAGTCAGAGTTTCATGATACCGGTTTATACGCTACAACACGCCGCCTAACGAGAAACTCATGTTGCCCGCATCGCAAAAGCCCAGCCCGCAACAAACCAAAGTTGACGCCCTGATCGAATGGATGGTCGATGGGGCCCGCTCGGCAGGAAATGCCATAGGCATCATTGAGGGTATTTGTACGAGTCTAGTGGATGCGGGCGTAGCAATCGACCGGTTCGGGTTGTTCATCTGGACGCTTCACCCCAATCTGACAGGCCGCCGGTTCTTATGGAAGGCGGGTGAGGGAGTGGACAGGGTTGATGCCCCGCTGCAGTTGTTTACGACCGAAATTTACACGAACAATCCCTTGCCCCATGTGATCGAGCGTAAGGAAACTATTCGTCGGCACTTGGAAGACCCCGATTGCCCGGAAGATTACATCATCATAGGCGAATTGCGCGAACAAGGGTTTACAGACTATCTTGCGCAGCCACTGATCTACCTCAACGGCGATACCCACGTGTGCACGTGGTCGAGCGCATCGCCGGGCGGATTCTCAGAACGGGATTTGAATATTCTGGAGAGGGTCCGTGGACCGCTCGCACGCCTGACCGAGTCCTATATGCTGCGACTGGATGCAACCTATCTTTTGTCGACCTATGTGGGCCGGAACAGTGGCGCACAAATTCTGGATGGCAAGATACACCGCGGCGACGGAGGAGAAATCGACGCCGTCATTCTTTTCGCAGATCTTAAGGGGTTCACACAACTCTCGAATTCAGTTTCCGGAGACGCGTTAGTCAAGCTTCTGAATAATACTTTCGACTGCCTGGCCCCATCCGTGATGGATCAGGGCGGTGAAATATTGAAATTTATGGGTGACGGATTTTTTGCCATTTTCCCAACTCGGGAAAACATGCCCCCGGACGCACAGGTCAAAGCCGCAATTGCGGCGGTTCAAGAAGGTTGGCAAGCGCTGGACACGGCAAGCTTCGATCATAAACTGGGCGTCCGCACAGCGATCCACTATGGTCGGTTTCATTATGGCAACATCGGAGGTGGCGACCGGCTGGATTTTACAGCGATTGGGCCTGACGTGAATCTAACCGCCCGATTGCTTACAGCGGCGACAGAGTTAGATTCTGATCATGTCCTCTCTGACGCGGCTGCGGCAATTCTGCCAGAACTGTGCGAACAGATCGGAACGGCGTCCCTAAAAGGGTTTGGCGAGGATCAATCTGTCTGGAAAGTTCGCACAGCAAATTCATAAAAAGGGTGCCCAACAGGTCACCTCAACATAAATTTTCTGCTAAGCCCAAGTATCCCTGCTTCTTAACCTGCGTGAAGTCCAGCTCGGCCGACATCTCGCAGCCAAAGATCGAAACCAAGACCTTCGCTTCTGGTTCTCGTCGTCCACGCCGTCGCCCATACCGACGAATTCCTCGAACGGACCACAATTGACCCGCTCGTCCACATTTCGTGAGTTAGAAGACTTTTATGCCCATCGGAAAATAGCCTGAAATTGGCAAAAGTCCGCCAACCAACCGCCCTGAGACTGGGATTCGAACGTCACAGTAATGTCCAGGTCCGCGTTGAGCAATGAATGTGGTATACTCATCAAATTCAGGCGTTTTGTTTTGGAGGTAAGTTATGTTTTTTCGTTTGATAGTTACGCTCGGACTCGCCCTATCCTTTGTTGCAACCGCTCCTCAGGTGGCGCGGGCCGACGCCGGTGACTTCCTCGGCGGCGCTGTCGTTGGTGGGGTCTTAGGTTACGCGATAGGCCAGGACCAGCAGAAGAAAAAAGCCCAGAGAACGACGCGGTCAACTCGGACCTACCGTCCCGGCATACCGTCGACAACACAAGGTGCGCAAACTCAGACCGCACTCAACTACTTTGGTTACAATGCCGGAAGGGTGGATGGACAGGTCGGCCGCGGAACCCGGTCTGCGATCGAACGTTATCAGGTTTCAATGGGCTACCCTATCAATGGCTATGATTTTCAGCCGTATCAGCGCGACTTCCTTATGCAGGCCTACTATTGGGCGACAAGCGGAGGACAGGCATCGACTCAACTGTCCGGACAGCCTCTTTTGTTAGCGTACCGTCAGCAAGTGCATAGCGGCACCGCTCTGGCGGCGGCTCCGCAGCCACCGGCAGTGGCCGCCCCGGTCGCAACCGCGCAAGAGGTCGAACCCACGGCAGACGTTGCCGAAGCACCATCCACTACCCTACCGACCTTGTTTTCTGGCGGCACAACAGGCCCGTCACTCGCCAATCGCTGCAGCGCGGTTATGCTTCAGACGTCGACCAATGGCGGCTACACGACTTTGGCCAATATGTCCGATCCTGATTTTGCACTCAGCGAACAGTTCTGCCTCGCCCGTAGCTACGCGATGGCGCGCGGTGAGGATCTGATGCAGGACATTCAGGGACTGACACCAGATCAGGTCGCAGCTCAGTGTGACGCCTTTGGTGAAATGTTGGAGCCGCAAGTTGTTGCGTTGTCTCTAAACTCAAAAACAGAGTCGGAAACTCAGATGCGCAAGCTTGCTTTGGATTCCGGGCTCAGCCCTGAAGATCTTGCGGCGACAAGCAAAGTCTGCCTGGCAATGGGTTACCTGCAGGACAACATGGATACCGCTGTTGGTTCTGCACTGATGTTGGTCGCTATGGGCGAGCCAGCCTATGGAGAGTTGGTTGGGCACCACCTGCGCGAAGGCTTTGGTGTACAAGAACGCCGCGATCTTGCGATGCAATGGTACGATGCGAGCCTTTCTGCGCTGGATGCTGGATCGCAGGCTGTCTTCCTGCCATCCCAATCAGACCGCCCGCAACTCTTGCGAGCGGCTATGGTGCAGGCGAGATAAGTCGATAAACTAAACGCTATCGGCGTCTGCCAAGCTGAAACAAAAAAGCGCCGCGTTGCGTATTGCATCGCGGCGTTATCAATGTAGCCAGAAAACAACCTAGCTCTACTTCGCAAGTTGCTAGAAACCTAGTTCGACCGTGACTTCACCGCCAAAAGTTAGAACAGCAGCTTGACCGGCACGCCCCACCCGACTTGTTTCGCGCGGTCAGATACCAGACCGCGATCCCAGCAACCTCCCACGAGAGAATCTCGCCCGAAAACGGTAAAGGCGGCATGAATAGGGGAATGGTGGGGTTGGCAAGTAGCTCACACCTTGTTTCCAAAGGGCGTGTTTGTGTCCTGAACGAGCCTCTGTGACAGTTGGAAACAGCGAAACAAAATAAATAAATTGAATACATAAGTTGCTTAAGAAACGCAGGCGGGTATCTTGGTACGGCTTGGACACAGAAGAGGTGGTCAGGGATGGCATCATCTCGACTGAATAAGGGACTATTGGTCTGCATTCTTTTTGCTATGCTGCCGGGCTGTGGTAGCAAGGCTCAGGATCAGGGCGCAGAGCCGGAGGCGGTCACCCAAACCGGCGGGTCCAACAGTTCTTCTTCATACTCCTCTACGGGAATTGATCCTGCCACCTATGCCGGTCGGTTTCAGATCAAATTGAATAAAGAAGTTCCACTGCGCGATATTCCGGTTCCCTTCACTGTCTATGGTGGCCTTGAAGAAGCCAGCCCAACCCGTTTGCAACTGCGCGCCTTTATGGATTTGCGCGGATTGCAGGAAAAAGCGCCTCAAATACTGACCGGTCCCCTGGAAGAAAGCTGTAAACGCCAGATCTATCTTGAGGTTCGGGACGTCACCGCCATAGACGACACCGTAAAGATTGAAGGTTCAGCCCGTGCGCAGTTTACGAGATGTAACCGCCATGAAGAACCGGGCTTTCGGTATTTTGGGGCCACGGTAGACGCGGTCGCGGTCGCCAAGGCCGAGGTGAAGGGCCAATGCCTGACATTCAGCATCGAAGGCGTTGATCTAAATCCGCGCGGTTTTATTGGCGCTGTCTCCAATCTTTTCGGACTGACCAACCGCATCAACGAAGCCGTCCTCGAAAAAGGCGGGGAATTTTTGGCTGCGCACCCGGTCTGCCCGCCATTGCCCGCGGAGTTCACTGTACTCGACCCGATTTACGAGTCCGGGGGCACTCGGGAAATTGCGCCAGGCGGGATGGGTGCTGCCATTGTCGGGTCTGCCGATGTCAGCGCTGAGACAATTGTCGAAGTCCTTGGAGGATTGAAGGAGCTTGGCGTATTGGAGTTTGCTGAATGAGACTTTGGTTGATTTTTCCAGCCTTAATGGCAGTAGTTCTGGGAGCCCGAGCACCCGTCGCGCAACAGGTAGATTTTGTCATCGACGCGACACTGCCAGTTCGTGATACGGAATTGCCTTATACGCTTGATCTTAACCTCTCCGCTGTTGCCCCTACCCGGATCGGTGTGGGTGCCCTTCTTGATCTGCGCGAAGTACAGAAAACTGTACCTGAGCGACTGGCGGAAAACGCAATAGTCGACAATTGCGGCCTGCAAGTCCGACTGGATGAATTCGGCTTTAAGGCTGAAGACGACGCGATCGATCTGGATGGGCAAGTGACCATCACAATCTTTGAATGCAGCCGAACCAGTGAGCGCGACTTTCAGCGGGGTGAACAAAAAAACTCTATCCAGGCAAACATGTCCACCGAGGCGACTGTAGAGTTGCGGGACAACTGTGCCTATTTCGAACTTATCGACCTCGTACTCACGGCTCCCGAAGCGCAGCGCGAAAAACTCCTTGAGGACGACACGCTCGAGTCCGTCAAGAAGCTGATGTTGGCTGCCGTAGACCTTGTTTTGAACGAAACCCCTTTGTGTCCGGTACTGCCGGCAGAGCTCGCGTCTCTTGATCCGGTTTATGACTCTGGTGGCCCACGAGAGATCGGAGAAGGTGGACTTGGTGTATTTTTGGACGGTTCGGTGGATGTCAGCCCGTCGACAATTCTGGACATCCTAACAGTTCTTCAACAACAAGAACTAATTCCCGGTCCGCCCTAGCTGCAAAGCTCTTACTTTCCGGTCGATTTCTTCTGCCTTTTGCCTGCGAATTTGAAAAGCTGATGCCATAAAAGCAAAAGCGCCGCGTTGCTCCTAGCATCGCGGCGCTCCAAAATTCGCTGAAGTGGGTTTTAGCCCTGCTTCGTAACCTGCGTAAAGTCCAGCTCGACCGGGGTTTCGCGACCAAAGATCGAAACCGAGACTTTCAGCTTCTGGGCTTCGTCGTCCACACCTTCGACCATACCGTCGAAATCCTCGAACGGGCCGTCGTTGACCTTGACCTTCTCGCCCACTTCGAACGAGATCATCAGTTTTGGCGCGTCCTCACCTTCCTGAACACGGTTGAGGATCTGGTTCACCTCGGCGTCGCGCATCGGCATCGGGCGGCCCTGCGGGCCCAGAAAGCCGGTAACCCGGTTGATCGAGTTGACCAAGTGATAGCCCTGATCCGACATTTCCATATGCACCAGCACGTAGCCGGGCATAAAGCGGCGTTCGGTCGTGACCTTCTTGCCCCGGCGCACTTCGATCACCTCTTCGGTGGGCACCAGTACTTCGTCGATATCGTCCTCAAGGCCTTGCTCAGCCACGGACGTGCGGATCTGCTCTGCGATCTTCTTTTCGAAGTTCGAAAGAACGCTGACCGAGTACCACCGTTTCGCCATGAACCTGTCGTCCTTGTTTGCCTTCGGTGCGTTCGGAATGCCGCAAGCACCGTCATTGAAATTCTGCCACGTCACCCGGAATAAAAAGCGGCGCACAGCCCGAATCGCCGCACGCCCATTCCGAATAGTACTGTGTCAACTACTCTGACATCCCGCGCTGTGCAAGGGGGCTGTGGCGTTTCCGCCCGGCCCAATCCGGTTTAACCGAATGCGCCCAGGATCAGTTGCAGACCGCCGCGAATACCCAGATCGACCAGCGCAAAGAACACAGCGGTCAGCGCCGCCATGATGAACACCATGACCGTGGTCAGCAGAACCTCGCGCCGGGTCGGCCAGACGACCTTCGAGACTTCGGCACGGACTTGCTGAATGAACTGGATCGGATTCATAGTTGCCATTTGGCTTGGTTCTCTCTGCTAGCGGATGGGCCGGACATAACCGGGCATTGCGGCAATTTCAAGAGTGGTCAGGACTTGGGCTTGTCATCCCATTCATCGCTGAGGATACGCCGCGCGTCACCTTCGGGATCATCGTACTGGTTCGACCGCACCGTGTAGATAAACGCCACAAGGCCAACCCCGCCCAAAAACAGGGAAATCGGTATGAGATAGGCCAGAACTTCCATATTAACTACCTCAGGCGCAGGGCATTCAGGGACACGGTAATCGACGACGTCGACATCGCCAATGCCGCGATCAGAGGTGTGGCGAACCCGGCCACGGCCAAGGGTACCGCGATGATATTGTAAACCGTGGCGATGCGAAAGTTCTCGCGAATCCTTTTGGTCGCCTTCACTGCTGTGTCACAGGCATCTGCAATCGGGGACAAATCGTTGCCCAGTAATACGATATCCGACGCCACTCGCGCTGCGTCCAGCGCCGAGGCAGGTGAAATTGACACATGCGCCGCGGCAAGCGCGGCCGTATCGTTCAGCCCGTCACCAACCATCAGGACGTGGCGGCTCTGGTCGCTGAGCTCCTGTACATGGGTGGCTTTATCCTGAGGCAGCGCCTCGGCAATCCATGTTTCAATCCCAAGCTTGTCGGCCAGCGATTGAACTGCGCCCCGCGTATCACCCGAGATGAGAACGACGCTCTTTCCGCCGTCACGGAACGCCTGCACAGCCTCGGCCGCGCCCGGACGCAGAGAATCCGAGAACAGAAACGCAACCGGTGACTGCCCCGTGACCGCCAACCAAGCTGCCGTCTGATCACCTTCGGTCGCGCCGGTCCAACCGGCGCGCCCAAGGCGCACACGCTGATCACGGTAGGTTCCTTCGGTGCCATAACCCGGAACCTCGACCACATCCTCAAGTCTGGCAGGCTTGATCCCGGCATCTCTGGCGGACTTGGCAAGCGACACCGACAACGGATGCGAAGACGCCTCGGCCAGTGCCAGTGCAATCTCAAGATCCGCGCGGGAATGATCCTCAAGATTGGTCAATTCCGGAGTGCCGGATGTAAGTGTGCCGGTTTTATCAAAAACGACCGTATCAACCTCGGCCAGACGTTCCAGCGCAGTAGAATGTTTGATTAGCATCCCCTTGCGGAACAATCGCCCCGAGGCCGCCGTCGTCACAGCGGGCACAGCAAGCCCCAGCGCACAGGGGCAGGTGATGATCAGAACCGCTGCAGCGATGTTCAGCGCGGTTCGGATATCGCCGGAATAGATGTACCACCCAAGGAAACTGAGCGCGGACAGAATATGCACCCCTGGCGCGTATAGCTTGGCCGCCTTGTCAGCCAGCGACGTATAGCGCGATCGACCGGATTCGGCGATGGCCACCAGATCCGCCATACGGTGCAGTGACGTATCCTCGCCTACCGCCGTCGTCCGGACCGTCAGCGGGCCTGTCAGGTTGACTTCACCTGCGCTGACGGCAAGACCGGCTTCGGCAAAGACAGGCAAGGTCTCGCCCGTCAACAATGACCGGTCGAGCTCCGATTTGCCCGATACAATCTCACCATCCACAGGCATACGCCCGCCGGGCCGAACTAGAATCAGATCACCAACGGCCATGCTTGCGACGGACACCTCTTCTTCCGCCCCATCCACCAAGCGAATTGCACGCGGCACTTCCAAGGCCGTCAGTTCTTCGGCTGCTGATCGCGCTGCGGCGCGGGTGCGGTAGTCCAGATATCGGCCCGCGAGCAGGAAGAAAGTCAGCGTCAGTGCGGCGTCGAAATACGCATGCTCTCCGCTAAGCGCGGTTTCCCAAAGCGACGTCATGAGCGCCAACAGAATGGCCAGCACAATCGGCACATCCATGTTCAATCGTTTGACGCGCAGCGCACTCCAGGCGTTGGCAAAGAAGGGCTGCGCTGAAAAGGCAATCGCAGGCAGAGCAATGGCCGCTGAAATCCAATGAAACAGGTCCCGCGTTGCATCCGTAGCCCCTGACCAGACCGACACAGACAACAGCATCACGTTCATCGACGCAAAACCAGCCACCGCCAATCGCATCAGCAGATCACGCCCGGCCTTGTCGGATTGGGTTGCCGACAAAGCGCCCGGGTCCAGCTCATGCGCCTCGTACCCGGCGCGCTCCAAAACGGGGATCAGGTCGGCAGCGTGTGTCTCAGCGGCTGCTTTGACCATTGCACGCTTGAGCGTCAGATTGACCCGCGCGTCCTCGACACCCGGATGGGCGTTCAGCGCGCGCTCAACATTCGCAATACAGGCCGAGCAGTGAATGCCGGGCAGGGATAGGGCAATCTGCACATCTTCAGGAACGGGTCGCGCTGGTTCCGCCGGTGCTGCGATGCAACCGGGGCATGCCGCCGTACCTGAGCTGAGCTGAGCGGTCATCCCCTACCCTTTCACATACAACGGAACCCGCTGCGCAAATTCGGCACCGCTGTTGTCTTTGGCCACCAGACGGATGTTCCAGTTCCCCTTGCCCAGCGCTGCGGGCGTGGAATAGGCGGTCCCGTCAAAAGTGAAATCCGGGGTGAAATCCTCTTTCACATGCGTCGCCCGGCCAACAACTGCCTGCAGCTCGGCCACCTGGACCGGCGCGCCGGTTTGGTCGGTGATGTGCAGGATCAAAAGACCGCCATTGGTCTCAGCCCGGATTTCCCAACCCAAGGCCTGTTGCACTTTCAGGCGCTCGTTGAACTCCTGACTGGCGACGTAAGAGTTTTTGACCTCGAGCCCGGGAAAGGTTTGGACAGCTTTGTAGGCCAGCACGAGATTCACGGAAATGATCACCCCGAAAGCAGCGACAAAGATCGCCAGAAAGTGCTTTCCAGTAAATTGACGCTCGGCCATCTCAGTTTCCTCGTCCATTGAACGTCGTGTCCTTGTAGGCGCGCTCACCGCTTTCGATATCCTCGATCCAGATCCGAACCGGTGTCGCGTCCGCCGCTGCCGGATCCGTGTCTTTCGAGGCGATAATATAGACCCGCTGCAATTGCGCAGTATCCGCCGTGACATTCACCGTATCAAGTGGCGTGCCTTCGATCACGATCCGCATCGCCGGATCACCGGACAGGGACAGCTTGAACAGCCGTTCCTCGCCATGTTTGTTCCGCACGCGCACGTCATAGGTATTGCGGATCGTGCCGTCGGACAGGGTGACAAAGGTCGGGTTGCGAACCGGGGCCACGGTAACTTCGATGTCGGACCGGATGAACAGGGCAAAGAGCAGCCCAAAGCCGACAAGTGACCAAAGGGCCGTGTACAGGATGGTCCGGGGCCGCAGGATGTGTTTCCAGACATTTTTGGGAGGTTTACCTGCCCGCTCGTTGGCTTCGTCGCTCAGGGCCATATAGTCGATCAGACCACGCGGCTTGCCGATCTTGGCCATCATGTCGTCACAGGCGTCGATACACAGCGCACAAGTAATGCATTCCAACTGCTGTCCGTCGCGAATGTCGATCCCAACCGGGCAGACATTGACGCAGGCCATACAGTCGATGCAGTCGCCCAGCTCAGAATCCGCAGTTCGTTTGCCCTTGCCACGCGGCTCACCACGCCATTCACGGTACCCGACGACGAGTGTATCCTCGTCCATCATAGCCGCCTGAATCCGCGGCCATGGGCAGGCATAGATACAGATCTGTTCGCGCGCGAAGCCACCGAACAGGAAGGTCGTTCCCGTCAAAATCAGTACTGTCGTATAGGCAACCGGATGGGCATTCCCGGTCACAAGGTCCCGCAGAAGTGTCGGCGCATCGGCAAAATAGAACACCCAGGCGCCACCGGTCGCCAGACCGATCAAAAGCCAGGCACCCCATTTCGTCAGCCGCAACCGCGCTTTACGAAAGTCTAGCTTTTCCTGCCGATGCAGACGCAATCGGGCGTTGCGATCTCCTTCGATCCACCGTTCGACAAGGATGAACAGGTCAGTCCAAACCGTCTGCGGGCAGGCATATCCGCACCACACGCGCCCCAGCGCCGAGGTGAACAGGAACAACCCCAACCCGGCCATGATTAACAGACCGGCAACAAAGTAGAATTCATGCGGCCAGATCTCGATCCAGAAGAAATAGAACCTGCGGTTGGCCAAATCCAGCAACACCGCCTGATCCGGCAGGCTGGGCCCCCGGTCCCATCTGATCCACGGGGTGATGTAATAGATCCCCAGCGTGACCGCGAGAATAATCCATTTCAGGTTGCGAAACGGCCCGGACACGCGGCGCGGAAATATGGGTTCTCGTGCGGCGTAAAGGCTGGGTGCGGGGTCGGAATCGCTCACGGGCTGGCTCCAGATGTGGCTATATCACGGTGTCTTTTTCCAGAACACAAAGGTAGCCACTTTGACATGGGTCAAAAGCGCATCGTGCAGACACCTTTTGTCACATCTTACCAGCTTGCCGCCTGAGCCATGCAATAAAAGTTTTTGCCGCCGGACGCAGAGGGAAATCACCAGTAACAAGGTGATATCCGCTGTTTTCGGGCTCGCGAAACAGTTCGATGATTTGGCCCGACGTGATTTCTGCTTCGACAAAATGCCGCGCCGTGACGGTTACGCCCTGCCCCGCGCGCAACCCTTCCAAAAGCAGATTGCCGGGTAATGAGATTCGCCCTGCGTTTGGCCCTTGCCCGACACCACGTCGGGCCAGCCAGTTGGTTGCCTCGGTGGTGCCGAACTCTTCAAGCCAGGGCAGTTCGCTGAGCTCGTCTGGCGTCCACGACGTTTTTCCCCCCACCAGATTGCGGGCCGCGACGATCACCATAGGGCTTTGCAGCAACATTTCTGTACGGACACCGGGCCATGTGCCTGCACCATAGCGGATGGCCACATCGACACCGCCGGGATCTAGGCTGACCAGTGCAGGTGACGGATCAAGCGCCAATTGGATATCCGGGTGTTCGGCCTGAAATGCAGGCAGGCGGGGCATCAGCCATGACGCGGCAAATGACGACGTCAAAGAAACATGAACCGGACGATCCTGTTTGGATTGGGTCAGTTCGACCAAGGCATCGCCAATCGCACCGAACCCAAGATGCACGGCGCGCGCCAACCTTTCACCTTCAGGCGTCAAGGTCATGGATTTGCCGGACCGATCCAACAGCGCAACTCCAAGAAATTTCTCAAGCACGCGCAATTGCTGGCTGATGGCAGCGTGGCTGACATTCAGTGAGTTGCCCGCTTCCACAACATTCCGTGTCGCCGCAAAAGCGGAAAAAGCTCTGAGCGATGCGAGCGGCGGCATTTCCATCCAGTTCATATGTAAGCCCTGATTACATATAGAAATGCTAATTGAGTCGCATTTTGCAGTCTGAAAATCAATCCTGATGACAGAAGAACCAAAACTCAGGAGATGTCAGATGCTCTCAATTCTTGCAAAGTCATTCATGATCGCCACTCAGACACATGAGCTGGATGAACCAAAATCATCGGATCGATCTGACAGACAAAGGCAACGCTGGTTGCCGGAAAGTCATTGGTGGAGGCAACACAAACGCGCCAGTTTTTCGCAATGCAAATAGCAAACCGAAGCCCGCGTCTGGACCGCCTCGCTGGTGATTTGTAAGGTAGAGAGGCAGCACCGGCTGTTCAGGAAACGCGCGAACAGATGGAACAGCCGGTGCCTCAACCTTCGGACGGCGAACCGTCCGAAGGTATTCTTTTGAGGTTACTGACCGCCACCCAACTGGTGGACATAGGCGGTGACAGCGCGGATTTGCGCTTCGGTCAGGCGGTTTTCCCACGGGGGCATCACGCCAAAGCGGCTATACTGTACCGTTTCGGTCAAAGCCTCTTCGCTGCCACCATAAAGCCAGATCGCATCCGTAAGGTTCGGTGCACCTTGAGTGACGTCACCCTTGCCGTCTTCGCCATGGCAAACCGAGCAGTTGTCCTCAAAGACAACCTTGCCTGCCTGTGCCGCCGCGTGGTCGGTCTGCGCATTGGTCAGCGACATGACGTACTGTACGACCTGAGTGATCTCCTCTTTCTCGAGGATTTCGCCAAAGGCTGGCATTTCGGAATAACGTGCATCGTCGCTTTCTTCATTCCGAATACCATAGGCAATGGTGGTCTCGATATCTTCCAGCGAACCGCCCCAGAGCCATGCGTCATCCAGCAGGTTCGGGAAGCCCGGCGCACCCTGCGCGCCCGAACCGTGGCACTGCGCGCACCATGTCCGGAATACCGCGCCGCCCGCATTGACCGCATATTGCTGCAGCTCCGGATCTTTCGAGACATCTTCAAGCGAGGTTTCAACCAGTTTGGCGTTCCACGGCGCATTGGCCTCTTCGAAGGAAACGATCTCTTCCTGCACCAATTCTCGTGAAGACCAGCCAAGGACGCCCGCAGTTGCGGATTGAACAAGCGGCCAGGCCGGATACATGATCGTGTAGATCACACCCCAGATGATCGTGACGTAAAAGGTCCACAGCCACCAACGTGGCATCGGATTGTCGAATTCCTCGATGCCGTCCCAGCTGTGGCCCGTGGTATTCGGATCGCCCGGCTGTTTTTCAGGTATCTTGCTCATTGCCGCGCCTCCTTGGATGTGGCGGGTTTGTCGCCCCCACGGGGCGCAGCTGTTTCGTCACCCTTGCGGGGCGCTGGGGCATCTTCGTGCCGGAACGGGATGTTGGCGGTGTCCTTGTATTCCTTGCTGGAACCGGGGCGGAACACCCAGATCACGATGCCAACAAAGAAGGCAAACAGCAGCAACAGCATCCAGCTATCCGCGAATTGCCTCAGGATTGTGTATTCTTCCATCACACCCTCCTTTAGCGGCTCGGATCCGGGGTGAAGGTCGAGAAATCGACCAGCGTTCCCAGCATCTGCAGATAAGCTACCAACGCATCAGCCTCGGTCAGCTCGGGCTGACCGTCGAAGTTACGAATGCTGACCTTGTCACCGTACCGTTCCAGCAAACCGTCATAGTCGCTGTCCGGGTCGGCCTGCGCTCGGAAATCCGCCTGTGCATTTGCCAGCATCTCTTCCGTATAGGGCGTGCCCACGACAGCATTCGCCGCCATGACGTCACCGATATACTTGCCGTCGATCTTGCGATGCTCGAGGAAGCCGTACTTCGGCATCACCGATTCCGGAACCACCGACTGCGGGTCACGCAAGTGATCAACATGCCACTGGTCGGAATAGCGGCCACCAACACGCGCCAGATCTGGTCCAGTACGCTTGGACCCCCATTGGAACGGGTGGTCGTACATCGACTCGGCCGCCAGTGAGTAGTGGCCATAGCGTTCGACCTCGTCCCGCATCGGGCGGATCATCTGGCTGTGGCAGGTATAGCAGCCTTCGCGGATGTAGATGTCACGGCCCGCCATTTCGAGAGGGGTGTAAGGGCGCATGCCCTCCACCTTCTCGATGGTGTTCTCAAGATAGAACAGCGGGGTGATCTGCACGATGCCACCGATGGTCACGACCAAAAAGCTGAAGATCAGCAGGAGGGTCGCGTTGGTCTCGAGGATCTTATGTTTGTCGAGAATTGCCATTGCTCCGGCCCTCCTATTCAGCCGGGACCGCGACGGTCAGGCTGGCCTCTTTGGCCGGCGCTTTCCGCACAGTCATCCACAGGTTGTAGCACATGATCAACGCACCCGCGACGAACATCACGCCACCCAAAGCACGCACCACATACATCGGGAATTTGGCAGCCACGGTGTCAGCGAACGAGTTCACCAGGAAGCCGTTTGCATCCACTTCACGCCACATCAGGCCTTCCATGATACCGGTCACCCACATCGACGCGGCGTAGAGCACGATGCCGATAGTGGCGAGCCAGAAGTGCCAGCTGACCATCTGCAGCGAGTACAGACGCTCACGCTTCCACAGGACCGGCACCAGGAAGTACAGCGCACCAAAGGTGATCATGCCGTTCCAGCCCAGCGCGCCCGAGTGCACGTGACCGATGGTCCAGTCGGTGTAGTGGCTGAGGCTGTTGACCGCGCGGATCGACATCATTGGCCCCTCGAACGTGGACATGCCGTAGAAGCCGACCGAGATCACCATCATCCGGATCACCGGGTCAGTACGCAGCTTGTCCCACGCGCCCGACAGGGTCATCAGGCCGTTGATCATGCCACCCCAGGACGGCATCCACAGGATGATCGAGAACACCATGCCCAGCGTCGACGCCCAATCCGGCAGCGCGGTATAATGCAGGTGGTGCGGACCGGCCCAGATATACAGGAAGATCAGCGCCCAGAAGTGGATGATTGACAGCTTGTAGCTGAATACCGGACGCTCGGCCTGTTTCGGGATGAAGTAGTACATCATGCCCAGGAAGCCTGCGGTCAGAAAGAAGCCCACGGCGTTGTGGCCGTACCACCACTGGATCATGGCGTCTTGAACGCCCGACCAGACGATGACTGACTTCGAACCCCAAACGCTGACCGGGATGGTCATGTTGTTGACCAAGTGCAACATGGCGACGGTCACGATGAACGCCAGATAGAACCAGTTCGCCACGTAGATGTGGGGCTCTTTCCGCCGGACGATCGTACCCAGGAATACGGCCAGATAGGCCACCCAGACGATGGTCAGCCACAGGTCAACGTACCATTCGGGTTCCGCGTATTCCTTGGACTGCGTTCCACCCAGCACATAGCCGGTTGCTGCCAGAACGATGAACAGCTGATAGCCCCAGAACACGAACCACGCCAGATTGCCGCCCCATAGGCGCGCAGCGCTTGTGCGCTGGACCACATAGAAAGACGTCGCGATCAGCGCGTTACCACCAAAGGCAAAAATCACAGCCGAGGTGTGCAACGGACGCAAACGGCCAAAGTTCAGATAGCCTTGTGCCCACTCGAAGTTCAGCACCGGAAAGGCCAACTGAAAGGCGATAAAGGTCCCCGCAAGGAACCCGACCACCCCCCAGAAGGCAGTTGCGATCACGCCATAGCGGATCACGTCATCCATGTACTCGGCCGAACGGTCGACGAGGATATCTGGCTCATCCGTATTTCTCAGCGTCCAGATGAACAATCCACCGGCGATCAGCATCACCAGAATTGCATGCACCTGATACGCCAAATCGCGTGCGTAATTGGTTCCGATCGCCGCGAATATCGCGATCAGACCAAGCACGATCAGCTTGATGTAATTTGACATATTGCGTCCCTTTGCCATGCCCCGCGCGATTCTTATTTGTCGCGGAACCCTTTTGACTGGCCGTTGTTTTGTCGGACAGCGGCCAACCTCGCTTTGATCTGTATCAAGACAATAGCCCGAAATCTGTGACAATCCTAAGCCTTAGACTGAGTTGCATGGCCGCATGCCACTTAGCCCTGAAGACAAGAGGTCAAAATGGCGTACAAATCTCTTCTCACAGTCGTAACGGACTCGGGACAATCACAATCAGCCTTGGCGCAAATGGTTGCACTGGCAAATGCGCAGGATGCGCATGCCGAAGCGCTATGCCTTGGCGTCGATCGCAGCCAAGCGGGTTATTATTACGCGGGTGCAAATGCTCTGGTCCTGCAAGAAACGCTGAGCCGGGCCAACGCAGACGCCGACGAACTGCTGACGCAAACTCAGGAATATCTGGGCAAATCCGATATTCGCTGGTCTGCCGAAAGCGGGGTCGCTCAGATCGCCGATATTGGTCGGCACGTAGCGCATCGTGCCCGGTTCTCGGATCTGGTTGTCCTGCCTAAACCTTATGGCAAAGACCGCAGCGCCGAGGCCGAACCAATTGTCGAAGCCGCCATGTTCGAGGGTCACGCGCCAATTCTGGTCACGCCTGATAGCTCAGCGCCCTTTGAGCGTCCTAGTACTGTGCTGATCGGGTGGAATGAAAGTGTCGAAGCCATGCGCGCCATCCGGTGCGCCCTGCCTTTCCTGACGCAAGCTGATCTGGTCCGAATTGTCGTTATCGACCCGCCGCGCCACGGCCCCGACCGCTCTGACCCCGGTGGACTACTGTCTCAGATGTTGGCTCGTCATGGGGCCAAATGTGAAATTGATGTGCTCAGCAAAACCATGACCCGTGTCTCAGACATCCTGAACAGGCACGCCGAAGATAGTGAGGCGGACATGATCGTTATGGGTGCATATGGTCATTCAAGGTTCCGCGAAGCCATCCTGGGCGGGGCGACTCGCAACATGCTGGAACAAGCTTCGGTCCCAGTGTTTCTGGCACACTGATCAGGCGTGTTTCCTATTCAGGGCCTTCCGTTCGGACGGATGGCCTAGACGCGTTTTATGAGACCAATCACAAACAACAGTATGACCGCGCCGATGGTTGCGAAGAGTATTGACGAAAACACGCCGCCGCCAACCGAAAAGCCCAGCGCCGGGAAAATCAGACCTGCAAGAAAGGCGCCCACGATCCCGACTATGATGTTTCCGATCAGGCCGAACCCGCGGCCTTCCATAATTTTTCCCGAAAGCCACCCGGCGATCGCACCGATGACCAGCATTGCCAAAATGCTACTGAATTCCATGCCTTACTCCTGCGTGGTTCATTCACGGATTCAGTAAATCACGGCTGAAGGCAGCAGGATAGGCTTAAATCAGAAAGCCGCCATCCGAGTCGTCGCCAGCCTCGTCCATCAGACGCCGCATATCGGGGATTGTCACGTGGCGTTTGCCTTCCAACTCGATGACCCCCTCTTTCTTCAGGGCCGAAATCTGGCGACTTACGGTTTCAAGGGTCAATCCCAGATAATCTGCCATAGCCTCGCGTGTCAGCGGCAGGTCAAAGACAATCGGGCCAGGTTTTTGCTTGGGCGCAATTGAAGCGTCCCGCCGGGCAATGATTGACAGCAAGCTTGCAATCTTCTCGCGCGCCGTCTTGCGCCCCAGCACCAGCATCCACTCGCGCGCGGCATCCAGTTCATCCAGCGTCATCTGAAGCAGCCGGTGCGCAATATGGGGCGTGTCGTTCATCAGTTGTTCGAATGGCTTCTTGCGAAAACAGCACATGACCAGATCAGTTGTGGCCTGCACATCATAAGGCGCAGAATCACGGCCCGGCCGACCGACGAAATCGCTGGGCAGCAACAAGCCAACCATCTGGGTTCGCCCATCTTCCATCGTCTGGGTCAACGAGGCAATTCCTGACACGACAGAGCCCACAAAGTTCATCTGATCGCCCGACCAGATGACTGTCTGACCAGCTTCGAAGCTACGGTAATACTTAATGCCTTCAAGCTCTTCCAACTCATCAGCATCACAATGCGCACAGACGGCGCGATGCCGAATGGGGCATTCGGAACAATTGGTATGATCAATCTGTGCTTTTAGCATCGTTCGCGCTTTCACTTGATCTCAGTCAAGGTTTCGTAGACGGCCGTGCCTTAACGGTATCGCTATGATAGTGAAACCGCAATTATCAAGGCTTGGACTATTTGACGCGAAAGTCCCGCGTTACACAAGCTATCCCACCGCCCCGCATTTCAGCAACGATGTGGGGCCAAGTCTTTTTGGCGACTGGATTTCCGGGATCAAGCCCGGCAGTTCTGTGTCTTTGTACGTCCACGTCCCGTTCTGCCGCAGACTGTGCTGGTTCTGCGCCTGCCGGACGCAAGGCACCCAAACCGACAACCCCGTGATCGCCTATGTGGACGTCCTGAAGGCCGAGCTGGACCTGCTTGCCGCCCAGCTTCCCGAAGGCGTAACCCTGTCGCGCCTGCATTGGGGCGGTGGTACACCCACCCTGCTAAACCCCGATCTGATGCTCGATCTGGCCGCCCGGATTCTTGAAATTGTCCCACTGGGGCCGGAGGCGGAATTCTCGGTCGAAATCGACCCGAATGAGATTGACGAGGGTCGGCTCGATGCATTGGCCGAGGCTGGCATGAACCGTGCGTCTATCGGCGTGCAGGATTTCGACGACGAAATCCAGAAAACCATCGGGCGCATCCAAAGTTACGACACCACCCGCAAGGCCATAGAAATGATCCGCGCGCGCGGCATCGCCAGCCTGAATGCCGATATTCTGTATGGTCTGCCGCACCAGACCAAGGCGCGGATGACTGAAAGCGTGCAGAAATTGCTGTCGCTCAGCCCGGACCGGGTGGCGTTGTACGGGTATGCGCATGTGCCGTGGATGGCAAAGCGGCAACAGCTGATCCCGACGGATGCCCTGCCCACACCCGAAGACCGCCTGGATCTGTTCGATACGGCCCGGCGCCTGTTCCTGTGGGACAAGTACGCCGAAATCGGCATTGACCACTTTGCCACGCAGGATGACGGGCTGACGCACGCACTGAACGCGGGAAGGTTAAAACGCAACTTTCAGGGCTACACCGACGATCAGTCCGACGTTCTGATTGGAATTGGTGCAAGCTCGATCTCACGATTCCCGCAAGGATACGCCCAGAACGCACCCGCGACGTCGGCGCATACCAAAGCGATCCGCGAGGGCGGGTTCTCAATATCCCGTGGGCATTTGTTCAAAGGCCAAGACATCTTGCGCGCCCGATTGATTGAAGCGTTGATGTGCGATTTCCGGATAGATACCGCCGAGATTCTGCGCGACCACAACATCACCGCCGCGGAATTGCAGGAGATGTATCAGACTGCAAACGCAACCTTTGACGGGTTGCTAAGCGTCTCTGAAGACGGCCTGTTCATCCCGCCCGAGGCGCGCGCGCTGACCCGAATGGTCGCCCGCACCTTTGACGCCTATGATCTGAGCAAGGCGGGACACAGCTCGGCGATTTGATACCGACGCAGGACAGGACTTGACGCGGAGGGTGGGTTTTCCCCACACTTGTAGGGCGGGTGGAAATCCGCCCCGTGCCTGAGGCAGGCAGAGTACCAGACAGTATGTGCCGACGCGTTCGCGCTCGACCGCCCTTTTCGTGCAGCCGTTCTGCAACTTGAAAGAGGGACTGCATCTATGCGCGTTTTTTCTGTCCTCGGCCCCAGCCACTCGGGCAAAACAACACTGGTCGAGGCCATCAGCCGCCTTGATGGCCGGCCAACCACATTCGACGTTTCCGGAACCGTGCATTTGCACGGTTTTTCTTACTTGGACGAACCCTGGTGTGCCATTGACGTGAATGGCGGCAGCGACACCATGGCTTATGTCGGCCCTGCCATGGCGATCTCGGATGCTGCTGTCGTCGTCGTACCGCCTGACCCGGACGCCGCCGTGCTTTGCGCCCCTTATCTGCGGCTGGTCGAAGAGGCGGGTATCCCCTGCTTTCTGTTCATCAATCGCATGGACACACCAAACGGACGTATCCGCGATATCATCGCCGCTCTGCAAACCTACTGCACACACCACATCGCATTGCGGCAGGTTCCAATCCGCGATGGCGAAGCGATCATCGGCGCGGTCGACCTGATTTCGGAACGGGCATGGAAGTATCAGGAAGGGCAACCCTCGGCCCTGATCGAACTTCCGCAGTCCGTCGAAGACCGGGAACAGGAAGCCCGAACCGAATTGCTGGAGACGCTTTCAGATTTCGATGATCATCTATTGGAGCAACTGATCGAGGACAAACAGCCGCCCAGCGCAGAAATCTATGATCTGGCCGCGCAGGTTCTGCAAAACCACCAGTTGATCCCGGCCTGCCTGGGGTCTGCCAGCCACGGCAACGGTCTGACCCGTTTGATGAAAGCGCTGCGTCACGAAGCCCCAGAATTCAATATCGCCGCCGGGCGGGACGAAGCAGCCGAAGACGCGCGCGCAATTGCCGGGTTCGCGGATGTCAAAAAGCATATCGGAAAAATCATCGTGCTGCGCGGTCTGGGCAAGGGCGTCAAAGCGCATGAAGCCTTGGGCGGCGAAACGGTTGGCAACCTGACGACGCTGGATGCCAAAACACAAATTTCGGAATTGGAAGCTGGCCAGATCGGGCTGGCCGTGAAATCCGACCACCTCAACCCCGGCAACCTGTACGACAGCACCGGAGCCACACCGTTACCGGAATGGGCCGAGGCCCATCCGGCCGCCCACCGACAAATTGTGTCGCCTGCACATGAGCGCGACGATGTACGCCTGTCCAACGCGTTATCCCGACTGGTCGAGATCGACCCCGGACTGCACCTGCAACACGATGAACTGAGCGGTCATGCCGTTCTTGGATCGCAAGGGCCTCAGCATATGCGCCGGGTCAGCGCCAAACTGGCCGAAGACTTCGGTATCGAGATTGAGACCCATTCGGTTGAGACGGCCTATCGCGAGACCATCCGCGCACCGATCGAACATCGTCATCGCCACCGTAAACAATCCGGCGGCGCGGGACAGTTTGCCGATGTGGTGATCTCGATCGCACCGACCCCACGCGGGGCCGGGTTCGAATTCGAAGAGATCGTAAAAGGGGGCGCTGTTCCCAGAAACTATATCCCTTCGGTGGAACACGGGGCCAAGGACGCTCTGGTGCAAGGGCCCGAGGGGTTCCCGGTTGTGGATGTCAAAGTCACACTCAGCGATGGCAAGCATCACAACGTCGACAGTTCAGACTACGCGTTCCGCACTGCGGGCAAGAACGCGGTGCGAGAGGCTTTGCCGCAAGCGAAACCGGTCGTGCTGCAGCCCATCCTGAACGCAGAAATCCACTTGCCCTCGGATTTTGTGGGAGATCTGGTGCCTACGATCAGTTCGCTGCAGGGTCAGGTTCTGGGCTTTGAAGGCAACCCGAACGCCTCGGGTTGGGAGATATTCAACGCCCAACTACCCGCGGTGGCCGAGGACGAGTTGCACCGCACCCTCGCCAGCGCCACGCGTGGCACCGGGTGGGTTAAGTTGAGCTTCGATCACTATGAAGAATTACGCGGGCCTGTCCCAAAATCCGCGGCGCGCGAAACAGCGAATGCTTGAAAGCCCCGGGCGGGCTGGTTTCAGCCCGCCGCCGCTATCAGTTCGCGGGTGTAGTCGGTCTGGGCGTTTTCAAAAAGGTCTTCGGCCGCGCCCATTTCGATCACGTCACCGTTTCGCATGACAATCACATTGTGGGACATCGCACGCACGACTTTCAGATCGTGGCTGATGAACAGATAAGCCAGCCCGTATTTCCGCTGAAGATCGCGCAGCAGATCGACGATCTGCACCTGCACCGTCATATCCAGGGCACTGGTCGGTTCATCCAGAACCAACAGCTTGGGCCTGAGGATCATGGCGCGCGCAATTGCGATACGCTGTCGTTGCCCGCCTGAGAATTCGTGTGGGTAACGATCCATCGCGGCTGGGTCCAAGCCCACCTCAATCATCACTTCGGTCACCAGTTCCCGTGGCGAGCGGTGCGGATCGACTTTGTGGATTGCCAGCCCTTCGGCAATGATCTGCTGGCAGGTCATCCGCGGGCTGAGGCTGCCGAACGGGTCCTGAAACACGATCTGCATGTCCTTGCGCAGCCGCCGCAACTCTCTTGTCGACCATCTGCGCACGTCCTGATCTCGGAACGTTATCCCACCTTCGGACGCAATTAATCGCATGATCGCCAGCGCCAGCGTTGTCTTGCCCGATCCACTTTCGCCCACAATCCCTAAGGTTTCACCGGCGCGCACGCTGAGCGTTGCATCGTTCACAGCCTTCACATGCCCAACTGTGCGCTTCAGGAAGCCGCGCTGTATCGGAAACCAGACCTTCAGATGATCGGTGCGCGCAACCTCTTCGGCATCGGGCGCTACGGGATCGGGATGACCAGAAGGTTCCGCCGCCAGCAGCTTACGAGTGTAAGGGTGTTGCGGGTTGTCAAAAATCTCGAGCGTTGCACCCGACTCGACAATCTCGCCGTCCTTCATAACGCAAACGCGGTCCGCGATGCGGCGCACGATCCCCAGATCGTGTGTGATGAACAGCATCCCCATATTCTCGGACTTCTGAAGCTCGGCCAGAAGTTCGAGGATCTGCGCCTGAATGGTAACATCCAGTGCTGTTGTCGGCTCATCCGCGATCAGGATATCGGGCTTGTTGGCAAGTGCCAGGGCGATCATGACGCGCTGGCGTTGGCCACCTGACAATTGATGCGGGTAGCTGTCCAGACGCTCCTCGGGATCGCGGATGCCAACCTTGGTCAGCAGTTCGACAATCCGGGCCCGTGCAGCATCACCTGTCAAACCCTGGTGCAGGGCCAGTGACTCGGCCATCTGTTTCTGGATCGTGTGAAGCGGGTTGAGCGAGGTCATCGGCTCCTGAAAGATGAAGCTGATATCGTTGCCGCGCACATCCATCAGGCGCTGGTCAGACGCGCCGATCATCTCCTGCCCTTCATAGGTGACCGAACCTTCGACAATCGCACTGTCACCCAGCAAAGACACTGTCGACAGCGCAGTGACTGATTTGCCAGATCCGGATTCGCCCACCAGCGCAACCGTTTCACCCCGATCCACAGTAAAGGACACCCCCTTGACTGCTGCGCTCACCTGCCCGTCCTGACGGAACGAGACCTTGAGGTTGTTCACATCCAGCAGGCTCATGAAAAGGTCTTTCTGGGATCAAATGCATCGCGCACGCCTTCGAAGATGAAGACCAGTAGCGACAGCATGATGGCAAAGGTGAAAAAGGCGGTGAAGGCCAGCCAAGGTGCCTGCAGGTTCTGCTTGGCCTGCAAGGTCAACTCACCCAAAGACGGGGCGGAAGACGGCAGGCCGAAGCCCAGAAAATCCAGTGAGGCCAGGCCGCCGATGGTGCCCGTCACGATAAAGGGCATGAAGGTCAGCGTAGCGACCATCGCGTTGGGCAGCATGTGGCGGAACATGATTGTCATATTGCCCACACCCAGTGCCCGCGCAGCGCGCACATATTCCAGATTTCTCGCCCGCAGGAACTCGGCGCGCACAACTCCCACAAGCCCGGTCCAGCTGAACAGGATCATCAGCGCGACAAGCAGCCAGAAACTTCGACCCAGAATGGCGAACATGATGATGATGACGTAAAGCGAAGGAGTCGCTGACCAGATTTCGATGATCCGTTGGAAGATCAGGTCCAGCCAGCCGCCAAAAAAGCCTTGAATAGCCCCGGCAAAAATTCCCACAAGACTGGCCACACCCGTGACCATAAGCGTGAACAAAATCGACAGTCGGAAGCCATAAATTACACGGGCCAACACGTCGCGCTTGGTGTCATCCGTGCCCAGCAGGTTTTGCCCGTTGGGTGGCAGCGGCGCTGCACCGGGGCGATCAACGCTGGTGTTGAAGGAATACGGGATCAACGGCCAGACGGCCCAGCCACGCTCGTACCCTTCTGCCTGGAATGTACCGGCCTTGATTTCGTCGATAATCCCCTCGGGGTCGTCAAAACAGTCTTCGATGCCACCGCTGTCGATCAGGCACTGCACCTCGGGGTCGCGATAGATTGCCTCGGTCTGGAAATCACCGCCGAATTCGGTTTCCGCGTAGAAATTGAAAATCGGCGTGTAAAACTCACCGCGGTATTTCACGAGGATCGGTTTGTCGTTGGCGATGAATTCGGCGAACAACGACAA
This sequence comes from Ruegeria sp. CDSB013, assembly GCF_059611165.1. Lineage (NCBI taxonomy): Bacteria > Pseudomonadati > Pseudomonadota > Alphaproteobacteria > Rhodobacterales > Roseobacteraceae > Ruegeria > Ruegeria sp. CDSB013. The sequence continues at coordinate 158,217 of NZ_JBXWPA010000011.1, read as the reverse complement.
ACCAAATAGCACGGAAAACACCATCAGCGACCAGAACGCACGCCCATTGCGGCGAAAGTTGCGCCAGCGGCGCTGGTTGAGTGGGGAAAGCGCCATTTACCCCTCCCGCTTTTCGAAATCGATGCGCGGGTCGACCAGCACATACATCAGGTCACTGATGATGCCGACAACCAACCCCATCAAGCCAAAGATGAACAGAGTGCCGAAGATCACCGGATAGTCCCGCGCAACGGCTGCCTCGAACCCCAGACGGCCGAGACCGTCAAGCGAGAAGATCGTCTCGATGATGATCGACCCCCCGAAGAAGACGCCGATGAAAACCGCCGGGAATCCGGCGATTACGATCAGCATCGCGTTGCGGAAAACATGGCCGTACAGAACCTGACTTTCGCTCAGACCCTTGGCGCGGGCGGTCATGACATATTGTTTTTTGATCTCGTCCAGGAACGAGTTCTTGGTCAGCAGAGTCAGCGTCGCAAAGGCCGAAATCGTCAGCGCGATAATTGGCAGGGCAATGTGCCAGAAGTAGTCAACGATCTTACCAAACAGGCTGAGGCTGTCCCAGTTGTCCGAGGTCAGCCCCCGGAGCGGGAATATCTGCCAATATGATCCCCCGGCAAACAGAACCAACAGCAGGATCGCAAACAAGAAGCCGGGAATAGCATAGGCTACGATGATCGCGCCACTGGTCCAGGTATCAAACTGTGACCCATCCTTAATCGCCTTGCGAATGCCCAGCGGGATCGAAACCAGATACGCGATCAGCGTGGACCACAGGCCCAGTGAGATCGATACCGGCATCTTCTCTAACACCAGATCGGTTACGCTGATCGACCGAAAATAGCTCTCACCGAAATCCAGTGTCAGGTAATTGCCCATCATGTTGAGGAACCGCTCAACCGGAGGTTTGTCGAACCCGAATTCCTTTTCCAGCTCTTCGATAAACTCGGGCGGAAGGCCACGCGCACCGATGTAGCGATCATTCGTGCCGCCGGTCTGTTGCTCGATGTCACTGCCGCCGCCGGCAATCCCTTCGAACACATCACCGCCACCCTCCAACTGGGCGATGATCTGTTCAATCGGTCCGCCAGGAACGAACTGAACCAGCGTGAAGTTGACGATCATGATCCCAAGCAGGGTTGGGATGACCAGCAACAGTCGTCTAAGAATATATGCTCCCATGGGGGCGGATTACCTCAAGGCGCCGGAGGATTTCAACTCGGCTTCTTTCTCTTCGTTGATCCACCAGAGGTCTTCAACACCCAATGCGTAAGGCGGCAGATTTTCCGGGTATTCGTACATGTCCCAGTAGGCAACCCAGTGCTTGCCCAGATACCACGTAGGAACCATGATCCGCTTGGCGCGCAGGACGCGGTCCAATGCGCGGACATTTGCAAACAGCTCTTCGCTGTCTTCGGCAGAGGCAATGTTATCGATCAGCGGTTCGATATCCGGGCCATGCACACCCGACGGGTTGAAGACCGAGTAAGAGGCCGCTTCGGTTCCGAACTGCTGATACAACCCTGTCGACGGCTGCAACGACCTCGGGTACCCGCCAACAATCATGTCGAAATCACGGTCCCGGCGGCGCAAGGTGAACTGGGCGTTGTCCACGCGGTTGTAGCTCGCATCAATCCCCATTGCCCGCAAATTGGCGACGAAGGGTTGAATAAGCCTGTCCAGCGTTGGCTGGTCGGACAGAAATGCAACAGACAGCACTTCGCCCTTGTCGTTGCGACGAATGCCGTCATCCCCAACAAGCCAGCCAGCTTCGTCCAGCAGTTTCATCGCCTTGCGCAAGTTGCCACGGTCATTTTGGCGGGCGGCCCGGGATTCATGCGCCGAGACCGGTTCTTCGGTCAGGATGGCCGGGTCCAGCGCGTCACCCAATTCCTGCAACACCTCAAGCTCGCGCCCTTCGGGCAGGCCGGTCGCCTCAAGATGCGTTCCTTCCCAGAAAGAGCTGCGCTGCTGGAATAATCCATATTGCAGGCTCTCATTCGTCCATTCGAAGTTATACGCCAGCTGAATAGCTTCGCGAACACGAGGGTCCTGAAACTTTGGACGGTCAAGGTTCATGATGAAGCCCGACGCCGTCGGCACATTTCCGTCTGCCAGTTCAACCCGCACGACAGAACCATTCGCAATTGCCGGGAAATCATAGGCCGTCGCCCAACTTTTTGAGTTGTTTTCCTGTCGAAGCGTAAATGTGCCTGCCTTGAACCCCTCCATCGCAGCGATGGAATCGGCGAAATACTCAACGCGGATGGTGTCAAAGTTGTTGCGGCCCACATTGACGTTGACGTCGTTGCCCCAATAATCGGGGTTGCGCTTGTAGACGATGCGCCGGTTGATGTCATAATCATCCAGAACATATGGCCCCGAACCGATACCCGGATCCAGCCGCGACTTGTCCAATCGGCGGTTTTCAGGGTCTTCCTCGAACCATTTCTTTGAGAAAATCGACGTGGCCCCAACTTGGGAAATCCGGCCTCGGCGAGGGAAGTCCGGCGAGAAGTAGAACTTTACACGATGGGTATCCAGCGCCTCGGCCTTGGGGATTCGTTGGCGAATTGCTTCGGCATAGGATTTCAACCCCTGGTCCAGAAGCAGGTTATGGGAAAACACCACATCCTCTGCCGTCACAGGTGTACCGTCAGAAAACCGCGCCTCCGGGCGGATATTGAAGATCACCCACTCATAGCTTTCGGGGTATTCGAGGCTTTCGGCTAGCAGGCCATAATATGCTGCAGGTTCGTCATAAGACGGAACCAGCAGGCTTTCGTAGTGATCTGCCGACCGCGCACCAGCCCGGCCCTGCCTGGTATACGGATTAAAACTGTCGAACGTGCCTTGCGCCGCATAGGAGAGTTCTCCACCACGTGGCGCATCCGGGTTCACATAGTCGAAGTGCGCAAAGCCTTCGGGGTACTTTAGATCACCGAATTCCGAGAACCCGTGTGATTTGATGATCTTTTCCTCAGCAAAAAGCTGAGTTGCGGCGGCTGCACAGAGCAATGCCCCCAAAGCCAGAATGTGAACTAAGCGTCCGAAATCCCTTGTTCGCGCTAAAGCGGTAACTCGATTGGATTTCATGTGGTTCATCCCCTGCTCGTTGACATCTTTAATATTGTTTGCGCCAGCTAAAAGACCAGCACTGCCAGTTTCAAGTTTAGAGTGCGTGAACACTTTGTGAAGATTTACTTAGACAAAAAATAAAGCCGCTGCACGGGGCAGCGGCTTTTGAATGCGTCAAAACTGAGCGAAAGATCAGTTGATGGTCTGCAGATAGGCAATCAGGTCGGCCCGTTCCTGCGGTTTTTTCAGACCAGCAAAGCTCATTGTGGTGCCCGAGATATAAGAGCTTGGGCGGGTCAGGAATGCGTCCAGTGCTTCAGGAGTCCAGTTGCCGCCATGCGCCTGCATAGAGGCCGAATAGCCGCCAAAGCCTTTCGCAGATGCAACCGGACGGTCCACAATCGCGAAGAGGTACGGGCCAGTACCGTTAGCACCGTCTTCCAGCTTGTGGCACGCGGTGCACTTGCGGAATACGCGGGCGCCTTTGTCCGGGTCGGCGGCGGCCAGCATGTCTTCGAACACCACTTCTTCGCCGTCAGCGCTTTCACCAGAGCTTTCGGTTTCGATAATATACGAGGCCGTCTCACCATGCCCATCCGCATGGTAAAGCACTTCGGCACCCCATTTGGCCAGAAGCAGCACCAGGAAGGTGCCAAACAGGCCTGCTGCGGCCTTGGTAACTGTCATCGTGTCGAACATTGATCGCGAGTCCATTTCAGCTGTCTGCGGGGTGTCTAAGGCTTCCCCTGACAAGAGGCAAGGTATAGACACCGCGACTAAACGCCCAATTATCGAACTTGTTGCACGGAATCGACCAAATGACCAAACGTATTGCATTTCAGGGAGAACCCGGCGCCTACAGCCACGAGGCCTGCCGTAATGCCCGCCCCGATATGGAGGCCCTGCCCTGCCGGACTTTCGAAGATGTGATCGAATCGGTGCGCGCAGGTGAGGCTGAACTGGCGATGTTGCCGGTGGAAAACACGACCTATGGGCGCGTCGCCGATATCCACCGTTTGCTTCCCCACAGCGGGTTGCACATCATCGAAGAAGCATTCGTGCGCGTTCACATCAACCTTCTTGCCGTACCGGGTGCAAAGCTTGAGGACGTAACTGAGGCACACTCGCACCTGGTTCTTTTGCCGCAATGCGCCGGGTTTTTGAAAGAACACAACATCAAAGGACGTGTCGGCCCCGACAACGCGCGGGCGGCCCGCGAGGTCTCGGAACAAGGCGAGGTGCATTCAGCAGCATTGGCCAGCGAGTTGGCCGGCGAAATCTACGGCTTGAACGTACTTGCCCGGCACATTGAAGACCGCGACAACAACACCACGCGCTTTTTGGTGATGTCAGAGCAGGCCGACATGTCGCGCCGGGGTGAGCACGGCATGATCACCAGTTTTGTTTTTCAGGTGCGCAACATTCCGGCCGCGCTATACAAGGCGATGGGTGGGTTTGCGACCAACGGCATCAACATGACCAAGCTGGAAAGCTACATGGTCGATGGTTCGTTCACCGCGACCCAGTTTTATGCCGATATCGTGGGCCACCCGGACGACCGGAACGTTCAGCTGGCGATGGAAGAGCTGGAACATTTCACCACGAATGTCGAGATTTTGGGCGTCTACCCAGCGGCTCAACCGCGCGGCTGAAGCGACCCCGGCTCAAGTCACGGTGAAGCTTTTGCACAGGCCTCCCTCGTGCTGCCGGTAATCCACAAAGCCCATCGCCGAATAATAGGCCAATCCTTCGGCGTTTGTGGCCGAAATGGTCGCATCAATGGCCGGTAGGCCACTTTCCCGTGCCGCCAAGAGCGTCGCACGAAACAAGGCACGCCCGACACCGCGCCGTGCGGCAGACGGGCGAATATGCGTTCCAATGACGCCCCACCCGACCGGAGCACCATATGGGTTGTTTTCGACCGCCCATTTCAGTGATTGAAACCCCAGGATCTGTTCCCCTTGAACAGCGACTGAACATCTGATCCGGTCGGGGTCGGCCACGTAATACTCGCGGGCAAAATCAACGTCGCAGCGCTTATTACGCTTTCCGGCCGCTGCGATGTCCTGCAGTACCTCTGAGATACCTTGGGCATCCGTCAACACCGCCTCACGAACAATAAAGCTATCCATCTTGTTCCCACCAAGGCATTGGGTAATCAGCCACCATGAATGTGGCGTTGTTCCAATTCCCGTGCGAACTCGGTCAGGCGCAACTGAAACTGTCGGCGAAACCGGGATTGCCCAAGCCGGAGCGATTGTAACAGCAGCCGCGCAGGCAGGGATTTGGCTGACAGGGACATATCAACACTAAGACGCGTGCGACGCTGCGACAGGGCCAAAAGCTCGATCGTGGTGATGCCGTTCATCCCCTTGCTTGCCGCTTCGAACCGCATCAGCGAAGGCGGGTCGCATTCGGCCATCTGCACGGAAATCTGACGTGGCTTTCCGCGCAACCTGAATTCTGTTTCCCAACTGGTGCCCGGAACAACGCCCAATTCGCCCGAAATCCGCCGGACCTCGATCCCGCGCCGCATTGCGATCCGTTCGAATCGGTCAAAGTCGGCCACCATTTCGAACACCGAGTTGATGGGAGCTTCGATATCTTCGCGCACTGTAAACTGCATTGTGGTTCGGGGTTCTCTCGCTTTTCAGAACAGTATTTTGTCAGTCCAACGTATCGGCAAGCCAGTTTTGCAAAAGAAAATGCGCAATCGCTCCCTTGCGGGCTGGCAGCAGAACGGGGTGTTCGCCGGCAAAGGCCTCCATCATCTCGGATTTGGTAACCCACATCGCATCTTCGATTTCAATCGGGTCGATGGTGATATCGCGCGACAACGCCTCACCGGCGCAGCCGAACATCAACGAGGCTGGAAACGGCCAGGGTTGGCTGGAGAGGTAACGGACCTCACCCACGGGCACTCCGGCTTCTTCCATCACTTCGCGTCGGACTGCAGCCTCAAGCGTTTCACCCGGCTCAACAAACCCTGCCAACAGCGAATACATCCCTTCTGGCCAGCCCGGCGAACGCCCCATCAGAACTGAATCGCGATGGGTAATCAACATGATGACGACCGGATCGGTACGTGGAAAATGCTGTCCACCACAGGACGGACAACTGCGCTGCCACCCCGCCTGCGCAAGTTCACTGGCTGCGCCGCACCGGGCGCAAAACCGATGCGTTTCGTGCCATGCAGTCACCGCCTTGGCCGAGGCCGCCAGTTCGGCGTCACGCGTCGACAAACGGGTCATGATCCGACGCAGTTCGGCAAAGACATGGCCGTGGGGCAAGTCCGGGTGCTGTTGCTCTGACTTATCGATAAAGCCTCCGACACCGGACACGTCCAACCCATCAGCCGTCCAGTCCGAGATATCAAAGGCAAACACAGGCGCGTCGTCTGACAGCCCCAGGAATACAGGCTGCTCGACAGAACCTCCTGGCCCGGTTTCGACCAGCTTGTGTGACATCGCGATCAGCCCCAACTGATCCAGCGCCTCACCCTGAACCAATACCTTACCGCGCCACAAGAGCAGGCATTTTGCATTGGGATGCACCCGCGCCCCCGCGACCGCATCAGCGTCCCCGCGAATATGCGCCGCACGATCCAGCCCCGAGCTACCAAACGTCACATTTTCCGCATTTTTCATAAGTTATCCTTAGGCTTGTCCGCACAGGGCTGCCATGTCGGCCAATCAGTTGCAACGGTGTTTCACCTCCAAAATCACAGGTCGCCATCGAATGAACACAGCTAAGCCTTGCAATTCACTGTGATTAATCTTTTTGTTGAAAATAACTAAGACAAAACTGCCAAAAGTAGAAATTTGAAACCTTCCCCTTCTCTGCCATCGCAGACCGTGCAGATCCGAATACTGGCCACCACGGATCTTCATATGAACTTGAGGGGTTTTGATTACTATTCTGACACCCCTGAACCCACAATCGGCCTGGCTCGAACCGCCAGCCTGATCCGTGAAGCCCGAACTGAGGCGCAGGCGGAAGGCTCGGTTGTGTTACTTTTTGACAATGGCGATTCGCTGCAGGGAACTCCGGTTGGGGACCTGGCCGCCGAGCAAACTGATAAGCCGCATGCGCTGATGCAGGCCCTTGGCGCGCTAGAGTATGATGCGATCGGGTTAGGCAATCATGATTTCGGGTTCGAAGGGAACATACTGGATCGCATACTTTCACAGGCCCCCTGCCCGGTGGTTTGCAGCAATGTTCATCGCCCGGGCGCCAACGAAGTCTGGCAGGATCAGGCAGTTCTAACCCGCCGGGTTGAGGTCGCGGGGCACCAAGCCTCGCTAACCGTCGGCGTCTTCTCGGTGGTTCCGCCGCAGACCCGGAAATGGGAATCTCATCGGCTGGGTAATGACGTCCGGATAGACGACATTCTGACCTGCGCGCGCATTAAAGTGTCAGAGCTTCGATCCCACGGCTGCGACGTGATCATCGCGCTAGCCCATACAGGGCTGGGGTACGTCGACCCCGCGCCCGATCTTGAAAACGCGATAATCCCCCTTGCCGCGATTGAGGGCATTGACGCCATCATCGCCGGGCACACGCATCTGACCCTGCCGGGGAAGTCACACGCTGGGCTGGAACACGTCGATGCCACTGGCGGTATGGTGCATGGCACACCTGTTGTCATGCCGGGATCTGCCGGATCTCATCTTGGCGTGATTGATCTGACGCTGACTGCCACGACGGAAAAGGGTTGGTCGGTCGCGGCTCATCGCACTGAACTGCGCCCGGTCTCAGGTGCTGACCCGGCGGCCGAAGACCCGCTGTTGGTAGCGATGTTTTCAGATGTGCATTCCGCAACACGAAAACGGGCCGCGGAACCGATTGGGCATACGGATCAGAGCCTGCACAGCTATTTCAGCTTTTGCGCCAAGGATCGAGGGCTTGCGATGGTGGCCGCAGCACAGGCTTCGACCGTGCGCCAGATCCTGAAGGGCACACCCCATGAAGCGACACCATTGCTGTCTGCCGTAGCGCCTTCGAAATTCGGTGGTCGCGCCGGGCCTCGCTTTTACTCGGACATTCCTGCGGGCGTAATGCGCATGCGCCACGTGGCCGATCTGAACATCTTTCCAAACGAACTTCGTTCGGTCGCGGTGTCAGGAGAGCACATCAGAGATTGGCTTGAAATGTCTGCGGGCGTTTTCAATCAGGTGAAACCCGGCGCGCAAACTGAATTGGTCAATCCTGATCGAGCCGGACACAATTTCGATGTTCTGTTCGGGCTAAGCTACGTGATCGACCTCAGCGTACCGCCTCGGTTCGATGCGGAAGGGCGACTGGTAAATCCGGCATACCGGCGCATCTCAGATCTTCGTTTCCAAGGCCACGCGGTGACGGCCGAACACCGCTTTGTCGTTGCACTGAACAATTACCGCGCCAGCGGCGGTGGACATTTTCCGTTCATACAAGACGCCGAAGTCATCAACGTTCCAGCCTTGCCGATCCAACACGCATTGAAGGGCTACCTGACCGGTGCAATGCCCACAGAATCGCTGGAACAAGGTCCCTGCCCATTCCGTTTTGCGCCCATGCCGGGGTCCTCTGTCCTGTTGAAGACCGGTCCAAAGGCACAGTGTCACCTCGCGGACATCGCAGAGTTTAGCGCAAAGCTGGCTGGCACGGATGCCGAAGGGTTTTTGCGCATTCAACTCACACTGTGACGGGTTGTCATTTCTGCGTGTCTTCCCTATATCGATTTTCGAGAGGTTGGCGCGGGCGAGCGCCTCGCCAACCTGGTCAGGTCCGGAAGGAAGCAGCCACAACGAGCCCCGCTTGGGTCGATGTCCAACCTCTCACTTACTTGAACCGCTAGCCACAGGAGGGCTTTTATGATTGTAGCAAAAACCCTTTGGGCAGAGCGTTTCTGAGGCCGACCCTCACACCTGCCTGAACACATCACCGCTGATTGCGCGACCGCCATCCAGACGGCTTGCTGTACCTGAACACATGCAGAACAATGTCCTTTACACTTTCGGACCTGGGATGGTCCTCACACTTTGCCGCCCAACATGCGGCCAATCCTTCGTGCGTTCCCTTTCGCATCACAGCCGTTCACCGTGATCGTCTGATCGGTGCAAACATCAACGGTGAAACACCTCTGCTCACCCTGGCCCAGCCGACGGGCGACTTCGCCGTCGGCGACTGGGTATTGGCGGATGATCATAACCGCGTTCAACAGCTGCTGGAACGCCGCAGCCTTTTGAAACGCCGCGCCGCCGGAACTGGGGCCGAGGCCCAGTTGATCGCCGCCAATGTGGATGTGCTGTTCATCGTCAGTTCCTGCAATGCCGACTTCAATCTGGCCCGGCTGGAACGGTATTTGGCTTTGGCACATCAGGCCGGGTGCTATCCGGTCGTCATACTAACCAAGGCCGATACCTGCACCGATCCTGATAAATACTCCAAAGCGGCCGTGTCGCTGTCTCCGTTTCTGACCGTGCTGGCAATCAATGCTTTGGATGCCATGGACGTTCAGCAAGTTCTGTCCTGGTGCCCCACCGGGCAGACCGCTGCACTGGTCGGCTCATCCGGTGTCGGCAAGACAACATTGGTCAACGCCATGACGGGCCTGGATGAGGCAACCTCCGGCATTCGCGAGGACGACGCGCGCGGGCGGCACACGACAACTGCCCGCGCGTTGCATCCGATGCAGAACGGAGGCTGGTTGATCGATACACCCGGCATGCGGGCTTTGCGGTTGCTGGATGCACAAGATGGCGTCGATGAGGTCTTTTCCGACATTCTTGAATTGGCTCAGACCTGCCGCTTTTCCGATTGTCAGCATCAGGCCGAGCCGAGCTGCGCCGTGCAGGATGCGATTTCCAACGGAACACTGGACGCTGAGCGGTTAGAGCGCTGGCGAAAGCTGCGGCGCGAGGATGAGAGGAACTCGGAAACCGTGGCGCAGTCTCGTGCGCGCGACAAGGCCTTTGGTAAGATGGTACGATCGGTGATGCAGGACAAGAAATCCCGAAAAAAGCTGTAAGTACCGGCTCAGGCGATTAACCGGGGCCATATGGCCGCATTTCGGCGCGCAAATGCGCCGATGTGACCGACCCCGGCCAATCCAAAGTCTTTCGGCGACAACTGATGCCGGCGGGCTTTGGGACCGTAAAGATCGGCCAGGCGCCAAACCGCGTTCGGGGGCACCACCTGATCATCGTCCATTGTGAACAGATCGACGGGTGTTTCCGACGCAGCCCAACGGGCGTCTGGAAGGCTTTTGCCGATATCCGGCACGTAGCTCAGCGCAGCGGTGCACCATTTGCGCCACTGCCAGTAGACACGTGCCGGAAGGTCCGAGCCGAACCCAAGTGCCTTTCCCGGCAGGTATCCCAATGCCTTAACCAGCAATGGCGGGTGGGCATACCAGAACATTGTCGCCAGTGCGCGATACGGCCAGGGGTGGTCGGATACCGTCACCAAACCTGAACAGACACAGATCATCCGGTCGATCTGCTCAATATCGGGCTGAATTGGCCCCAGCATTCCACCCACCGAATGGCCAATGCTCCACTGTTGCGCGACAGGAAACCTGCGCCGCATTTCAGTGCGGGCAGCGGGCATGTCGATCAACGCCCAATCGGCCATCGTGGCCTGCGAATCGCGCAGACGCCCCTTTAGAGAGTGGCCAAAATCGCGATAGTCATAGGTCAGACAGGCCATACCCTGTTCTTCCACCAGCCACCGCGCAAAATGCTGGTAATAGTCGCGCGGTACGCCTGTGGCTGCATGGACTACAACCGCCACATCAGGTGCCGAGGCAGGCATATACAGCCGTGCCGACAGTTCGGCCTCTCCGGCAGAAAACGTGAAATCTTCGGTCAAAACGACCGGAGTGTTGTCCAACATGGTGCCCTCGCAAGCATCTGAACTATTCGGTTCACATATGGCATATCGGCGCTTTTGCGCGACTAGAGTCAACAGATTTTCAAAGTGACCAAGCGTCCACTTGAACGATGGAAAACAGCCCGCTTGACTCAAGCCACCTACAACCGCTAGCGATGAGGTGATGGTTCTCGTCCTTATATTGGGGCGGGATGAAAAGGGAACTCGGTGCGGTCCAGCCCGGCAATGCCGGAACGGACCAAGGCCGCGACTGCCCCCGCAACTGTAAGCGGTAAGCAATGCCGAAAAACCACTGGCCGAAAGGCTGGGAAGGTCGGCAAAGCAATGACCCGCAAGTCAGGAGACCTGCCATCAAAGTAAAAACCGAAACTCGGGCGGGGTGTCCGGGCAGGTCTTCAGTTGACTGAAACACCTGTTCCACGTCCCCCGCTCACCGCGCGGAGGGCGCATTATGATCTGGAAGACAACGACCCACGAGTTCACCGCCACCCTGTGCCAGAAAACGGGGAAAACCTGCCCCGCATTGGCACAAATGGCTCGGGCCTTGGCCGAGGCGATGGCAACAGCACAACCAATGACGACCAGCGAATTTGAGGTGGACGGTTCCAGCGAACTGACCCATTGCGGCGAGGGCTGCACGGCTCGGTTTCGCGCTAGCCCGTCCCGGATCAGGGTCTATTGCGGCGCGAACGCAGACGACTCGGCAGATATGTTGGACGACTACGCCGATATGATGTTCAGCCCTGAATTCGCCACTCTGCCAACAGGTGTATTGACCGCCTTGCCTTGCGCAATGCTCGAGGCATCGGCACTTGCGCCGCGACCGTCACAGCACATCGTGCAGCAAGCAACAGCCTGATTTTGCTTCACCGATCGCTCTGGGTCGGCTTCATGGCCCAGGCCATCTGCTCATCCGTTTCCACCGCGCAGGGTCGAGCCAAGCGTAACCGGATTAGCGCGTGGTTTGGGTCTTCACCGCTTTCCACCATGAGCCTAAGCGCGACCATCCCCGACCGCCCACAACCGCCCCGGCAATGCACCAGCACGCGTCCACCCTCGGACAGCACCTGCCGGGCGGCTGCGCTGGCTTGAGGCCAAAGAGTTTCGATTGGCAGGGGCGGCGTGCCAAAATCCTCGATCGGAAGATGCACCCAGGTCGCGGGTCTGCTTTGAACGTCTCTACCAAAACTGCCTGCACCGACCTGCTGCATCTCGGCCTCAGTGGTCATTGAAATCACCAGATCAGGGTTCCAGTCCTGTATCACCCTCAGATCATCCACATACCCGCCGCCGCCGCCAGGCAAGGGGGACAACGCCAAAGTGCCTGAGCCAACAGGCAGTGCGTAGATTGCAAATTTTGCCAAAGCTTATGCTCCTACTGCCACCGGCTTACCAGGTTTTGACAGCCGGTTTATCCCGCTTACAGACGCAGTCCAAACCGAAATTCCACGAAGCCTGCTGTGGACGCGAGCGGCCCGGGTCTCTACGCTACATTTCTGACACGAATCTGACAGAGCAGACATGACCGAAACGCCCAGCCCCGCCTATCAGGTTCTTGCCCGCAAGTACCGCCCCGAAACCTTTGCAGATCTGGTTGGACAGGACGCAATGGTGCGCACGCTAAAAAATGCGTTCGAAGCGGATCGGATCGCGCAAGCCTTCATCATGACCGGCATTCGCGGTACAGGTAAAACCACCACTGCCCGGATTATCGCCAAAGGTATGAACTGCATCGGTCCCGATGGTGAAGGCAAACCAACGACCGAACCTTGTGGCCAGTGCGAGCATTGCATTGCCATCATGGAAGGACGCCATGTCGACGTGATGGAGATGGACGCCGCCAGCCGGACCGGTGTGAACGACATTCGCGAGATTATCGACAGTGTCCGATATCGTGCCGCCAGTGCGCGCTACAAGATCTATATCATCGACGAAGTTCACATGCTGTCGACCAGCGCCTTCAATGCCCTGCTCAAAACGCTTGAAGAACCGCCCGAGCACGTAAAATTCATCTTTGCGACGACCGAGATTCGCAAAGTTCCAGTGACAGTGCTGTCACGATGCCAGCGGTTTGACCTGCGCCGGATCGAACCCGAAGACATGATTGGCCTTCTCAACAAGATCGCAGCGGCTGAGAATGCGCAGATCGCAGAAGACGCGCTTGCTTTGATCACGCGCGCGGCCGAAGGGTCTGCCCGCGATGCAACATCGCTGTTGGATCAAGCGATTTCACATGGTGCCGGGGAAACCAGCGTCGATCAGGTTCGGGCAATGCTGGGCCTTGCAGATCGCGGGCGCGTGCTGGATCTGATGGACATGATCCTGCGCGGTGATGCGGCTGGAGCATTGACCGAGTTGAGCGGCCAGTATGCCGAAGGGGCCGATCCGCTGGCCGTTCTGCGCGATCTGGCCGAGATCACCCATTGGGTTTCCGTGGTCAAAATCACGCCCGATGCCGCCGATGACCCCACCGTCTCACCGGATGAACGTGCGCGTGGTCAACAGATGGCCGAGGCGCTGCCAATGCGGGTGTTGACGCGCATGTGGCAGATGTTGCTGAAAGCGCTGGAGGAGGTCTCCGCAGCACCCAACGCGATGATGGCCGCCGAAATGGCAATCATTCGTCTGACCCATGTGGCCGATTTACCAAGCCCCGAAGAACTTATCAAACGACTACAGGATGCACCTCCCCCCCCACCAAGCGGGGGACCTGGCGGTGGTGTGGCTGTGCCAACTCATGCACCTACGCAGGCGACATCCTCTACGCATCTCTCGGCCCAGCGCGGGCCGGCAGGGGCACCCACCGCAGCGCTTGCCCAGGACATCCAGACCGCGCTGGCACGCTATCCAACCTTCGAACACGTAGTCGAGTTGATCCGTACCAACCGGGACGTAAAACTGTTGGTTGAGGTCGAAAACGGCGTGCGTCTCGTCTCGTATTCCCCGGGACGGATCGAGTTCACGCCAACGGACAAAGCGCCGACCGATCTGGCGCAAAGGCTTGGTTCAGCCTTGCAACGCTGGACCGGAAACCGATGGGCCGTCTCAATCGTGGCCGACGGGGACGCGGCAACAATCGCCGAGGTTCGAGACGCGGCTGATCTGGCGTTGAAAGCGCAGGCCGAACAACACCCACTGGTTCAAGCCGTTCTGATGCAGTTCCCCAAAGCGCGCATCAAACGGATCGAAACCCCGGAAGAACGCGCCGCCAAGGTCGAAACCGAAGCCCTGCCTGAGGTCGAAGACGAATGGGACCCGTTCGAGGAGGATTAACAGCTGCACTTTGCACACATCGATGCGGTCTACTACGAAGCATGCGAAGTATTTAACCCTGGCTGGGATGGCGAACCGGTTAGCGAATTGGTCGAAGCAGTTGCTCTCACCTTGCATCCGGTATCCATGGTCTTGCTGGTGTTGTCTGCTATAGCAATCTGGCGCGGAAACCTATGGATCGCATTGGCGACGTCCTTCGCTTGGGCGATTTGGGCGGCTCACATTTTTGTCGACGACTTGATGGATGACTCGCGTAGATCGGCGGCAGACATCGGGTGCATCGGTCATTCCAGCCTGTTCATAGGGCTGACAATTGCGCTATGTGCGTCGATGACACTTTACGCTGTATATGTTCGCCTAAGGCGATCACAATTTAGGAGACAGTAAATGCTCAAAGGACTCGGCGGTCTGGGCGATATGGCCAAGATGATGAAATCCGCACAGGATTTGCAGACCAAGATGACGGATATGCAGGAAGAGCTGAACAACATGATGGTTGTGGGCGAATCCGGTGCGGGGCTGGTGAAGGCCACCGCCACCGCAAAAGGCGAGCTGAAGGGTTTGGACATCGATCCGTCGATCTTCAACGGCGACGATAAGGAAGTTGTCGAAGATCTGATTCTGGCCGCTATCAAGGACGCGCAAACCAAAGCGGCCGAGCGCTCTCAGGCCGAGATGGCAAGGCTGACCGAAAGCATGGGTCTGCCCGCAGACATCAAGCTGCCGTTCTGATAGACACTCCTGACGACCCAAAGGCCGGGCACCCCTGTCCGGCCCTTTTGCAGGAGCGCACGCCGTGAGTTCGAACAGCGATATCGACAATCTGATCGACCTGATGGCCAAACTGCCCGGCCTCGGCCCCCGCTCGGCCCGCCGCGCAGTGCTGCACCTGATCCGAAAGCGCGCCCTGCTGCTGACGCCCCTGTCGGACGTAATGCAGCAGGTGGCTGCCACCGCCCGCGAATGCCTGAATTGCGGCAACGTGGGCACCACCGATATCTGCGACATCTGCGATAGCGAGGATCGCGCGACCGGAGAGTTGTGCGTGGTCGAAGATGTGGCTGATCTCTGGGCGATGGAACGCGCTGCAGTTTTCAAGGGTCGCTATCACGTTTTGGGCGGCACATTGTCGGCTCTGGATGGGGTCGGACCGGACGAACTGCGCATTCCCCGACTCAAGGATCGGGTGATGGCCGAAGGGATTTCTGAGGTCATTCTGGCCCTAAATGCCACTGTCGATGGCCAGACCACCGCCCACTACATCGCGGATCAGTTGGAGGGACAGGTCCGCCTGACCTCACTGGCGCAGGGTGTTCCGATTGGGGGCGAGCTTGATTATCTGGACGACGGGACGATTACGGCGGCGCTGAGGGCACGAAAAGAACTCTGAGCCTTGCGATACGGCGACAACCGGAAAGGATTCGCCTCTTCCGGTTGCACACCAAGGTCTGTTCCGATTGTCAGGTGTAAGCACCCGACGAATACGTCAATTCATAGGAATGGCTGTATATCTCAAAGACGATACCAAATGGGTCTTCGACGTAGACCATGCGATAGGGTTTCTCACCGGGATAATAGTATCGGATCGGCATCCGTTGTTTGCCGCCGGCCGCCACGATTTTTTCTACCAGGCCTTCGACATCCGGGTCCTGGACGCAAAAATGGAACGTACCATTCTGGCGAAAATCGATATTGTTTTCAGGCACATAATTCCCGTGAAACTCGAATAGCTCAAAACCAACGCGATCAGCGGTCGCGAGATGCGCAATACGCAGTTTTTTCCATTCCGGACCAAACACATCAGTGCACATGACACCGATATCCGTGTCATCCTCTACCACGTCCGTTGGTGGCATGATTACGTAAAAACCAAGGACTTCAGAGTAGAACTTTACAGCCTCGTCAACGTTTGGGACGGACAATCCGATGTGAGAAAATGTTCTTGGATGTTGCGGCATGGCACGCTCCTTAATTTTATGGAGCGAAAACTATTGTGCCGCGGCCGAGTTTCAAGCGTTCGCCCTGCGAGGCATAGCCGGGTTCCACTATGCACATAGGTCTTTGTTCGCGGTCGCATCAATCAAGAATGGCCTTTGCCTCCTTCACGCGGCGTGTACTATGGCTTCGACCTTATCCATTTGATATTGGAAACTGTTATGAAACGCCTTTTTGCCCTCGCGCTTACCGCCTTTACAGCCACCGCCGCGTTTTCGCAGGAACTGATCGACAAAGGCTTTATCGAGGGCTGGAACATTATGATGGACCCCGCGCTGGGGAATGGATGCCTGATCCAGACGATCTACCAAGACCTCTCAGTCGTGCGGCTGGGCTATGACGCGCTGGACAATCGCGGGTATTTCGCCGTCTACAACAAGGCGTGGGGCGACATCAAACAGGGTGAGAGTTATCCGATCCGGTTCGATCTGGACGGCAAAAGCTATAATGCCACTGCCATCGGCTTCAATCAGCGCGATGTGCCAGGCGCAACCGTGTTTTTCACCGACCGCAGCTTCGTGAATGCGATTGCGCAGAACAAGACCATGACGGTCTACAACCCCGCAGGTGAGACGGTGATGGCGATTGATCTAAAAGGCACGGCCAAAGCGCTGGAATATGCCCGGGACTGCCAGAACAAGAAGCTCTAACGAATCGGATCAAACAGGGCGTCTTTGGCGGTACAATCTCGGATCACGTCTCGCCCACAAGGCACGGGTTCAAGGTCGCGCGACAGGCACAGGCGGACCTCTTCTATATAGCCCTGCTTGCAGGTCACAGTGATCATGTCGCGCTCAAGGCCGGGGTTGGCTTTCAGAAATGCTTCTTCCACGACCGATGCAGGCAGTTTGACCGAGGCGTCCAGCTTGCGGAATACCTGAGGACGCTCAACCGCCTCATACGCCTGCCGGGACAGCGCATAATAGTCGGACGCGCTGAGGCCCGAGCAGGTCCCGTGCTTTTTCCACTGATGCCACGCCAGACCGGAACTGCCCTGAATATCCGTCATTTTGCGTGACATAGCGCGCGATGGCGGTGCCTCGGGCGTGCGGCAGAAGGCGGGCCAGCCCTGATGGTACTGAGGCCACAGACCATGCAGGATCCAGCCATGGTCATGCCGAGTGTCGCATTGATCCGATCCGCGCGCGTCGCCTTCGCGGGCGCACCAGTTGGGCGACCAGCTAAGCGACAAGACGTAGTAGTCAAACTCGCCTGCCTTTTCGCCATCGCCCAGCGCCGCCATTGCACCGAAAATCCACGAAACCAGCCCCAAAACAACCCAGCGCATTCGCCTCTTCCCTTCTTGCCTTGGCGCGACTATATACGGACCAAGTTCCCCGACAACGGAAACCTGCCCCAAAAAAGGGGCCGCCGAATTCCGGCGACGGGAAAGATGTATTTATAGGAGACGGGCTGATGGCAAAACCGCTTATGGCCAAGGCAACAGCCGTATGGCTGGTGGACAACACCACGATCAGCTTCAAGCAGATCGCGGATTTCGTAGGCATGCACGAGCTTGAGGTGCAGGGCATCGCAGACGGCGATGTGGCCGCTGGCGTGAAAGGCTTTGACCCCATCGCCAACAACCAGCTGACCCAGGACGAGATCGACACGGCGCAGAACAACCCGCTGCACAAGCTGAAGCTCAAGTTCAACCCCGCTGCAAGCGGCGAGGAAAAGCGTCGCGGTCCGCGCTATACCCCGCTGTCCAAGCGTCAGGACCGTCCGAACTCGATCCTGTGGTTGGTCAAGTTCCACCCGGAACTCAGCGACGGTCAGATCGCCAAGCTGGTGGGCACCACCAAGCCGACCATCCAGTCGATCCGTGAACGGACCCACTGGAACATTTCCAACATGCAGCCGATCGACCCCGTTGCCCTGGGTCTGTGCAAACAGTCCGAACTGGACGCGATCGTGCAGAAGGCCGCAGCCAAGAAAGCTGCCGAAGGTGGCGTCATGAGCGATGACGAGCGCCGCAAGCTGGTCTCGACCGAACAATCGCTGGAAATGGACGCGGCGCCGAAGATCCCGACTGCCATCGAAGGTCTGGAAACCTTCTCGCTGTCGGACGACCCTGCGGAAGAAAAAGAAGAAGAACCAATCCTCGACGCGGACAGCTTCTTCAACCTGCCCAAAGGCGGTGCCGACGACGAAGACGAAGACGATCCGCGCTCCTAAGGCACAGACAGCCTCGGCCTGAACGGACCGGGGCTTTTTTTTACGAGAAAGCCATGCTGAACGTTCTTTCCAAACTATTTGGACCGCATCGCGCCGTTTCGATCTATGCCTTCCTGAAGACCTGGGGTTTGCCCGTGGCAGGCGGTGTTGGTCTTGTTGCCGTCGCTGCTGGTTTGCTGATCTTCAACGACAGCGGCGAGCACGAGCATGAGGCATTCATGACCGTCAACGTCTTGTCAGCGACACCCATCAACGGGGACCTCAAGAACGGCGTCATTGCTTCGGTCCGACTGCCGGACGGGTCTGCGACCTCGGTCACTTCTACCGACGCTCCGGTCTCACAAACCGTTGGCACCACGGCCTGCATCGAAAAACGAGTGTATGTTGATAGTGGTGAAGCGCGGTATCGGTTCAAACTGCCGCGCCACTGCGAAACCGGATAAAAAAACCCGCCCGCCAAGTGCACCGGGCGGGTTTGATTTCAGATCATCTGGAACAGAATGCCAGCGGTGATGGCCCCAGTGATCCCCAGCCCCAGATAGGTCGCAAAGACCCGTGGTTTGACCAATGACCAGACCGCGGCCATTGCCGGGATCGAACTGACGGCACCCGCGACCATGAAGGACATCGCGGCCCCAGCGCTCATCCCCTGTTCCATCAGGCCTGCCAGCAGCGGCGGCGCGACGTAGGAGTTCAGGTAAGCGGGCATCCCGACCAACGCGGCAATGACAATGGGTACAACACCGTCACCGCCGACAACGCGCGCGATCAGATCGGCGGGCACATAGCTGACCAACAGCGCCTCGAGCACATAGGCCAGAGCCAACCATTTCAACAGAAACAGGCTGTTGTGAATGAACTCGGACCGGAAGCGCTGACGACGCTCGGGTACCTGCCAGAACTTCCAGACAGGTTTGTCCTCTGTTTTAGGTCCGCATCCGCAGCCAGCCGGTTTGTATTCGCGCAGAGGCTGGGCAAACGCACCACCTCGCATCAGGGCACGGACGGCAAAGCCCCCAAACAGACCCAATGCGACAGCTGCAATGGCCTTGCCGATTGCAAATGGCCAACCCAATGCGCCTGCCGTGATCAACAGGGTAGGTGGATCAATCAAGGGCGAGCTGAGCCAGAACGCCATGACAGCCGACAATGGCGCACCAAGTGCCAGCAGACCAGCAATAAACGGAATGACTTCGCAAGAACAGAACGGTGCGAGGCCGCCGAAGACTGCGGCCAGAAAGATCATCCGCGTCTCGCGCCCCTCAAAGGCGCGCGCAACCATCACTTCGGCACCTGTCGCCTTGAGGTAAGACAGCAGCAAGACGGCGAACAGAATGTACTGGCCCGTATGGGCAAGGGCTTTACCCGCAAAGGTTACAACCTCTCCCCAATTGCCGGGGTCAAGGACAGCCACAAGCGCCAGAATGGCCACGATCACCGCCCATGGGGTTTTGATCAGATCGACGGCAACCTTTGCGGGTGCCTTTGGGTTTTGTGTCAGCTCAGCCATCGTTCGCAGCCTTTCCCACTTCGTCCGCGCAGCATTCGCTAAGAATGAACTGCGCGAGGCCTCTCAATTCTTCATAATTTGCGCGGTTGATGGTGGCGCGCCCGATTTTCTCTTGCTCGACAACACCGCCGGCCGCGAGAAACCGCAGGTGATGGGCCAATGTCGAAGGCGCAATGCCTGTGCGGTTCTGGATTTCCCCAACGGTCAACCCCGCCTCACCAGCCCGAACCAATGTCTTGAGAACCTTCAGTCGCGCTTCAGAGCCCATGGCCGAGAATCCTGCTGCAGCTGTTTCCCACATCTGACTTCTCCATTAAACTAAATTTCTAGTTATTTAGGTGAGTCGTTCTTTTTCGTCAAGCGCCTTGTTCACGAATTCTCGAGACGAGATTAAGTCCAGATTGCCCTCGCCTTAAGTCCACCCTATAAGGCGCTATGGGAATATCGGTCGACACATTCTTTCTGGAATTGAACGGACAGGGCACGCTGCAGGCGCAGATCCAGCAGATGATTGCCGAAGGCATCCTGTCTGGCCGGTTCCACGTTGGGGAAAAGCTGCCCTCGTCTCGTAAACTGGCGGCACACCTAGGTGTTAGCCGGATCACGGTGACATTGGCGTATACGGAACTTCTGGCCAATGACTACCTGACTGCCAAAGGCCGGTCGGGGTATTTCGTCTCGCAAAACGCGCCCGTGCCACCCAAGTATTCGCCTGTGCAAAAACGCGATGAAAATGTCGACTGGGACACGGCACTCGCACGCAGGTTCTCGGACGGGGACGTGCTGCCCAAGCCCAGTAATTGGCGCGATTACAAATACCCTTTCATCTATGGTCAGGCAGATCGGAAATTGTTTGACCACGCCAACTGGCGTCTCTGCGCGGTCCGCGCGTTGGGTCACAAGGATTTTGCATCCCTGACCGGGGACTACATGGATCAGGATGATCCGCTGCTGATCGAATTCATCGCCCGTCACACGTTGCCGCGCCGTGGAATCGCCGCCCGCCCCGAAGAGATCTTGATCACTATGGGCGCGCAAAACGCACTGTGGCTGGCCTCACGCATTCTTTTGAACCGCAACCGCACAGCGGTGATTGAAGACCCCTGTTACTATGCGCTGCGGGATCTGTTGAATCACTCCGATTGCAAGGTGTCGCCACTGGCCGTCGACAGCGACGGCCTGACCCCGGATGCGCTACCTGACGAAACAGACGTAATTTTCACCACCCCCAGCCATCAAAGCCCGACAACGGCAACCATGCCCGTTGAACGCCGCTACGAGCTGCTGAAACGCGCCCGCGAACTGGACGCCATGGTGGTCGAGGACGATTACGAGTTTGAAATGGCCTTTCTGGGATCCCCGTCCCCGGCCCTCAAGTCAATGGATCGCGACGGACGGGTGATCTATGTGGGCAGCTTCTCGAAGTCGCTGTTTCCCGGATTGCGGCTAGGCTACATTGTTGGGTCCGAGCCCTTTATCCGCGAGGCACGAGCCTTGCGTTCTTTGGTGCTGCGCCACCCGCCGGGCCATATCCAGCGCACTGCGGCCTATTTCCTGTCCCTGGGCCATTACGATGCTCAGATTCGGCGTATGTCCAAGACTCTGGCCCGGCGCCGCGAAGCGTTGGATGCTGCAGTCGAACAGTACGGGCTTACCGCTGCCGGACGCGGAATCATGGGCGGCTCGTCTCTTTGGATGTCGGCCCCCGAGCGTGTGGACACGACCAAACTTGCCCAAAAGCTGCAGAGCCAGGGCGTCCATATCGAACCAGGCGCCCCGTTCTTCAATGGGTTGCACCGACCGCACAACTTCTATCGCCTTGGATACTCGTCCATTGGCCGGGACCGCATCGGGCCGGGGGTGAAACTGATCGCGGACGCCATCCGATCCGCCTAGCACGACTCTGGACATATCCCGCCTAACGTTCTGGCCCTAACGCCGCTTCGCCCCTTGCGCCAAAACCGTATCAAAGGCGGGTGCTGTGCCCGAACCTTTCTTCAATTGTGCGGAGAACACTCAGATGAAAATGACCACTGAAGAGGCCTTTGTTAAGGTTCTGCAAATGCACGGTATCGAACATGCGTTCGGTATCATCGGCTCGGCGATGATGCCGATCTCGGATATCTTCCCGGCTGCAGGCATCAATTTCTGGGACTGCGCCCACGAAGGTTCCGGCGGCATGATGGCGGACGGCTACACCCGTGCCACCGGCAAGATGTCGATGATGATCGCGCAGAACGGCCCCGGCATCACCAACTTTGTGACTGCCGTTAAAACCGCATACTGGAACCACACCCCGGTTCTGCTGATCACTCCGCAGGCAGCCAACAAGACCATCGGTCAGGGTGGCTTCCAGGAAATGGAACAGATGCGCATGTTTGCGGACTGTGTTGCCTACCAGGAAGAACTGCGTGACCCCAGCCGTGTCGCCGAAGTTCTGAACCGCGTCATCCTGCAAGCCAAGCGTGCTTCGGCACCTGCTCAGATGAACATCCCGCGCGACATGTGGACTCAGGTCATCGACATCGAGCTGCCCAAGATCGTCGAATTCGCCGCGACTGCTGGCGGCAACGAAGCACTGGACGAAGCCGCAGCCCTGTTGTCCGACGCCAAATTCCCGGTCATCCTGAACGGTGCTGGCGTTGTTCTGTCCGGCGCGATCCCTGCATCCGCCGATCTGGCCGAACGTCTGACCGCACCGGTCTGCGTTGGCTATCAGCACAACGACGCCTTCCCCGGCTCGCACCCGCTGTTTGCCGGTCCGTTGGGCTATAACGGCTCGAAAGCAGGTATGGAACTGATCGCCAAAGCGGACGTTGTTCTGGCTCTGGGCACTCGTCTGAACCCGTTCTCGACCTTGCCTGGCTACGGCATCAACTACTGGCCGACCGATGCCAAGATCATTCAGGTTGACCTGAACCCTGATCGTATCGGCCTGACCAAAGACGTGACCGTTGGCATCGTCGGTGACGCCAAGAAAGTGGCCGAAGGTCTGCTGGAACGTCTGGGCGACAACGCCGGTGAAGCAGGTCGCGAAGACCGCAAGAACCTGATCGCCACCACCAAATCGGCTTGGGCGCAAGAACTGAGCTCGCTGACCCACGAGAACGACGATCCGGGCACCACCTGGAACGAGCGTGCACGTGCCGCTAAGCCCGACTGGATGAGCCCCCGCATGGCATGGCGCGCAATTCAAGCGGCGCTGCCGACCGAGGCAATCATCTCGTCCGATATCGGCAACAACTGCGCCATCGGTAACGCGTACCCGTCCTTCGAAGAAGGCCGCAAGTACCTGGCACCTGGTCTGTTTGGCCCCTGTGGTTACGGCCTGCCTGCCGTTGTTGGCGCGAAAATTGGTTGCCCGGACGTTCCGGTTGTCGGTTTCTCGGGTGACGGCGCATTTGGTATCGCTGTGAACGAACTGACCGCGATTGGCCGCGAAGAATGGCCCGCCGTGACCCAGATCGTTTTCCGCAACTACCAGTGGGGCGCTGAAAAGCGCAACTCGACCCTGTGGTTCGACGACAACTTTGTTGGCACCGAACTGGACCAACAGGTCTCTTATGCCGGTATCGCAACCGCATGTGGTCTGAAAGGCGTCGTTGCACGCACTCAGGACGAGCTGACCGCGGCCCTGAACCAGGCGATCATCGACCAGAAAAATGGCATCACCACTCTGATCGAAGCCATGATCAACCAGGAACTGGGCGATCCCTTCCGTCGCGACGCCATGAAAAAGCCGGTCCGTGTTGCCGGTATCGACGCGGCTGACATGAATACGTCGGCCGGGGCATAATCGCGTGAAGCCACTACGCACAATTCTCGGAGCTGCCAGCAGCTCCGACAAGATCATCGCCCTCGCTGAGGGCGATGATCCACGTGTTGTTGAAGGTGCTTTGAAGGCCCGCAAGGAAGGTGTCGCGCGCATCATTCTGGTTGGCGACAAAGCCAAAGTAACTGCCCTGCTGGCCGAACAGGCTGGTCAGGATGTCGACGGCATCGAAATCCACGATCCATCGGACTCTCCCCATGCCGAAGCGTTTGCAGCTGAGCTTTTCGAGCGGCGCAAGCACAAGGGCATGACGCCTGAAAAGGCCGCTGAAGAAATCAAACACCGCCTGAACTATGCCGCGATGCTGGTTCATACCGGTAATGCCGACGGAACCGTCGGCGGAGCTGTTGAGACCACGTCGGCCACAGTGCGCGCCGCTTTGCAGATCATCGGCAAAGCGCCCGACGCGACCATGGTTTCCAGCTTTTTCCTGATGCTCTACTGCCGCGATCACCACACGGTCCGCGGAGCGCATATCTTTGCCGATTGCGGCCTGGTCGTTGATCCGAACGAACAGGAACTGGCCGAAATCGCCCGGGCATCTGCCGCGTCTTTCAAGGCGCTGACGCATGAGACGCCCCGCGTTGCAATGCTGTCCTTTTCCACCGGCGGCAGCGCAAATCATCCGAAGGTCACGAAGGTCAGCGAGGCCACGCAGATTGCAAAATCGGCCGACCCCGATCTGTTGATCGACGGCGAGCTGCAGTTTGACGCCGCATTCGTCCCCGAGGTGGCTGCAAAGAAAGCCAAGGATTCGCCCCTGCGCGGTGAGGCAAATGTCTTTGTGTTCCCGAACCTCGACGCAGGCAACCTTGGCTACAAGATCGCGCAGCGTATTGGGGGTGCCGAAGCAATCGGCCCGGTCCTTCAGGGACTGGCGAAACCGGCCAACGACCTTTCACGCGGATGCTCCGCCGAGGACGTTCTGCACATGATCGCGGTTACAGCCGTGCAAGCAGAAACATCCAAAACCCGGACAGACGCCTCGTAAATCCGGCTAAAGCGAAATACTGTTCCGATTGATCTCTGCTCATGAGAATAATCGGACCAAAAGCCACAGGGACCAGAAATGAACCAGCCAATCATTAATACCTCTCCCAAGGTCTCTGATGAGGTCAGAAAAACAACGTGCTACATGTGCGCCTGTCGCTGCGGCATCAACGTACACATGAAAGACGGCAAGGTCGCCTATATCGAAGGCAACCGCGATCACCCGGTTAACAAGGGCGTCTTGTGCGCCAAGGGCTCGGCAGGGATCATGCAGGTCAATGCACCCTCGCGTCTGCGCGCCCCACTGAAACGTGTCGGGCCCCGTGGTTCGGGCAAGTTCGAAGAGATCAGTTGGGACGAGGCCCTGGACATCGCCGTTGGTTGGCTCAAGCCGATCCGCGAGGACAACCCCGAGAAACTGGCATTTTTCACAGGTCGGGACCAAAGCCAAAGCTTTACCAGCTTTTGGGCACAGAACTTTGGCACCTGTAACTATGCGGCACATGGCGGGTTCTGTTCTGTGAATATGGCCGCCGGCGGCATTTACACGATGGGTGGAGCATTCTGGGAATTCGGCCAACCTGACTGGGATCACACCAAGCTGTTCATGCTGTTCGGTGTTGCCGAAGACCACGACAGCAACCCGATCAAGATGGG
Source organism: Ruegeria sp. CDSB013 (assembly GCF_059611165.1). Classification (NCBI taxonomy): domain Bacteria; kingdom Pseudomonadati; phylum Pseudomonadota; class Alphaproteobacteria; order Rhodobacterales; family Roseobacteraceae; genus Ruegeria; species Ruegeria sp. CDSB013. Next base: position 132,832 of record NZ_JBXWPA010000011.1, on the reverse strand, counting down.
CATCGGCAAGATCAAGGCACGTGGCGCACGGGTGATCGGCGTCAACCCGATCCGCTCGGGCTATAACGCGGTGGCTGATGATTGGGTCGGGATCACTCCGGGCACAGACGGTTTGTTCATCCTGTCGATGATCCACGTGCTGATGAAGGCCGGCAAGATCGATCTGGACTATCTCAGCCGCTACACCAACGCGCCGGTGCTGATCGACGCATCCGAAGGCCCCACCAAGGGTCTGTTCCTGCGCGATGAGAATGGTAAGCCGCTGGTTGTTGATCGCAACACGGGCGAGCTGACGGCGTTTGACAAACCGGGTGTCCGCCCCGACCTGTCGGCGACCTTTGAGAAGGATGGCGTCACCCACCGGCCCGTGTTCCATCTGATGGCCGAACGCTACCTCAGCGACGAATACGCGCCCGAGAACATCGCCGAGCAGTGTGGCATCCCCGCCACCCGTATCCGCGCCATCGCGGGCGAGTTGGCCCGCGTTGCCTTTGACGAGGCGTTCGAGTTGGAGCGCGAATGGACTGATTTCCGCGGCGAAAAACACACCAAGATGATCGGTCGCCCGGTTGCAATGCACTCGATGCGCGGTGTCTCGGCTCATGCCAACGGTTTCCAGACCTGCCGCGCACTTCACGTGTTGCAGATCATCCTTGGCACAGTCGAAGTCCCCGGCGGCTTCCGCTTCAAACCGCCCTATCCCAAACCGGTCGAGGCGCACCCGAGACCGCACTGCAAGGTGACCCCGAACACGCCGCTGGACGGCCCGCATCTGGGCTTTGTTCAAGGGCCAGAGGATCTGGCGCTGAAGGCAGACGGCAGCCCGGCGCGGATCGACAAGGCATTTACGTGGGACAACCCGATGTCCAGCCACGGGCTGATGCATATGGTGATCTCGAACGCACATGCGGGCGATCCCTACAAGATCGACACGCTGTTCATGTACATGGCCAACATGTCCTGGAACTCATCCATGAACACCAAAGGTGTCATGGAAATGCTGACGGACAAGGATGAAAACGGCGATTACGTAATCCCGCATATCATCTATTCCGACGCTTATTCGTCGGAAATGGTGGCCTATGCCGACCTGATCCTGCCGGATACCACCTATCTGGAACGGCACGACTGTATCTCGCTGCTTGATCGCCCGATCTGCGAAGCGGATGCTGCAGCCGACGCAATCCGGTGGCCGGTGATTGAACCCGACCGGGACGTCAAAGGCTTCCAATCAGCGCTGGTCGAACTGGCCAACCGCTTGGGGCTGCCGGGCTTCACCAATGAAGACGGCAGCGCCAAATGGACAGATTACGCCGACTATATCGTCAATCACGAGCGCAAGCCCGGCATCGGCCCACTTGCCGGTTTCCGTGGTGAAAACGGCGACAAGGAAGGCCGGGGTGAGGTCAACCCCGATCAGTTGAACCGCTATATCGAAAACGGCGGCTTCTACGTGGCCCATATCCCCGAGGGCGCGGATTACTACAAACCATGGAACGCAGCCTATCAGGATTGGGCTGTCGGCATGGGCATCTATGACAGCCCGCAGCCATACCTGTTCCAGCTCTATTCCGAGCCGATGCGCAAGTTCCAGCTTGCCGCCGAAGGCCATGGCGAACGTCAGCCCCCGGAACACCTGCGGGAACGCATCAAAGAGACATTGGACCCGATGCCCATCTGGTACGAGACCGACCAGACCGGCAACGAGGGCTTCACCGTCAACGCGCTGACCCAGCGCCCCATGGCGATGTATCACAGTTGGGGAACCCAGAACGCATGGCTGCGCCAGTTGCACGGCCGCAACCCACTTTATGTTCCGACTAAGCTGATGCGCGAGAATGGCCTGAGCGACGGTGATTGGGCCAAGGTGACCTCGCCGCATGGCGAGATCACGGTGCCGGTCATGGAAATGGCGGCCCTGAACGAGAACACCGTCTGGACCTGGAACGCCATTGGCAAACGCAAAGGCGCATGGGCGCTGCAAGACGACGCGCCCGAGGCCACCAAGGGCTTCCTGCTGAACCACCTGATCCACGAACTGCTGCCGCCCAAGGGCGATGGTCTGCGGTGGGCCAACTCTGACCCCATCACCGGTCAGGCCGCATGGTTCGACCTGAAAGTGAAGATCGAAAAAGCTGACCCACCAACGGATGCGGAAAGCCAACCGGAATTCCCACCGATTGAATCTCCGGTCGGAACTGGACCGAAGGATTTGGCATGGAAGGTAGGCAAATGACCCGATCCCTGCGTCATCTGGCCAAAAATATCGCGGGGTCTGGGGCAGCGCCCCAGTCCGCCCTCACCAAAAAAGCGGAGGCAAGGTAGTCATGACCCAGCTCCCCACATCCACCGACCGCAAGATGGGTCTGGTCATCGACCTGGACACCTGCGTTGGCTGCCACGCCTGCGTCATCTCATGCAAAGGCTGGAACACGGAAAACTACGGCGCGCCGCTATCCGATCAGGACGCGTACGGCGCCAACCCGTCCGGCACGTTCCTGAACCGGGTGCACTCTTACGAGGTGCAGCCTGCGGAAGGTCATGCCCAGCTGATCCACTTCCCCAAATCCTGCCTGCACTGCGAGGACGCACCTTGCGTCACCGTTTGCCCCACAGGGGCCAGCTACAAGCGGGTCGAGGATGGCATCGTTTTAGTCAATGAAAGCGACTGCATCGGTTGCGGCCTGTGCGCTTGGTCCTGCCCCTACGGCGCACGTGAACTGGATCAAGCCGAAGGTGTGATGAAGAAATGCACCCTCTGCGTTGACCGGATCTATAACGAGAACCTGCCGGAAGTGGACCGGGTCCCATCCTGCGTACGCACCTGCCCCGCAGGCGCGCGCCACTTCGGTGATCTGGGCGATGCGGACAGCGATGTCAGCAAACTGGTCGCCGAACGCGGTGGCATGGACCTGATGCCGGAAATGGGCACCAAGCCCGTCAACAAATACCTGCCGCCCCGGCCCAAGGATAATGTCGAAGATCAGATCGACATCCTGGCCCCGCTGCTGGCCCCGGTCGCTGAAGAACCCAAAGGGTTCCTTGGCTGGCTCGACAAGACTTTGGAGAAGCTCTGATGCATCCAGCACCTTCCGTTATCATCTTCACGACACTGTCGGGCCTTGGCTTTGGACTGTTGCTCTTTCTGGGGCTTGGTCTGCCTGACGTCTCTGGCTGGGTCGCTTTTGTCTTTTTCGCGATCGCCTACGCCCTGTCCGTTGGCGGGTTGATGGCGTCCACCTTTCACCTTGGCCACCCCGAGCGGGCCTGGAAAGCGTTTACGCAATGGAAGACCAGCTGGCTCAGCCGCGAAGGCTGGTGCGCGGTCATCGCTCTGATCGTCATGGGGCTTTATGCGATTGGCGTGATCTTCCTAGGCCAGCGCTGGAGCATTCTTGGCTGGATCGGTGCGCTGTTTTCGCTACTGACCGTATTCACCACGTCGATGATCTACACGCAGCTCAAAACCATTCCCCGCTGGAATATGAACCTGACTCCGGCCATGTTCCTCAGCTTCAGCCTGGCAGGCGGTGCCCTGCTGGCCGGACAGGCACGTGTTGCGCTGCCGCTATTGCTGATCGCTGCTTTGGTGCAGATCCTGTACTGGAAAAAGGGCGACAAAGCTCTGGAGGAGTCCGGAACAAATCTGGGCACCGCAACAGGATTGGGCGATCGCGGCACCGTGCGTGCATTCGAGCCTCCTCATACCGGCACCAACTATTTGCTGCGTGAATTCGTTCACGTCGTTGGCCGCAAACATGCCGAAAAGCTGCGCATCATCTCGTTTGTGTTGGCGTTTGTCCTACCGGTTGTCCTGCTGCTGTTGCCATTCGGCCATTTCTTCGCGCTGCTGGCAGTGCTCTCCCATCTGGCCGGTGTAGCGACGTCACGCTGGTTGTTCTTCGCACAGGCCGAGCATGTCGTCGGACTGTATTACGGAAAACGATAGGGGCTCTGCCCCCCGTCGCGACAAGCCGCGACTCCCCCGGGATATTTTGGTCCAGATGAAGCCTGGATCCGGAACAAAAAAAGGCGGCGCTCGAAGTTCGAGGCCGCCTTTTTTCACTTTTGAATTCGTTCTAGATGAGACCTGCGTGCTGAAGCGCCGCGTCTATCGCGGATTTGGTGCTGCTTTCCAGCCCGGATAGGGGCGAGCGGACTTCCTCGCTGCACAGACCCAATTTGCTGAGCGCGTATTTGGCACCCACGAGGCCGGGCTCGATAAAGATCGCTTCGTGCAGGGGCATCAGGCGGTCCTGATACTCTAACGCCTTGGTGTAATCGCCGTTCAGCGTCGCCTGCTGGAATTCGGCACACAGTTTGGGCGCGACGTTCGCGGTGACCGAGATACAGCCCACACCGCCATGCGCGTTGAACCCTAGCGCAGTCGCGTCCTCGCCAGACAACTGACAGAAGTCCGGGCCGCAGGAGGCACGCTGCTGGCTGACACGTGCCAGATCGCCGGTCGCGTCCTTTACACCGACGATGCGCGGCAGTTTCGCCAACTCACCCATGGTTTCAGGGGTCATGTCGATGATCGAACGGCCGGGAATGTTGTAGATGATGATCGGAATATCCGCGCAATCATGCAGCGCGCGAAAATGCATCAGCAGACCCTTTTGCGTGGGCTTGTTGTAATAAGGCGTCACGACCAGAGCTGCATCCGCACCCACTTTCTGCGCGAATTGCACAAACCGGATGGCCTCGACAGTGTTGTTTGACCCAGCACCTGCGATCACGGGAACACGGCCAGCTGAAGCCCTTACAACCTCATCCACAACAGTTTCATGTTCTTCGTGGCTCAAGGTGGGGCTTTCGCCGGTGGTGCCAACGGGAACCAGCCCGGTGGAGCCTTCCTGAATCTGCCATTCCACCAAGTGTTTGAGCGTCTTCAGGTCCAACTCGCCGTTGCTAAACGGTGTGACGAGGGCTGGCATAGAGCCTTTGAACATGACACGCTCCTTAGGTGCAGTTTGTAATTTTTACGCCTCGGTTTGCCAGAAATCTGTCTTTCTTGAGTTGAACCCGACGGCGCAAGCTTTATCCTGAATGGCTGTATCCTTGGTTGGTTGGGAAATGCAAGGGATGACACGCTTTCTGGCGTTTTTGACGGTCGTAATTCTGATTTCGGGCACACAAGTGCGGGCCGACGCCGCAGGTGATCTGCGGGCCGGTATGAATGAAATGCGCAAGGGGGACTGGAATGAAGCCCTGCGTGTGTCTGGTGCGCGGGGCTCAGTGTCTCGGGATATCATCGTCTGGCACTGGCTGCGCGAAGGGTTTGGCAGTTCGGGTGACGTTCTGGTGTTTTTGGACCGTCGACCAGACTGGCCTGGTCTGGCCTGGTTGCGGCGTAAAAGTGAGCCCGCCTTCACTGGCGCCGATCCGGACCGCGTTGTTAGATTCTATGCCGAACAGCCGCCGCAAACCGCAGAGGGTGCGTTGAACTATGCAGTCGCATTGAAGGCAAAGGGTCGTCAGGGAGATGCCGAGGCCGATATCGTCGCGGCATGGCGGACCATGCCCATGGGGTCTGGTCTGCAGAAGGACTATCTTGAGAACTTTGGCAAGCTGCTGAAACCCCATCACGCCGCACGCCTGGACCGGATGCTATGGGACAATCATCTTGTCAGCGCAGGTCAGATGCTGCCGCTGGTCGGCGCTGATCAGCGCAAACTGGCTGAGGCGCGGATCGGTCTTCAGAAACGGCAACCCGGTGTAGACACCAAGGTGGCGGCAGTTCCGAAATCGCTGATCGATTCTCCGGGACTGGCTTTTGACAGGTTTGTTTGGCGCGACAGGAAAGAGTTGGACGACAGCGCGATAGACTTGATGCTGGCGCGTTCTTCCGGTCCTGATGCGTTGGGGGAGCCTGACAAATGGGCCGAAGGCCGCCGCCGGTTGGCCCGGCTTGAGATGCGAAATGGGGACCAGAACCGCGCTTATCAGATTGCAGCCAATCACCACATGACTCCTGAAATGGGCTATGGCTATGCGGATCTGGAGTGGCTTTCCGGGTTTCTGGCCTTGCGGAAGCTGAATGATCCTGCGACCGCGATCCGGCATTTCCAGAACTTCTCGGACGCGGTGAAATCGCCGATCTCGAAAGGACGCGCCGGGTATTGGTTGGGTCGTGCCTATGCGGCCCATGGTGACGCCGAAAACGCCTATGACGCTTATGCGATGGGTGCAGATTATCAATCCTCTTTCTACGGCTTGCTGGCGGCAGAGCAGATCGGGCGTCCTTTCGATAGTGAGTTGGCCAACCCACGCAGGGCACCCCATTGGAAACAAGCTGAGTTCTCCAATTCAAGCGTACTGGAAGCCGGGCTACTGCTGCTGAAGGCTGACGAAGACACCCTGTCTGAGCGGTTCCTGACTCATTTGGTGGAAGGGCTGGACCCGGTTCAGGCCAATCAGTTGGGCGATTTGGTGATTGAGTTGAAGCAGCCGCATCTGGCCGTAATGATTGCCAAACGCGCTGCAACAGTCGGCTTGGTTTTGCCAGCCGCCTATTACCCGGTGCATCCGGTGGCCGACATGGGTCTGCCCATGGCCAAGGAAATGACACTGGCCATTGCCCGTCGGGAAAGCGAGTTTGACCCCGTTGTGATCAGTGGAGCCGGCGCGCGCGGACTGATGCAGGTCATGCCGGCCACGGCAAAGCTTGTTGCCAAGGAATTGGGCATTCTAAGCGGCCACAAGACGATCAAGCTGACTTCGGACTGGCAATACAACGCCAAGCTGGGTGCCAATTACCTGTCCGGTCTGGCCGCTGATTTCAACGGAAACGTTGTGATGATGGCTGCAGGATACAACGCAGGTCCACGTCGGCCGATGTCGTGGATGGATCGCTATGGCGACCCGCGCGCAGGTGAGATCGACGTGGTCGACTGGATTGAGACGATCCCGTTCAGCGAGACCCGCAACTACGTGATGCGTGTGTCGGAAAGCCTGCCGGTCTATCGCGCCCGGCTTGGCCAACCTGCCTTGCCGATCCCGTTCTCGCAGGAATTGGTCGGGTCAACGCTGGCGTCTTTCGCGCCATAGGGTGAACAGCCCGGCGGCGACAACCAGCGCTGCGCCTATGACCACTTCGGGGCGCAGCGTTTCACCAAAGACCGAGATTCCCAGGATCGCGCTCCAGACCAGGTGGAAATAGGCGAAGGGCTGCACCGCGCTGGCCTCGGCCATCTCATAGCATTTGATCAGCAACCAATGCCCCAGAACGCCGCTCACGCATAGCAGCGCCATCCAGGCCCAGTCCGTCTGGGCCATCGGCTCCCAGAACCACATTCCCACGAGCGTCATGGCGACGGCACCGCTGACGCCTGTCCAGAAAAAGCTGGTGGCGGAATTGTCCCGGCGGGATACGTAACGGGTCAGCAAACCATAGACTGCAAACATGAAAGCCGAGATCAGCGGTACAATGGCCCAAGGGTTAAAGACCCCTACACCGGGCTGCAGGATGATCAGAACACCGATGCACCCAACGCCGATTGCGGCCCAGCGTCGCCAGCCGACCTGTTCGCCCAATACCGGCCCGCTGAGAGCAGCGATCAACAACGGGTAGCAGATGAATACGGCCATCGCGTCAATCAGGCCCAGAACAGTGAAACTGAACACAGCGACGCAGATCTCGGCCGCCAACAGCAGGCCACGAAATATTTGCAGCTTAAGTTGGCTTGTCTGGGTGGTGGCTTTCAATCCGCCGGGCGCACGTGCGGCCAAAGCGATGACAAAGGCCGCAAAGAACCAATACCGGATCATCACTACCATGTAGGTGTTGTAGGTTCCTGCCAGATGGCGCGAGATACCGTCCTGCAGTGCAAAGACGATGGTCGCCCCGATCATCAACGCAATCCCGGCGCGCGTATTGTTCTGTTGCGTCATTATTTGACAGCGCGGGTCATGTGGCGCTTGCGGCCATAACCGGGTGCGCGTGCAACTATGAAACCGGCATCCTCAAGCCCCCGTCGCACGAACCCGGCGGCTGTATACGTCGCCGCCGTCCCACCAGTGGCCGTGTGGTCGGCGACCTGCTGCATCAGGTCTGCGCCCCATAATTCGGGGTTTTTAGCCGGAGAGAACCCATCCAAGAACCACGCATCGGCGGCACCTTCCCATTCTTGCAGGGTTTGACGTGCATCGCCTTCAACAACCTCAAGCCGCAGGGTGCCCAAATCACATGTGCCTCCCTCCCATTGCGCAAGGAACCGGTCAGACCAAGGTGCAAGTTCAGGAAAGGCTGCCAGCGCTCGGGACATATCCACGGGTGCCATCGGATAGGCCTCAAAACTGGTAAAGGACAGGGGCGTCGTCTGGCCGGAATTCTCCCACTCTGACCAGACAGTCAGCATGTTCAAGCCGGTGCCAAAGCCCAATTCAGCAATGTGGAAACCAGATGCGAACCGCGCAGGCAGCTCATTACCCGCCAGAAACACATGCCGCGTCTCTTCCAGCCCGTTCTGCAACGAATAATACGGGTCGTCGAAACGATCCGAGACGGGGATCTGATCCTCAGTCCATGTCAGTTCGGCGCGCTGGTCTGCCATCGGGGAATCCTGTAGCTAAGCGGCGCGACACTGAACAAGGTAAAGGGGAATGGCAATGGTCGATGTGACGGTGCGCGGTGCAGGGATTTTCGGCCTGTCTATCGCCTGGACCTGCGCGCGGCGTGGCGCAAAGGTGCAGATCGTCGACCCTTTTGGTCCCGGAGCCGGATCCAGCGGTGGTCTGGTTGGCGCACTGGCACCGCACGTGCCTGAAAACTGGAATGCCAAGAAGGCGTTTCAGTTCGACAGCCTGATCATGGCCGAACCATTCTGGAAACAGGTCGAGGCCACAGGCGGCGTCTCACCCGGATATGCGCGGCTGGGACGGTTGCAACCTATCATCGACACCCGAACGCTGGAACTTGCCCATGCCCGCGCCATCACAGCAGCGGAACTGTGGCAGGGTCGCGCTGAATGGTGGGTCGTCGAAACAGCCGCGGTCGGTACATGGTGTCCGCCCAGTCCTACCGGTTTTGTCATCCATGATACGCTGAGCGCTCGCATGCATCCGCGCCGGGCCTGTGCGGCCTTGGTTGCGGCATTGGCTGTGATTGGCGTCGAGGTCGTAGCCGACGCACCAGATCGCGGACAGGTTGTCCATGCAACCGGGCTTGTCGGACTGCAGGAACTGAGCGAGGCGTTTGGTAAAACAGTCGGCAACGGCGTTAAGGGACAGGCGGCTCTGTTGCGGTTCGATGCGGGTAAGGTTCCACAGCTGTTTGCGGACGCGATCCACTTCATACCGCATGCGGACGGGACATTGGCGATTGGATCGACCTCTGAGCGTGACTATGACGACCCGACCAGCACGGATGCAGCTCTGGATGACGTTCTGGACCGGGCGATGCGGGCCGTTCCCGTCCTGCATGGCGCAGAGGTCATCGAACGATGGGCAGGTGTACGGCCGCGCAGCAAAAGCCGCGCACCGATGCTGGGCGCGCACCCGGTACACAAAGGTCAATTCATCGCCAATGGTGGCTTCAAGATCGGCTTTGGCATGGCCCCGAAAGTGGCCGCGGTCATGGCAGATCTGGTTCTTGAGAACCGGGACGCGATCCCGAGTGACTTCAGACCCGAAGCATCACTCTGATCGCGGGACAAACTCGGCGGACATGCATTGCCGCCCATCTGGTCCGCGCACCCACATCGCTTGGCCATTCCGGCACAAGGTCGCCGTCTCAGAGTGCATTAGCGGCGATGACGCGCGAAATGAAAACTGAGCCAAGGGACCTGCCAGATCCTCGGCAAACGGCATCAATAATTGTGCCAGCAAAGGGCCATGAACGACCAGGCCGTCATAGCCTTCGACATCCCGCGCGTAGTCCAAATCGTAATGGATACGGTGCCCATTGAAGGTCAGCGCCGAGTATCGGAACAAAAACGTGCTGTCGAAAGTGACGTCTCGCCTGTCGGTTTCATCGGTACGGGCCATAGGTGGCTTGGGCTTGATGTCAGTACCCGAAGGGTCAGGCCGATAGACCAGATCCTGCCATTCGCTCAGACACAATTGACCGTCCTGAGAAATCTCGTGTCGCAGGGTAACAAACCCCAGCGGTCCCGTCCGTCCGGTTTTTGTCGCCGCACTTTCAAGAACAGACCGGCGCACGGCTTTTGAGCCCGCGACCAGCGGCGCGTGAAACTGCAACCGTCCCCCGGCCCACATCCGACGTTGCAAGCCCATATCGGGGATCAGACCGCCCCCAACCTTTGGATGCCCGTCCCGCCCCAAACTGGCAGGCGGCTGAGGGGACCAGAAATACAGCTGGTGAAAGAACGGCGGCAGGTGATCGCCCGCATCGAATTTCTTATGGGAACCAAGCGCCGCCAGCAGCGCAGAGGCGCGGGCCGGATCCATCACATCGGTCTGTATTTCGTCAGTCATGGCGGCAGACTATGCAGACGGACCAGAGCCGGCAAGCAGCCTCTCGATCTTAGAACCCAGCCTCAGCCCGCAGTTTCTGCATGAGTGTCCTCAGAGAACTTTCATAACGGTCGCTCAGCAATTTCCCCTGCTCATCAAACTCGTTCGAGCTGCTGGCCAGATGAATTTCTGGCCCCTGCAGGATACGAGGCTGGAACGGAACCATATAGCCGCGCAGAACCATCTGCGCCCGCTCGCCACCTGCGCGTCCTGCGGCAGCTGACATCACGGCAACCGGTTTGTCGGCCCAGGGGCGGCCATCGGTTCGACTGACCCAGTCCAAAGCGTTTTTCAGAACACCCGACGGGCCTTTGTTATATTCCGGGGTCGAAATGATCACGGCATCAGCCTGCGCGATCTGATCGGACAAGGTTTGCACTGCGGCAGGAATGCCCTCGCCATCCTCAAGATCACCATCATAAAGCGGCAGGTTCAGATCAGCTTCGATATGCGTTCCCGGCTCGAACAACCGGGCCGCTTCGCGCAGCAATTTGCGGTTGGTGGCACTTTGGCGCAAAGAGCCGGACAGGCTCAGAAGGATGGGGTCAGACATTGGGAAACTCCGCTTTGGTGTTTCCCAATAGCTAGCGTAACTTTCGCACGCACCAAAGACCGGATGACGCGCAGTCAATGTGCGAAAAATGGGCACCCGAAAGTGCCCATGTCATTATGTGTTTCCGTTCGGAATGATCTCGATGTCGACCCGGCGGTTCTGGGCCTTCCCCTCGGGCGTCAGGTTAGAGGCAATCGGGCGGTTTTCGCCCTGGCCGATGGTTGAGATGCGTGCACCACTTACGCCATTGGCTTGAAGAATATCGGCGACAGACCGCGCGCGGCGTTCAGACAGACCCTGATTATATGCGGCGTCGCCGTCGCTGTCGGTATTGCCGATGACCTGCACGTTCGAGTTGGGGTAATTCACCAGATTCTGCCCCACCCGGACCAGATCGGCCCGCAGTGCCGGGCGCACGGTCGCGCTGTCGGTGTCAAAGGTGATATCATTCGGGACGGTCACAATCAGTCGGTCGCCAGCGTTGGTAACGATGATGCCCTGATTGGCCAGTTGCTGACGCAATTCCGCTGCTTGCCTATCCAGTTGGTTGCCTATCAGGCCGCCTCCTGCCGCACCGATTGCACCGCCTGCCACGGCCCCCAAAAGTGGATCAGATCCATTGGCAATAGCGCCGACACCTGCACCAATCAGGCCGCCGAGAATTGCACCTTGCTTGGTGTTCTGGTTCGGGTCTGAGGGCAAGTTCAGCGTACCGGGGTCCGTACAGGCCCCCAAAAACAGGGCCGAACACAGCCCAGCGGCAAGAACACTCTTGGAAATCGTCATGAATTCACCTTCTGCTCTGGGGTCCGTTCACCGGACCCGCTTTGTTTGGCGCAGTATATCGCGTTACCTTATCTTAGGCTCAAGCAACAATCGGGTGAAGTCGGCAAATTACCGCCGTTCAACAGGATCCAATTGGTTCTGGTCTTGCCAGATCGCTCGCAAAGGCTCCCCCTGCCCGCAGAAATGATCGTCTGTAACGTCGCAGGCCCAAATGCGATCCGTACGAAAATGGCGAAACCCATTCCTCAGCTCACACCACGCCGCCAACATCGTGCATTCAATGTGGTAGATAAGGGCGACGGGCCTGACGATCCGCTCGGTTCGCTCACCTTGGGCATTCACATAGGTGATGAGAATTTTGCGTTCAGAGCGGATGGCCTCGCGATAGTTTACGACAGGCACGCACCCCTTGGCCGGATCATCCAACGGTGCACCCCATGGGGCGACTTGCAGCCAATCCGCAGGCGCGCGCAAAGCGTCGATCTTGCGGCAAACACGGTCCGCAGCTTGTTGCAGGGTGCTATCCCCGGTGCGCGCCAGCATCGACAACCCGACCCACAGCGCCTCGACCTCTTCAGCGTCAAAATTCAAGGGTGGCAGGTCATATCCCCGCCGCATCAAGTATCCCACTCCGGCTTCACCCTCGATCGGGGTTCGCTGTGCCTGCAAAGCGGCGATATCGCGATAGACAGTACGCGCTGACACTTCGAGCTTTTCTGCCAGTGCCTCGGCCGTCACAGGCACATCGGCCGAGCGCAGGATCTGGATGATTTCAAACAGGCGGGTCGAGCGGCGCATAAGGTTCTCCAGTCATTCTGCTGACACACTAGCACACGCCCCTGACAGGGTGGTGTCAGGAGTGATCTGCGATCTTTGGAAAACAAACCAAAGGAGGTCGACCATGCCATACCTCGACAATCACGTGATGATGACATTGAAACTGGACCGCTGGGCGCAGGATCACACTTTACGCGCGTTCGAGATCGAACGTGAAATTATGGCTGCCCGTCAGCCCTGCGCACCGCGCAAACGGACCAAGCGGTTCTCGCTAGGCAACCTCAAGATGCTGTGGACAAGCACGGCCTGAGGTCAGAAATCAGCCGGGGTGCGGAATTTCATCGAAACTCCGCCCTCGGGGCTTTTTAAGCGCAGTTCCTCAGAATGCAGCATCAGACGCGGGAAATCGCGCGCTTCTCCCTCGGCGTAGAACGGATCGCCCAGAATAGGGTGGCCCAGCGCCAGCATATGAACGCGCAGCTGATGCGACCTGCCCGTTTTTGGGAACAATCGGACGCGCGTTGTCTCACCTTCGAATTTCACGAACCGCCAGTCAGTGACGGCGGGTTTTCCAGTCTCATGACAGACCATCTGGCGCGGACGGTTGGGCCAATCCACAATCAACGGCAGATCGACGGTTCCGGACTTTTGCTCGATGCGCCCCCAAACACGCGCAACATAGGTCTTGCGGGTCTGGCGCTTTTCAAACTGCATACTCAGGTGTCGCTGTGCGTGCGGTGATTGGGCAAACACCATGACACCCGATGTATCCCGATCCAACCGATGCACCAGCAAAGCCTGTGGAAACGCCGCCTGCACGCGGGTCAACAGGCAATCGGCCAGATGCGCGCCACGCCCCGGCACGGACAACAGACCCGAGGGCTTGTTCACCACGATCAGCTGCGCATCCTCGTGCAGCACTTCCAACGGCGTATTCGGGGGATCATAGGTCTCGCTCATGCGCGCCTGCCTATCGCACGGCGTAGGTTCCCGCAACGTCGGCCTTGCCTGAACGGATCGGTTCAGCAACTCTCAGGCCCAAAGCAGAGGAGAGACCATGCACCCCACAATCGCGCGCATGCAAGACGTTGTCGCCAAGGGCGATGAAACCCTGATCCACGAATTGCTGGCCGAAGACGTCCGGTTTTCCCCGCCGACTTACTACAGCACCTGGACCGGACGCGAACCGGTGGCGGCTGTTCTGGGTCACGTGGGACAGGTGTTTTCCGACTTCCGCTATCGCCGGATTATGGGTGAAGGCAAAGATTGGGCGTTGGAATTTCAATGCAAGGTCGGGGATCTGGACGCGGTCGGCGTCGATCTGATCACGTTGAACGACGAGGGTTTGATCCAAAACTTCGAAGTAGTCATGCGCCCCTACAAAACCATTGGTGCCCTGCGCGAGGCGATGATGGCCCGGGTGATGACAGACGCCCGCTTCCTCGAATACAAAAACGCGCTTAGCTAACGATGACTGCCCCGATTGCCGCCGATCAGATATTGCGTGTCCCACTGTTGCCGGTTCTGGCAGCACAGGCGATTTCCGTGCGTCGTAACGCTCAGCTACTGCCCGAACCGTCCGGCCCGCGCAAAGGGCGCGAAGGGCGCGGCCCCCGGTTGCGGCTGCTCATCGCTGGTGACAGCTCGGCAGCGGGTGTGGGGGCTGGGCGACAGCAGCAGGCGCTGTCCGGATTTCTGGTGGCGAGGTTGGCCCGCCATTACAGCGTGGAGTGGCGACTGGAGGCGACAACGGGCCACACAACACAGGATACGCTGGAACGATTGAACCGCCTTGAAGGCAGCTATGACGCCGCCGTGACAGCCTTGGGTGTAAACGACGTCACGCGTGGAGTATCCCGGCAAAAGTTCACGGGTTTGCAGACCCAACTTCTGGATCATCTAACGAGCAAACTGGGTGTTCGCCGTGTCGTGGTTACCGCTGTGCCGCAGATGAACCGTTTTCCGGCCCTGCCCCAGCCGCTGGCTTGGGCGCTGGGGCGACAGGCGGCCCGGCTGGATCAAGGTTTGCAAAAGGCCGCTGCGACATTCCCGCAAGCCCGGCACCTGTCTTTGGAATTCCCGGAAGACCCGGCACTGGCTGCTCCGGACGGGTATCACCCAAGCCCCAAAGCCTATCGCTTGTGGGCGGAGGCCGCGGCCGACCTATTGCATCAGCGCTGGCCCCGCATCTGACGGATCATCGGGATCGTATAGACCACCAAAGCCGCCCAGATCAGTGGGAAGGCGATCATCCGGCCCCGATCGATCTGTTCCCCGAACACGGTAATCGCAGTGATAAAGATCATCGTCGGCGCGATGTACTGCAGGATTCCCATTGTGGACAACCGCACCAATTTGGCCCCGTTGGCATAGACCAGCAGCGGAACAGCGGTGACAATGCCGGCACAGGCCAGCAGCATGGTGTCCCCAGCGGCAGCGCCAAAGTGGCCGGTTCCTTTTGCCCCCAACCAGGTGATGTAGACCAAGGCTGGGATCAGCAGGATCAGAACCTCTAGCAGAAAGCCCTGATTGGGGCCGATGGGCAGCGAGCGTTTGAAGAAAGCATAAAACCCCCAACTGACCGTCAGGGCCAGCGCGGCCCACGGCAACCGACCCGCTTCGACGATCAATACCAACACACCCAAAGCAGCTAACCCCACTGCTGCCAATTGCGTACGATTCAAAGGCTCACGTAACAGGATTGCCCCTAGTGCAATGCTGAACAGCGGGTTGATGTAATAGCCCAACGCTGCGTCCAATGCGTTGCCGCTGGCAATCGCCCAGACGTAAATGGCCCAATTCACCGAGATCAAAGCCGCTGTCAGACAGGCCATGCCCAGCATTTTTGGGTTTTGTAAGGCAGCCTTCAAATCCCCGGTTCGCCCTAGCGCCACCAGCAACAGCCCGGCCACAGGCACCGACCATACAATCCGATGCGCCACGATCTCGACCGGCCCGATATGCGCCAGAGCTTTCATGTAAAGCGGCAGGAAACCCCATAGAACGTAGGCGGTCACCGCCAGAGCCAATCCTTTTGGCGTGTCCTCATTCTGGGGTGATGTTGCGACGTCCGCCATCATGGATCTCCGGGTGATACCGTTTGTCTATACGGCTGTTCCGGAGGGTTTGGA
The DNA here is from genome assembly GCF_059611165.1 of Ruegeria sp. CDSB013. NCBI lineage: Bacteria > Pseudomonadati > Pseudomonadota > Alphaproteobacteria > Rhodobacterales > Roseobacteraceae > Ruegeria > Ruegeria sp. CDSB013. Next base: position 117,109 of record NZ_JBXWPA010000011.1, on the reverse strand, counting down.
AACTGCGAAAACCGTGAACGGTCGCATCAAGAAAATTGATATGTACCAAGAAAACGGGGCGCTGCAGCGCCCCGTGTGTCGAACCTTGGCGCTAAACTTTAACGCGCTCGGATTTTGGATCGTACATCGGCTTGAGTGATGCTTCGGCTTTGACTTTGACGCCGCAAACATCGATCTCGTAGGTCGAGGCCAAAACGTCAGCGGCCTTTTCGCCTTCGCAGGGCACATAACCCAGACCGATCGCACCGCCCAGCGTGTGGCCATAGTTGCCTGAGGACAGATAGCCCACATACTCGCCGTCCCGGATGATCGGTTCGTTATGGAACAACAGCGGTTCCGGATCGGTCAGCTTGAACTGAACCAGGCGATTATGTGGTCCGCTTTCCTTGCGCGCGATCACCGCCTCACGCCCGATGAAATCGCTGCCCTTGTCGACCTTGACCGCAAAACCAAGACCGGCGTCGACCACATGGTCCTCACATGTGATGTCGTGGCCGAAGTGGCGGAAGCCTTTTTCTATCCGGGCGCTGTCCATCATATGCATGCCGCATAGTTTTAGCCCCATGTCCTGTCCGGCCTCGTGCAGGGTTTCGAACACATGTCCCGCCATGTCGGACGAGACATAGATTTCCCAACCAAGCTCACCGACATAGGTCACACGGTGGGCTCGAGCCAGACCCATGCCGATCTCGATATCCTGCGCGGTGCCAAACGGGTTGGTCGCGTTGGTGAAATCGTTGGGCGAGACCTTTTCAAGCAGCGTACGCGCATTTGGGCCCATGATGGCTAGAACGCCCTCGCCCGCCGTTACATCGGTGATGACGACGTTGAAGTTACCCGCATGGCGCTGCATCCAGGTCTGGTCCGCCAAACGGGTCGCGGCCGGTGTTACCACCAGAAAGGCAGTTTCGGTCAGGCGGGTGACGGTCACGTCCGCCTCAATCCCGCCTGTGCGGTTGAGGAACTGAGTATAGACGATCTTACCATTCGGAACCGAGTAGTCGCCGCCGCCGATATAGTTCATGAACTTCTCGGCATCGGGGCCATCAACGCGGAGTTTGCCGAACGACGACATGTCGTACATGCCGACATTCTCGCGCACCGCACGGTGTTCAGCTGCCGAGTTCTCGAACCAGTTCTGGCGTTTCCAGCTGTACTGGTACTCGCGCTCCTGCCCCTCGTTCGCGAACCAGTTGGCACGTTCCCAACCCGCCAACTCGCCCATGACCGCGCCCTGTTCCAGCAGATGATGATGGAACGGCGTCCGACGTACGCCACGCGCGGTGGCCTTTTGGCGATAGGGGAAGTGGTCGGCGTAAAGCAGACCCAACGTCTCTTTCGAACGCTCAAACAAATACTGTTTATTGCCCTGGAACGGTTGCATCCGACCTATGTCAACGTCGCCCAGATCGAACGGTTTTTCACCGCTGTCCATCCATTCGGCCAGCGCCATACCAGCACCGCCAGCGGACTGGATGCCGATCGAGTTGAAGCCTGCCGCGACCCAGACATTGTCCATCTCAGGCGCAAGGCCCAGATGATAGGCGTCATCGGGAGTAAAAGACTCGGGCCCGTTAAAGAAGGTGTGGATGCCAGCCTCGGCCAACATAGGCATACGTTCGCACGCGGCTTCGAGGATTGGCTCGAAATGGTCGAAATCCTCGGGCAGTTGGTCGAACTCAAACGCGTCGGGGATGCCGTTCATCGCCCACGGCTTGGCATTCGGTTCAAATGCACCCAACAGAATTTTGCCTGCGTCCTCTTTGTAATACGCGCATTCATCGGGAACGCGCAGAACCGGCAACTGGGTCAAACCGTCGATATTTTCGGTAACGATGTAGAAGTGTTCGCAGGCGTGCAACGGCACGTTCACGCCAGCCATCTGGCCGACCTGATGCCCCCACATACCGGCGCAGTTCACCACCATGTCGCATTCGATATGACCCGAAGCGCTGCCGTCATCTGCGACCCAGTCAACGCCGGTTACCTTGCGGTCTTGTTTGACGATGTCGGTGACTTTCACACGTTCTTTGACGATACCGCCACGCTGACGGGCGCCCTTTGCCAGCGCTAAGGCAATGTTGGCCGGGTCACCCTGACCATCCAGCGGTAAGTAAACAGCACCCTTCACGCCTTCGAGGTTGATGTGGGGATACAGCTCCTGAACACGTTCATTCTCGATTTCTTCGACCTCGACGCCGAAAGCGCGCGCCATGGCCGCCTGACGGTAGATCTCTTCTTTGCGCTCTTCGGTTAGCGCAACAGTGATTGATCCACAGCGTTTAAAGCCTGTGGCCACACCGGTTTCTTCTTCGAGCGAGCCATAGAGTTCCTGGCTGTATTTCGCCAGCTTTGTCATGTTCGCCGTTGCGCGCAGCTGAGCGATCAGACCCGCCGCATGCCAGGTCGTGCCGCTGGTCAGCTGCTTACGCTCCAGCAGGACAACGTCTTTCCAGCCTTTCTTGGTCAGGTGATACGCCACCGAACATCCGATGACACCGCCACCGATAATGACAACACGGGCCTTGTTTGGAAGATCAGCCATTCTCATGATTCCGCTTTATGAGTTTCCACCCAAAATGACACGAAAGAGCGACACAGAATGCACGAAAAACGTCAGCCCATTTGCAAAAATCAACGTTGTTTGACTTGCCGTTTTTCACGTCGCAGCACAAAGGGTGTCACGCCGAAAAAGCTTTTGTAGACCGACGAGAAACCGTTGGGAAACCCGCAGGCTAGTCCGATTTCGCGCACGCTCATCGTTGTGTTCAGCAACAGGTTATTGGCCTTGGCCAGCCGCATTTCGCGGTAAAAGCCGTTTGGTGTGGTTCCGAAATAGTTCTTGAACTTCCGTTCCAGCGATCGGTTCGAAAGCTTTAGCGCTTCGACGATTTCGTTAATCGGCAGCGGGTCTTCGATATTGGCCTGCATCACCTTGATGCACTGGTCCAGCTTGGCGTCGCCGGTTGCCGTGGTTTTTGACCCGGAAAAGGGCTGAAGCGAGGAAAAGTCCCGGATATTTTCGTGCAGCATAATATCGGCCACGGTCATTCTGGTTGGCCCAGATATGTGGCGCCCGATCACGGCCAGCGCGACATCGGTTGTCGCCTCCATCCCGGCGCAGGTCACCACGGCGCCCTGTTCCGTTGCAATCGACAGTTTGGCCTCGAACTGGGCGCGACGCTCACGCAGGAAGGACGCGTTTTCCCAGTGGGTCGACATGTCCTCGGTCCCCTGCTCGTCGATATAGCGGCTTGCAGCTTCGGACAGCAAAAAGACCTGTGCACCGCGGAAAGTATAATCCGACACAACACGCCCCAGCGACAGATCAGGATGATCGGGGTCGGAATTTCCGATGACAAACAAATAGTCCGCGTTGGGCTGCGACGGAATGCGCTCGGTCTGGATCGTTGCCTCGCTGCTGCTAGCGACCGGGCCACCCCTCAGAGAGCGATAGGCGTAGGTGAATGGCGGGCTCGGGCAAACGCGGTTGGCCAGCCGCAGCACCTCAACCAATGACGCCAGTTCCAGCAGCACATAGCCCGGCGCGACAACGATGTCGAAATGTCGCTGCGCGTTAGAAGCCGGGATGTTCGACGGCGATGGCATCACGTTCCTCTCAGACAATCCGGTGTCCAGAGGACCGCAATCGATCGGCAAGGACCTCTATGTGATCCGGTCCGACTTCGCAGCATCCGCCAACAATCGTTGCCCCCTGCGCTACCCATTCCATGGCATGATCGGCGTAAGCCTCGGGCCCCAGATCGTGGCGTTGTTCCAAAGCGTCTACTGTTGGGGCGTCCTTCAGAAAATCCTGGGTAATTCCAGTAAACCCGTTGGCATAAGCCCCAAATGGCCGGCCCAGCGTGGCTATGACCTCAAGCGCAGCAGGAATGGCCTCGGGGCGCGAACAGTTGATCAGAACCGCGTCAGGGGAGAATTGCTCAACAAGGGGCGCAATATCTCCAAGCGGTTCTCCGGATCGCAGGCGCGATCCATCATCGTCCATGACCGACAGAGCCAGCCAGACCGGCTTACCCGCATCCTTTGTACCACGCAAAGCCCCTTCGGCCTCTTGCACCGAGGACACGGTTTCGATCAGGAAAAGATCAACGTGATCGGACATGAGGTTAACCAACTCGGCAAATTTTTTCGCAGCGTCTTCCACGTCGGGTTTCAGATCGGGACGATAAGACGCCAGCAAAGGGCCCAGCGCGCCAGCGATGCGACCGGAACTGTCCTTTCGCGCCCGGTTCGCCTGAGTAACCGCAGCATGGATCAGCTCGGGCAGTTGGCCTTCCATGCCCAGGCGCTCCAACCGAGAACGATGGACCGCGTAAGTATTGGTCGTGGCAACCGTTGCGCCACGGCGGAAGTATTCGGCGTGGACCTCTTGCACCAATTCGGGATGGTCGATCATTACGCGCGTCGACCACAGCGGGGTGGGTTTGTCCCCACTGCGTTTGACCAGTTCTTGCCCAATCGAGCCATCCAGAAGCGTAATTTCTGCCATTTGCCAACCTTCCTAAGGAATCAGAACGAGTTTTCCCGGCAGCGCCTTGGACTGGAAGTCCTCTTGCGCCTTGGCGATGTCTCTTAGTGGATAGGTCCTGGAAACCAAAGGCTTGATGCGGCCCGCATTCATCATCTCGACAAGGCGGCCAAAGACTTCAAATGCCTGATGTGTGCAGCCGTGAATCGTGATGTCGCGCAGGTAGATCTCACGCAGGTCGGCCGAAACGATTGGTCCTGCGATTGCCCCGGAAACGGCATAATGACCGCCGGGTTTCAGGGCCAGGATCAGGCCGGGCCAAGCCGGGCCTCCGACAACGTCGATCACGACGTCGAACATGTCCTTGGGCAGCGGCGCGTTGCGGTCAAAGGTGTCCACGGCCCCCTGCGCTTTGACCACCTCAGCCTTGGCTGAACTCGTAACGCCCCAAACCGTCGCCCCGCGAAGCGCCGCCAGTTGCACGGCGGCAAGGCCCACGCCACCCGAGGCACCGGTAATCAGCACCTTATGCCCAGCGGTCACGCCAGCACGGGTTAACAGGTTCTCAGCCGTGCCAAATGCACAGGGGATGGCGGCGATTTCGACATCTGACAGGTGTGAGGCCGTCACGTCATACAGGTCGTCGGCCTGAACCAGACAGTATTGCGCAAACGCTCCGTCGATTTCAGAGCCTAATGCGATAAAGCCTGTCGGATTGCCGGGACGTGGGCGTGGCAAGTTGATCGGGCAGGTCACCCGTTGCCCGGCTTGAAACCCAGTCTCTTGCCCTGACAATTCGACTATCCCACATAGATCGCCGCCCTGAATGCGCGGAAACGCCAACGCGCCTCCCCAGCCTCCGGCATCAACATCCTGATCAACGGCGTCCGTTGCCCCGGTCACGTCCGAGGAATACCAGCCGACCCGTGTATTGATGTCGGTGTTGTTTACCCCTGCGGCCGCGACCCGAACCAGAACCTGCCCCGGTCCGGGCGTTGGAACCGGAATATCCTCGCGCCATTCCAGCGCTTCGGGACCGCCATGGCGCGTCAGGTAAACCCCGGACATTTTCGTGGGCGTGGTCATCTTTAGACCCTGTCTTCCGGATGGGCTGGAACCGGCCCCATCGGCACAATGTCGTAACGCGCGTTCAGCTCGGCCATTTTCGCCTCATCTGCAAAGTCAGCCTCGGTCATTTTTGCCAGTTCAGCCAGAAACCCGTCGAACCCCGAGGGCTGAAAGATCATCAGCATTCTGGCGGGCGCGCCATCGGCGACACGACACGCATGGGGTACTCCGGGCGGGACATGCATGGTTGTGCCCGGAGTGCAGCGATGCCAGTCGCCATCAACGTAGAAATCCACCGCGCCTTCCAGAAAGTAGAAGGTCTCGGCGTGGGTATCATGGCGATGAAGGCCAAGCGCGAAGCTGGCCTTCAGATTATCTTCCATAAGCGTGTATGCGCCATCGGTGTCCTGACCAGACACTTTCACAAAGGTGTGGTCATTTTCCCAGTCATAGTTGGGACCCTCACCGGGTCCCAGTTTGGCGTATCGTTTGCTCATGGCGGTCTCCGTGAGAAGTTAAGCGCGCAACCGCTCGTTCTCGGGATCCCAAAGCGGCTGATCCTGCTCTACCACGGCGCGGCACTTTTGGCCGTAGATTTCGACTTCAAGCTCGGTGCCGGGGTTGGCAAGCTCGGCCTTGATCATGCCCAGCGCGATGGACTTGCCGACGCGGTAACCCCATGCGCCCGAAGTGGTCTCGCCCACGATCTCGCCGTTCTGCCAGATGCAGGACATGTAGGGCGCGTCGCAGTCTCCTGCATCCACTGTAATGGTGACAAAGGCCTTTTTCACGCCCTGTTGCTTTTCGTTCAGGATCGCGGCCTTGCCGGGGAAGTCCTGCGGCTTGTCGAGTTTGACGAACCGCTCCAGCCCGCCTTCCAGCAGAGAGTAGTCGGTCGACAGGTCGCCCTTCCATGCCCGATAGCCTTTTTCGATACGCAGTGAGTTCAGGGCATACATCCCGAACGGCTTGGCACCAGCGTCGACGATTGCGTCATAGATCGCAGGCATATGCTCGTTCAGGGCGTGCACTTCCCATCCCAGTTCACCGGCAAAGGAGACGCGAATCAGGTAGGCGGGCTGGCCTGCAACCGTGGCGGACTGGTGGGTCAGCCAACCAGTGGTCAGATCGGCATCTGTCAGGTTCGACAGGATCTCGCGCGATTTCGGGCCCGTGACGATCAGAGTGTCGCGTGTTGTGGTCACGTCCTCGATCGACACACTGGCAGGCATTGCGTTCATCAGGATGTCACGGTCATGCCATTGCGCAGTTGCGGCGGTGATCATAACGAATTCGTCCTCGCCCAGACGGATGCAGGACATCTCGGTCAGTATGCGGCCACGGTCGTCAGAGACATAGATGAGGTTCATCCGGCCGACCTTTGGCAGCCCTCCGGTTGCGAGACCGCGCAACGCCTCTGCGGCGCCCTCTCCCTTGACCATGAAGCGCGAGAAGCCTGGCAGATCTAGTACGCCACAATGGTCTCGCACGGCCTCGCATTCTTCTTGGATCCGCTGCTCCCACGGGCCGGACCGACCCCAAGTATGGGTTGCATCAAGCGACGTGTCATCGCCCGGCTTCGCGAACCAGTTGGCCCGCTCCCATCCGTTATAGGCACCCATCACGCCGCCCAGCGCTTTGACCTTGTCATGCACCGGCGACAGTTTCTTGTCGCGTGCGGCAGGCCATTCGTGATGGGGGAAGTGCATGGCGTATTCGTTGCCATAAACCTCCAGACCTTTCTGGTTGCAATAGTCCTGATCTGTGTAGTCGGTGTAGCGGCGCGGATCGACGGCCCACATGTCCCACTCGGTCGCGCCATCGACGATCCATTCGGCCAGCACCTTGCCTGCACCACCGCCCTGAGCGATGCCGAAGGTGAATGTATGTGCCTCGAACGCGTTTTTCACACCCGGCATCGGGCCGATCAGCGGCAGGCCATCCGGTGCATAGGGGATCGGGCCATTGATGACACGGCCAACGCCCGAGGTCGCCATCAGCGGAACCCGCTCCATCGCGTCGGTGACGATATCCTCGATGCGGTCCAGATCATCGTTCCACAGCTGGAACGAGAAATCCTCGGGCATAGCGTCGTCTTCGGTCATCCAGTGGCCCTTGCAGTTGGGCTCATACGGACCAAGGTTGAAGCCATTCTTTTCCTGCCGCAGGTAGTACGAGATATCCACGTCGCGCAGCAGTGGCAGTTTCTTACCACCGTTCGCTTTGGACCATTCTTCAATTTCTGGAACTTCGTCCGTCAGCAGGTACTGGTGGCTCATGACCATTGCGGGAACGGTACGACCGCCGAAGGGCTTGAACCACTCCCCCACGCGCTGTGCGTAGTAGCCGGCCGCGTTCACCACGTAGTCACAGTCGATGTCACCCTTGTCCGTGTGAACGGTCCAGGTTCCGTCGTCGTGCTGGGTGACGCCAGTTGCCGGGCAAAAGCGGATGATCTTCTGGCCCATATCACGGGCACCCTTGGCCAGTGCCTGTGTCAGCTGCGCCGGATCAATATCACCATCGGTGGGATCGTACAGAACGCCTTCAAGATCGTGCGTCTCTAGGAAAGGATAGCGCTCTTTCGCTTCTTCCGGGGTCCACATCTCCATCGGGATGCCTTGATAGCGTCCCATCGCCATGGCGTGTTCGAACTCTTGCATCCGCTCCTTGCTGTGCGCCAGACGGATCGAGCCTGAAACGTGGTAGTTCATCGGATAGTCGACCTCTTCGCCCAGACGCGAATACAGCTCGGTCGAGTACCGCTGCATGTTCATGATCGCCCATGAATTCGAGAACGTCGGAACGTTACCCGCCGCGTGCCAAGTCGAGCCAGCGGTCAATTCGTTCTTTTCCAGCAGGACACAGTCGGTCCAGCCCTTCTTGGCCAGATGATACAGCGAGGAGGCCCCCACCACACCGCCACCGATAACAACCACGCGGGCTTTTGTCGGAAAATCGCTCATTGGTCTTGATCCTTGTTACTGTGCCCGTTGGGGCAGATCGTCTGTGATGTCGTAATAATCGCCCTTGTCGGCCACAAAGATGTGCTGGGCGAGCTGTAATCCGGTGGGCGTATCGAAAGCCCCCATGGAAATCGAAATCGTGTCCTCGTCATTGTGCTGCCAGAAGAGGAACGAGCCGCAGGAACAGCAGAAACCGCGGCGGGCGGTGTCCGAAGCGCGGAACCACGTAAGCGTATCGCTGGCGGTGAAGCTCAAGTTATCCTGATGTGTCCAGGTCGAAGACCAAACATGGCCGGACTGTTTTCGGCACTGGCCACAGTGGCAGGCCGAAGGCGGAGACAACTCTCCGTCAATCGTGAATGCGACAGCGCCGCAGAGGCAAGAACCGGTTCGCATGTGACTACCCCTTTGCTGTGGGCGTGGAGCTGGCCCCCAGCAACACGCCATAGATGATGAAACAGGCGGCCATGACACGACGCACCCAAGTGTTGAAAACCGCTCCCAGCGCAGCCTTGCCCATCAGCGCGCCCAACACGGTGAACCCGGTGTAGCTGAGCGTGGTGATGATCAGCGCCGTAGGCATGATGACGACCATCTGCTGCCAGATCGGAACATCAGGCTGCACAAACTGGGAAAAGGCAGCGAGGTACCCTGCCACGCTTTTAGGATTGATCGTAGCGACCGCCAGTGCGTGCAGATACACATGGCGCGCGGGTCGTTCACTTGCCGGGGCCGGGCGCGTGGCATTCATCCAGCCGCGAACCCCAACCCAGATCAGGAACCCTGCCCCTACCAGTTTGGCGATAAAAAACCCGGTTGGAGATGCTGCGATCAACGCGGTCACACCCAGCGCTGACAGGACAAGAAACGTGCTGGCCTGCGTTAGAATCGCCAGCACGCCCAGCATCGCTTTGGGAAACGGCAGGCTCATCCCGTTTGAAATGCAATTGACCGCGTTCGGCCCCGGCGTGGTGACGAACACCACCCAAAACAGCGCGAATATGGTCCAGGCTTCAAAGCTCATCAGTACACCGGCGGAGCGATAACCCAGATGGCCACTGCGGGCTCATCATAGGGGTTCGACCATTGATAGGGTTCATGTTTGATCCGAAAGCTGTCGCCGGGGCCGACCGAAAACTGGCGCCCACTGATCGTCAGTTCCAACCGCCCTGACACCATGTACCCAACCTCCTGCGTTGGTCGGTTGGCCGGGGTTTGCATTTTCGATCGGGGCTTGAATGTGGAATGCACCATTTCGAAATCATCGGTCAGATCGGGCGACAGCAGTTCTTCGATCAACCCTTCCTCACCGGACCCCATCGGGCGGCGCGTTCCGGCGCGCACCACATACCCCTGCTCATCTGCCGGAGCGGAGGAATGCGCGAACAGCATCGACATCGGCACGCCCAGACATTCGGCAATCTGGCGCAGGTCGGAAATTGAGGGGTCGGACTTGTCGCGCTCGACTTGGCTAAGCCAACCAACAGAACGACCCAGACGTGCAGCGATCTCGGTCAGCGTCAACCCACGCGCCTTACGCAAAGCCCGAAGATCGGCTCCGAGTGTGGCGCTGTGCGGGGCTTGGCTGTTCACTGAACGCTCCGAAGTTTGGTGAAATTTTCTCCTCGTTTTTCACGATGCGCTGATTCCGTGAAAAAACCAAGATATTTTTCACTTGGACGCACAACATTGTTTGGGTATCCGTCCACCATGTGGATTGCGGTGATTTATCTGTGGGTCGTCAACACCCTGACTTTGCTTGCCTTTGGCTGGGATAAGCTGCGGGCAAGACGGCGGAAAAGGCGTATCCCGGAACGAAACCTATTGTGGTTAGCGGCGCTGGGCGGCAGTCCAGGCGCATTGCTGGGGCGGTGGATTTTCAGACACAAAACCCGCAAGCGGCTGTTTTCATACTACATCTTTGGGATATTCGGCATTCAAGCTGTGCTGGCCTATCTTCTAACGGTCATTGAATTACCCAGCTTGGCGTAGCGTAGTAAAACCATCAGAGAATTGACACTAACCAACCGGCAAACTGTCTGCTACAGTCCATGTTATCTGAATATGAATATTCTTAGGCATTCGCAAAGGGTTGGATGACAAATGGACAACGGCATCGGTTTCTTCGACATAGTCTGGTCAATCTTCTGGCTGTTCCTGATGGTGGCCTGGTTCTGGGTGATGATTTCGGTTGTGGCCGATGTCTTCCGATCCAAGGACCTAAGTGGCGGTGGAAAGGCAGTCTGGATCGCCTTTGTCATCCTGATTCCATGGATGGGCGTTCTGGCTTACTTGATCATCCGCGGCGACAAGATGCACCAGCACAATGCCGAGGCCATGAGCCAGATCGAACAGGCGCAAAAGGACTATATCCGCTCGGTAGCCACAGTATCTGCTGCGGATGAGCTGGAACGGCTTGCCGCGCTCAAGGAAAAAGGCGTTCTGACGGATGAGGAGTTTGCGGCGCAGAAAGCCAAGCTTCTGGGCACCTGATGGGAAGCACACTCTAATCAAAATGGCCGGGGGCACGCCCTCGGCCATTGTTATTTGGCGAATACGCTGGACAGAATTCCGCTCAGTTGCCTTGCGTCTTGTTCATTGAACGCGTTGGGTTGATCGCTGTCGATATCGAAAACCGCAATGACGTCACCGGCGGCGTTGTGCACAGGCAGCACCACCTCGGATCTGGTCGAAGATGCGCAGGCGATATGGCCCGGAAACGCATCCACATCCGGCACCAACTGTACCTCACCCGTGCGGGCGGCGGCGCCACAGACACCGCGGTCGAACGGGATAACCAGACAACCGTGCCCACCCTGATAAGGTCCGATCTTCAAAAGCCCCGGCTCGGTGACACGATAAAACCCTGTCCAGTCAAAACGATCATCGGAATGATGCACCTCGCACGCGATGGTGGCCATCAGGGCCACGTCGTCGGTTTCACCCTCGGTCAGTGCGGCGATGGTCTTGGCAAGTGTATCGTAATCAGCTGTCATGTCGGAACTCGTGGCAGGGCTTTGCTCCGGAGTATTTGGAAAAAGGTGAAGCGTCAAACGCGTTCGATGGCTATCGCCGTGCCTTCGCCGCCGCCGATGCAGATGGCCGCCACCCCGCGTTTCAGGTTTCGCTTTTCCAACGCGTTCAGCAGGGTGACCATGATCCGTGCACCCGACGCACCAATCGGATGCCCAAGTGCGCAAGCCCCGCCGTTCACGTTGACGATGTCGCGGGACAGACCCATCTCGTGCATGAACGCCATCGGGACGACGGCAAAGGCTTCGTTGACCTCCCACAGGTCAACATCTTCTTTCGACCAACCGATATTGGTCAGCAATTTTTGCGCGGCTGGAACTGGTGCGGTCGTAAACAGCGCTGGAGCCTGCGCGTGGCTGGCGTGGCCGACAATACGGGCGCGGACGCTCAGGCCCTGCGCCTGTGCCGCGTCCTCCGATGCCAGTACCAACGCGGCAGCACCATCTGAAATCGAAGAAGAATTTGCAGCCGTGACGGTGCCATCCTTTCGAAAGGCCGGCTTGAGCGTTGGGATTTTCTCGGGCCGCGCAGAAAGCGGTTGCTCGTCCGCGGACTGGGTGACTTCGCCCTTGCGAGTGCGGACCGAGACGTGCGTGATTTCATCCGCAAATGCACCATTTTCCTGTGCGGCCAGCGCATTCGACAAAGAACGCAGCGCGTATTCATCCTGCGCCTCGCGCGTGAACTGATAGGCCTCGGCGCAGTCTTCAGCGAATGTACCCATCAGGCGACCTTTGTCATAGGCGTCCTCGAGCCCGTCCAGAAACATATGATCCATTGCCTGCGCATGACCCAACCGCGCGCCCTCGCGCATTTTGGGCAGAAGGTATGGCGCGTTCGTCATGCTCTCCATCCCGCCTGCGATCATTGTGTCCGCGTGCCCCAATGCAATCTGATCGTAAGCCATCATGGCTGCTTTCATACCCGAGCCGCACATTTTGTTGAGCGTCGTGGCCGGAACGTCGTCGCCCAGCCCAGCTGCGAAACCGGCCTGACGGGCCGGTGCCTGGCCCTGCCCGGCAGGCAGGACGCACCCCATCAGAACTTCGTCGACGGTCTCTGTCCCTGCACCCTGCAGCGCGGCCTTGATCGCAACGCCGCCTAGATCGGCTGCTGTCACTGTATCGAACATCCCCTGAAACCCACCCATCGGGGTACGTGCTGCGCCAGCGATAACGACTTGTTTCATTTGGATGCTCCTCCGCTTTTCTACTGAGATGGATACCGAATGGTAAGAATTGCCGTCTAGCGTATTTCTACGAGCGATTTTTAGTTTAGAGAGCCCGCGCGCATGGCCCTGACCAGTAAAACAACAGAAACAACGCAGATCATAACGGTGCATTCTGACCGTATCGATGCCGCAATGGCAATTCAGTTCAAGGAAGACATGCGCAATGAGGCCGACGGTGGCGCGCCGCGCGTCGTCCTGGACCTGACGGGGGTCGAATTCATCGATTCAAGCGGCCTGGGGGCCATCGTCGCGTCGATGAAGCAACTGGGCAGCGACCGCAGGTTGGATTTGGCAGGACTACACCCTTTTGTCGAAAAGGTGTTTCGGCTGACCCGTATGGATACGGTTTTCAATCTTTACCAGACCCTGGACGACGCCCTTGCACGGTCGGCGGAATGAATACACGGATTGAATAGGCGCGATGTCCATGGGGAATGGGAACTGCTTGGATCTGAGCTTTGCTGCCACGGAAACCGAAGCCAGCGCTGGCATCGCCCAGCTTAGCAAAGGGCTTGAGGTGCAGGGCCTGCCGTCACACAAGGCGAGCGATGTTAAAATCGCGCTGGCCGAGGCGATCAACAATGTGGTCGAGCATGCCTATGCGGGCGTCACTCCGGCCAAGGTCAGGGTGCATTGTCGGCTGCATCAAAGCTGGCTGGATATTCTGATCTCTGACACTGGGAATCCTCTGCCCGGATTTCGCGTGCCGGATGGTGTGCCTGCGCCCTTGGGATCGACGCTCGATGAGTTACCCGAAGGCGGGTTTGGCTGGTTCCTGATCCATGAACTGACCAGCGACATTCGCTATGAGCATCGCAATGGCTGCAACCGGTTGTCACTGCGGTTTGACTTCCCAAACCCCTCCGCCGGACCCAAAAAGGCCACATAAAGGCCCCGATCGCACCATTGGCGCGCCGCAAACAAAGGGCAAAAAGATATCTGTAGCTCAGATAGCTTCCCTCGGCGCCTAGTGTCACAGCCCCCACCCAGTGAACGGCGCCGAGGATCTCCCTTCCCGCTGATGTGACTAGACAATCCCTGACCGCGCTTTACGTTCGGCGTTTTCAAAAGGGGAAGGCAAAGCTATGCGGGATTTTCACACTCCAGGTCGGTCCGAAGTTCTGGCAACCGAGGGAATGTGCGCCACATCGCATCCTCTGGCCGCGCAAGTTGCCGTAAACATCCTGCAGCAAGGCGGCAATGCCATGGACGCTGCCATCGCAGGCGCTGTGCTGCTGGGCATTTGCGAGCCACAGATGACGGGCATCGGCGGCGATTGCTTTGTCCTGTTCAACCGCGCAGGCGAAGATCAGATACGCGCCCTGAACGGATCCGGGCGCGCGCCGGCGGCTGCCAATGCGGACAAGTTGCGGGCCGAGGGGCTGGATACAGTGCCGTTGAACACACCCGATGCGGTGACCATTCCCGGTGCGATTGATGCCTTTTGCCATCTGGCAGAAACCGAGGGCAGGCTTGGGCTGGATGAGATACTGGCACCTGCCATTCACTATGCCGAGGCCGGTGTCCCGGTCGCACCCCGGGTCGCCTATGATTGGAAAACGGGGGCTGACACGCTGCAGGGGGCAGCGCGCAGGCACTACCTGGCTGACGGCGAAGCGCCGAAAACAGGTCAGGTCTTTCGCGTGCCAGGGCAAGCCGAGGTTCTGCGCCAGATTGCACGCAATGGTCGTGACGCCTTTTATTCCGGTGAAATTGCACAGGATATGATTGACGCCCTAACAGCATTGGGTGGTGTTCACACGGCCGAGGATTTTCTGGCCACGCAATGCACAAAATCCCAGCCTGTCACCGGAAACTACAACGGCATCGATCTTGTCGAACACCCGCCAAACGGACAGGGTGCGACTGCAATCCTGCTTTTGAACATCCTAAAGAACTTCGATTTGGCCGGTCTTGACCCATTTGGCCCAGAGCTCATCCATTTTGAGGCCGAGGCCTCGAAACTCGCCTATGACGCGCGCAATCGGTTCATTGCGGACCCCGATCACACAACCCACGCTGAACGATTCCTCGACCAGAGCGTGGCGGATAAGCTGGCCGCGTTGATTGACCCCAAGCGCGCCATGCCAGCGGCGGCCCCACTAACCGAATCCATTCATAAGGACACGGTCTATATCACGGTTGTTGACCGGGATCGGATGGCCGTTTCGCTGATCTATTCCATATTTCACAGCTTCGGGTCTGGCATCGCATCGGAAAAATACGGGATTTTGCTGCAAAACCGGGGCTCAGGCTTCAACCTGAGCGCCGGTCGCCCAAACGAGCTTGGCCCGGGCAAACGCCCGATGCACACTATCATTCCCGGTATGCTCAAACAGGATGGCCGTGTGCTCATGCCATTTGGCGTGATGGGCGGAGCTTTTCAACCAACAGGCCATGCACGCCTATTGTCCAACCTCACTGATCATGGGTTGGGTTTGCAGGCCTCTGTGGACGCCCCGCGCGCCTTTGCAGACGGCGGCGTTCTGAAACTTGAACGCGGAATTCCGCCCAGCACATCTCAACAATTGAGCGATTTTGGGCACAACGTTCAGGTTCCAGAAACGCCCCTTGGCGGAGCGCAAGCAATCCGAATCCGCACAGATGGTGTTCTGGAAGGCGCAAGTGACCCCAGAAAAGACGGTTGTGCATTAGGTTACTGACCACCAGGGCGCGCAATCTGGCGCACCAAATCACTTAGTTCAAATTAAAGTGCAGCGGGTACGCGCCATTCTCGAAAGGACCGAACATGTCAGGAATATCAGGATGCTCAACCGGTTCCCCGGATTGATCGGCAACCAGATTTTGTTCTGAAACATAAGCCACATAGAAGGATTGGTCGTTTTCTGCGAGCAGATGGTAAAACGGCTGATCCTTGATGGGGCGGCTGTCCTCGGGAATGGCCTGATACCACTCTTCTGTGTTGGAAAATTCCGGGTCCACGTCAAAAATCACCCCTCGGAAGGGATGCTTTTTATGGCGGACCACCTGTCCCAGGCGGTACTTGGCATTTGTCTTCAGCATTATCTCAGCCCCCAGAGATCTTACTACCTCTTTCCGGGCCGGAATGCCAATCATTGATCGGAAATTAAAGGAAACAGTCTGTGAACATCTTACTGACAGTGTTCGAAATTGTGGCACCGGTTTTCCTGCTGGCAAGCATCGGATTCACCTGGGTCATACTTGGTTTTGAGTATCGTTTGGAGTTTGTGACGCGCCTTGCCGTGACGCTTGCTGTGCCCAGCCTGATATTTGTAGCGCTGATGCAGACCGAGATTCCGGCAGGAGAGTTGACGCGTTTCACGCTGGCCGCAATAGCGGGTCATGTTGGGCTGGCCGTAGCATTTGGCGTTTTCGTTCGACTTTCTGGCCTTGACCGCCGTACCTACCTTTCGCCGCTAATTTTCGGAAATACTGGCAATCTGGGCCTGCCGCTATGCATTTTTGCGTTTGGCCAGGCTGGTTTGGGATTTGCGGTCATTTTCCTGGCCATCACCGCTTTGTTTTCCTTCACCTATGGCATCTACCTTGTCGCTGGGAAGGGTGCATTCGGTAAAGCCGCGCGTGAACCGATGGTCTGGGCAACCCTGCTTGGGGCCTTGTTTTTGTGGCAAGATTGGGAAACGCCTTTGTTCCTGACCAACACGCTAGAGTTGCTGGGCCAGATGGCAGTCCCGATGATGCTGATTACAGTAGGTGTCGCGATCGCAAGGCTGACAACGCGCAAATTGGGTCAGGCAATCTGGCTATCAGGCCTAAAACTGCTTGTCTGCTTTGGGCTGGGCTGGGCAATCGCGCGCGTCTTTGATCTGGATTCCATCGCCTTTGGCGTACTGGTCCTGCAGATGTGTACCCCGGTCGCGGTGACATCCTACCTTCTGGCCGAGCGATTTGACGCAGATTCAGACGCTGTTGCCGGGATGGTTATGGTGTCAACGGTGCTGTCCGTGGGCGCTTTGCCCTTAATTCTAGCGATTGTTCTATAACGATTGTGATTTCCTAAACTCTCAATCTGCGCTAGAATAAAGAAAAAAGGCACGAGGCACATGAGCAGAATTTTCTTTGTACTCCTTGGGGTGCTGCTTTTGGCATCCTGTGGTGGCGGGTCCAAACAGCCACCGAGCAGACTGAACGACGCGTGCAGCATTGCGCGCGAACGGCCTGATTTTATCAAGGCGTTCAAAAGCACCGAACGGAAATGGGGCGTCCCAATTCACGTTCAGATGGCGACGATCTATCAGGAAAGCCGCTACAAGCACGACGCACGCACACCGCATCAATACGTTCTGGGCGTGATCCCGATGGGCCGTCAAAGCAGCGCCTATGGCTTCAGTCAGGCGCTGGACGGCACCTGGGATGAATATCGTAAAGAGACCGGCAAGCGTCGCGCCAAGCGGGACCGCATCCGCGATGCGTCAGATTTCATCGGCTGGTACATGAACAAAACCCATCAGCGGAACGGTATTCACCCCACAGATACGCGCAACCAGTATCTGGCCTATCACGAGGGGCACACCGGCTTTGCCCGCGGCAGCCATAACAGCAAATCCTGGCTGTTGAACGTCGCCAATGACGTGGATGCACGCGCCAAGCTCTATCAGGCGCAGCTGGCGAACTGCCGCTACTGACAAGATTGCGGGTCAGCGATTGCCTGACCCGCTTCTTTTTGATCTTGAAAACAGATCGTTGCTGAGATTTCCGCCGGTACTCAGCTGCCCCAGCAGAACGGTCGTCTGACTGCCGGCATTGTCGTGAATGACCCATTTGCGCAGCTCGATCGGGTCCCCCGTAAACATCAGTTCAATCCGGCCGGATTCGGGATTTTTTGGGTCCCGAGCGGTAACAACCGTGGCCGTCCCATCAAAATCATGGGCAACCACCATGTTCGCCTGCCCCAGATTGACGTTGCGCGCCAACACCAGCGACAACGGGGTACGTTTTAGCGGATACTGCTCCGGCGGCTGGTTCGATTTTGGGTCAAAGATCTGCACCGTACCTGCACGCGCCAGAACCACAGCGCTGTTGGGCGGGTCATATTCGAACCGCATCTTACCGGGGCGTTCTATCCACAGCTTTCCGGTGCTCAGCGAGCCGTCATCGTTGACTTGTGTGAACGTGGTCTCAACGGTTTTGAGGCCATTGAGGTAGTTTGAGATTTGGGACAACGGCAGCTTATCAGCCGCCCAGGCCGCAGGCGCGGCGAGTGTCAAAGCAAGGGCAAAGGCAATCTGTTTCATAAGTTCCCAGATAAGCGCTCTGCCCTTGTTATTAAATATCCTATTGTTCAGGTACGAGGATTTCGCGTTTCCCGACATGATTTGCCGACGAAACAACGCCTTCATCCTCCATTTGCTCAACAAGTCGCGCAGCTTTGTTGTAGCCAATGGCAAGTTTCCGCTGAATGTACGAGGTCGAGCATTTGCGATCCTTAATCACGATCGCCACCGCCTGATCGTATAGCGCGTCTTCCCCGTTGGTGTTGCCACCGGTGTTGAGGCCCAATACGGCATCGATGTTGTCGGCTTTATCCTCGGATGGGCCGTCCAGTACGGTGTTCACATAGTCCGGTGGGCCGAACTGTTTCAGGTGGTTGACGATTTCCTCGACTTCCTCGTCCGAAACAAACGGGCCGTGGCAACGGGTGATCTTGGCGCCGCCTGCCATATACAGCATATCGCCCTGCCCCAGCAGTTGCTCGGCCCCCATTTCGCCCAGAATAGTTCGGCTATCGACTTTCGAGGTCACCTGGAACGAAATCCGGGTTGGGAAGTTCGCCTTGATCGTACCGGTAATCACATCGACCGAGGGGCGCTGCGTGGCCATGATCAGGTGAATACCCGAGGCCCTTGCCATCTGCGCCAGACGCTGGATGCAGGCTTCGATCTCTTTACCTGCGACCATCATCAGGTCGGCCATCTCGTCGACGATCACGACGATGTAGGGCATCGCCTCGGGCGCGAATTCTTCGGTCTCGAAAGTTGGCTCGCCGGTTTCGTCGTCAAACCCGGTCTGGACGGTGCGGCTGAACAATTCACCTTTGGCCAGCGCGTCTTTTACGCGACCATTGTAGCCCGCGATGTTGCGCACGCCCATCTTGGACATCTTGCGATAACGGTCCTCCATCTCGCCCACGACCCACTTCAGGGCGACAACCGCCTTTTTCGGGTCGGTTACAACGGGCGACAGCAGATGCGGAATGCCATCATAGACGGACAGTTCCAGCATCTTGGGGTCGATCATGATCAGGCGGCATTCGTCCGGTGTCAGCTTATACAGCAGCGACAGGATCATGGTGTTGATCGCGACCGACTTACCGGAACCGGTTGTCCCCGCAATCAGCAAGTGGGGCATCTTGGCCAGGTTTGCGACCATGGATTCGCCGCCGATATCCTTGCCCAGCGCCAGTGGCAGCGCGTGGTTACCATCACCGAAATCACGGCTGGCAAGGATTTCTCGCAGCACCACCATCTCACGGTTTTCATTCGGCAGTTCGATCCCGATCACCGAGCGCCCCGGCAGGGTCGAAACACGTGCCGACAGTGCCGACATCGAGCGCGCGATATCGTCAGCCAGACCGATAACCCGGCTCGCTTTCAGGCCCGGAGCAGGCTCTAGTTCGTACATGGTAACAACCGGGCCGGGGCGGACACTGGTGATCTCACCCTTGACGCCATAATCGTCCAGAACGTTTTCCAACATACGCGCGTTTTCTTCCAACGCCTCGTCGCTAAGGTGATGGCGCTGAATACTGGAAGGGTTGGACAGCAGGCTCAGCGGCGGCAGCTCAAAGTCCGAATGCCGGTCTTCAAAGGACAGCCCAGGCTGCGCTTCGGCCTGTGCACGACGCGACGGCGCAGGCGCGCGACGCACGGGCTGCGCCACCACGGGCTTGCGCGGTTCGGCCACTGGAATTTTCATCGCAGGGCGCGGGGCCGGTTCGGGCTCGGGCGTGTCTTCAAATACGGCCTCATCCTCATAGACGGGCTCGGGCGCAAAATCCTGATGCAGGGGTTCTTGCTGCCACTCGGGTTCAGGTTCTGCTGTCAGCATCGGCTCGGGTGGCAGTCCGTCCAAGGTCATCGGTGGTTCGGGCGGAAGCTCTTCCCCGCCTCTGGCGTTCAGAATCAACGGGTCCGGTCCGCGGCCACGCCCTTTGGTCAAAGGCAGGGTTGGGTCGACTTCAGGTGCCATCTCACCGGTAGCCACCTTACGGTTGCGCACGGCTGCGGAAATCTTGGACTTGATGCGATCTTCACCAGGCATTTCATCAAATCCGGCAACCGGGTCCCGGTCGAGCAGTTCCGGTTCCGGCATCGGATCCGGACGGCGGATCAGGCTGGGCATCCGTGCCAGAAGGCCAGGTTTGACGGGCTCGGGCTCTTCGAAATCCGGCTCTTCGAACATCGGATCTGCATAGGCCATATCATCGTCAAACACGGATTCAGCAGCCTCAGCGCGGGCGGCTTTACGCTCGTCCCACTGCGCCCGGCGATCGCGTGCGGCCTGCGCGGTGACTGATGCACTGCGACCCAGAAGGTTCATCAGCATGTCATAGGACATAACAAGACCCAGCAGGAAGGCGCGCAGACCCTTGCGCACGTCGGCCTTTGTGAACCCAAGAACGAATGTCCCTAATGCCAACATGCCAGTTGCCATCGCCAGCGACATCAGTTTGACCATGAAATGTGACGAAATCGGCAGCAGTGTCAGCAACGCACCCATTACGGTATCACCGAACAAGCCCCCCAGACCAAAGCTGTGGGTCGTGCGCCAGACCTCGCCCGGTACCAAAGTCGCGGCGTAGACAGAAACGATGGCAATCCAGATCGGCGCAAAGATAAGGCGGGCCACTGCGCGTTCCTCACCGAAGTGCCCCGCAAAGCGTACGCCCCAGCCAATCAACACCAGCGCGATGCTCCAACTGCCCCATCCGACGATCATGAACAGTGGCGCGGCGATCGACGCACCGATCCGCCCCATCCAGTTCTGCACTGGCGCGTCTGTCGACACCATCCAGTTCGGATCATCCGGCGTGTAGGACCAGATCATCGCGGCTGAAGCCAGCCCAAGCAGGATCAGGGCGATCCCGATCAGTTCCTTGCTGCGCCGTTCGATGGCGGCCTGTGTCGTGCTGTCCAGCAATGGATCGCGGTTGCGCGCGTTATATGATGCCATTTTGCCCTCGTACCTCACGAATAGATGCAGTCACGGAGCGTAATCAGCCCCTGCCGCAACTCTGTTTTTGGGGCCACCATTGCGACCCGGATAAATTGTTCGCCCGGGTTTTGCCTCGGATCACCTTGAGAAAGATATGCGCCCGGCAAGACCCGAACTCCGGTCTCCTGCCACAGCCTTAATGCCGTTTCTTCGCCATTTTCGACCGGCAGCCACAGGAAAAACCCGGCTTCAGGCGGCATATAGCCCTGCACGCCCGCGAAAACCTCATCCGCAATGGTGTACTTTTCCTGATACAGCGCGCGGTTCTCGACAACATGCGCCTCATCTGCCCAAACTCTTGCGGCGGCAGCCTGCAAAGGTAGCGGTAAAGGCGCACCTGCGTAGTTGCGTAACTGCTTGACCCTCTTGATGGTCTCGGGACCACCCGCGATCAGGCCCGAGCGCAGACCAGCCAGATTGGACCGCTTCGACAGTGAATTGAACAAGGTGATCCGCTCCGGATTGGCCCCTAGTTCCTGCGCAACGGTCAGTACACCGGTTGGTGCCGTGTCACGGTAGATCTCGGAATAGCACTCATCCGCGAAGATGCGGAAATCATAGGTCTCGGCCAGTTGGATCAGTTCGACCCAATAATCGCGCGAGGCGACCGCGCCCTGCGGATTGGCCGGAGAACAGATATAGGCCGCAACAGTGCGGTTCAGCACATCCGTAGGCAGGCTGGCATAGTCCGGCAAGTGACCGGTGGCGGCTGTTGCAGGCACAAAAACCGGCTCGGCCCGCACCGAAAGAGAGGCTACCATGTAAACCTGATAGAACGGGTTCGGGCACAGAATGGCGGGCTTTTCGCCATTTTTCTGCTCGGGGCACAGTGCCATCGCCGCGTTGTACAGGCCTTCGCGTGTGCCGTTCAACGCCATCACATTGGTGTCGGGGTCCATCGAAACGCCATAGCGGCGATCAATCCAGCCTGTAATCGCTGAGCGCAATTCGGGCGAACCTTCATTGGGTGGGTATCCCTGAAACCCGGCCGCGTTTTCTGTGATCACATCGGTGACCCACGCCGGAAAATCATGCATCGGCGCACCAATGGTCATGTGAATCACTTCGCCACCCGGCTGGTGATGATCCAACAGGGTGCGCAGACGCGGGAATGCATATTCCGGTAGGTCCGAAAACCGTTCGGGGAAATTCATAACTACTGCCTCAATACCGGGATCATTTCGCCCCGTTTTAAAGACAGATTACAGGTCGCACGCGGTTTCGTCCAGACAAAGAGGTGGCGATTCAGGGGATTGTGGCATTCAGGCCAACGCCACCTCGGCGGCTGATCCCAGCCGTAACAGGGCCTCTTCCGAGCCGGGATATCCCATCATCATCACGCCACACCCGGGTATTCCGGTCGGCAGTGTCAGTGCAGCCAGCCCCATCAGATTGCCGATACGAGTGTTGCGAAGAGCCAGCAGGTTTTCCGTGACATAGTAGTCATGATCATTCATCAACCGATCCAGATTCGGCGGCAGAATGGGGGCCGTGGGCGCAAGCACCGCATCAAACCCCGATGTTGCCGCATCCCATGCAGCCCTACAGGCTTTTAGCCTGGACCAGGCAGCGATGTAATCGGCACCCGTCGCGTTTTGACCCGACCGAAACCGTTCCAGAATCTCGGGATACATGGCATCGGGATTGGCTTCGATCACATCGCGCCACAGCCCATAGGCTTCGGTTGTGTAGAGAACGCCAGATAGCGCCATGGCGTCGTGCAGCTCGGGGACGTCCAGCGGAACGATCTCGACACCGGCCTCGGTGAGTTTTTCCAACCCATCCTCAAAGGTCTTGCGCGGTTCATCCCTCAGGTCGTCCTGCGCCACGGTCTGAAGATTGGCAAAGCGGCGGCCTTTCAGGCTGACACCGCGAAGATCCGGCGGAGAGCGCCCCTCCAGCAAGGCCAGCATATGAGCTGCGTCCTCGACTGAGCGGGTCAGTGGACCAACAGTGTCGAACCGCAGACACAAGGGCACTGTACCCTCAAGGCTGACACGCCCGGCGGTGGTTTTCAGCCCGACCAGATTGTTCCAGGCCGCTGGGATGCGCACTGACCCGCCCGTATCCGAACCGATCCCACAGGCGGCAAGGCCCCAGGCCACCGATGCGGCCGCGCCCGAAGAAGAGCCTCCGGATACGGCGTCTTCATCGTCAATGCATGGGGGCGTGCCAGTGATCGGGTTCAGGCCAAGGCCTGAGAAGGCCAGCTCGCTCATATGCGTCTTGCCCAGACAGACCGTGCCCATGGCGGTGGCGTTACGCACAACGACCGCGTCCATTTCGGGAACCCGGCCTTTCAGCAAGGCCGAGCCTGCCTCAGTCGCTGTGCCGGCGGTATCGAACAGATCTTTCCAGCTGATCGGCACACCATCCAGCAGGGACCGCCGCAGGCCCAGATTGGCGCGCTCCTGCGCAGCCTGCGCCTCGGCCCTAGCACGATCATGCGTAACGCGGGCATAGATCCTGTCGCGGTGCGGATGCGCGTCGATGGCGGCCAGATAAGTCTCGGTCAATTCAACCGGATCGATCTGTCCCATGCCGATACCCCGACCCAGATCACACGCCGTCATGGTCAGCCAGTCCTGCATCCCTGCCCCCTCTGGAAAAAGCACTTTGAGGGACGGTAGCGACAGGACCGCACATGGACAATCCCGAAAGGGCGCGCATATTGCAGGCCATGGAACACAACTCGGATATCCTGATCGTAGGCGGCGGCCTGAACGGCCCCGCCCTGGCCCTGGCACTGGCCCAGACAGGGCATTCTGTCACCGTCGTCGACGCATTGGCCGAAAAAGCCCGAAAAAACGCGGCTTTTGACGGGCGCGCCTATGCGTTGGCGCTGGCCTCGCAGCGGTTGTTGGATGCGATCGGTGTCTGGGACAGGGTAGCGGAACATGCCCAGCCCATGCTTGATATCAAGGTCACCGATGGGCATTCCGGTGCCGGCCCATCGCCGTTTTTCCTGCATTTCGACCATGCCGAGATCGAAGAAGGCCCAATGGGCTTCATGGTCGAAGACCGCCACCTGCGCCGGGCCTTTCTGGATGCCATGGTCGAGCAGGACAGCATCACGCAGATCAGCGGCAAAACCGTTGTCGCGCAGGCCTCTGATGATACCGGCGTAACGCTGACGCTGGATGATGGCACGACCATGACCGGCGGAATGTTGGTTGGCTGTGACGGGCGCCGCAGTGGCACCGCCGTGCGTGCCGGGATCAAGCGCACCGGCTGGGATTACGGCCAAACCGCGTTGGTTTGTGCCATTGAGCATGACCTGCCCCACAATGGCGTGGCGCATCAGTTCTTCATGCCCGCCGGCCCCTTGGCGATTCTGCCGCTGACCGGCAATCGCAGCTCAATCGTCTGGAGCGAGCGCACCGCAATGGCGCAGCACATCAACGCCATGCCCGAAACGGATTACCTGCAGGTATTGCGCCCGCGATTTGGTGATTTTCTGGGGGACATCCGTCTGCAGGGTGACCGGTTCACCTATCCATTGAACCTGACCATCGCCAATTCCTTCATCGGTGACCGTATGGCGCTGGTAGGCGACGCCGCCCACGGCATGCACCCAATCGCAGGTCAGGGTTTGAATGCAGGTCTTCGCGACGTAGGCGCTTTGGCGGAAGTTCTGACACTGGCTGGACGGCGCGGCGAGGATATCGCATCAGTTCTGGTGCTGGAGCGCTATCAGGAATGGAGACGGTTCGACACGGCGGCGCTGGCCATGGCGACGGATGTGTTCAACAAGCTGTTTTCCAACGACAACCCCATTCTGCGCTTCGGGCGCGACATCGGGATGGAGATCGTCGGCTCGGTCCCCGGGCTACGTCGCGGCTTTGTACGTGAGGCCGCCGGGCTGACCGGAGATCTGCCGAAACTTCTGCAAGGGCGCGCGATTTAATCCAGCTCGCGCGCTTCATCCACCAGCATGACCGGGATTCCGTTGCGGATTGGAAAGGCCAGATTGGCAGCTTTGGACACCAATTCCTGCTTTTCGGCGTCGTAATGCAAAGTGGTGTGCGTCTGCGGACAGATCAGCGCCTCAAGCATGTGACGATCAAATGGGTGTTCGGCTTCGGTCATTGCAGTTTTTCCTCGCTCGATCCGCCCCGCATGGCGAATTCAATCAATGTCACCAATGTCTCGCGGCGCGTGCGAAGGCAAGGTGCCTCAAGCAGCGCCTGTTTCTCTTCGGGATCGAAATCCAGCAGCATCGACAGAGAATTCACTAGCAGCTCGTCATCGGCATCCTTCAACGTGTCCCAGTCGGTCGAAAGCTGGCGCGAGGAAAAAAACCGTTCGAGCAAATCCAAAAACCGCGACCGATCGAACGCATTGTCCGCTTCGGCCTTGCCGAGATCGCGGTCAAACCCGTCCCATGAAACTGCACAGCGGCGATAAGGCGTAAACGCATCCAACTCGGACTTGATCCGAAAACGTGAGACGCCGGACAGTGTAATCAGGTACCGACCGTCTTCGGTTTCAGAAAACTGCGTCACACGCCCGGCACAGCCGATTTGATGCAGTTTGCTTTCGTTGGACTGACACGGATTCGGCTGGATCATTCCAATTAGCCGTTCAGGCGTTTTCAGCGCGTCGTCCAGCATTTGCAGGTAACGCGGCTCAAAAATATGTAGCGGCAAGCGAGACCGGGGCAGCAAAAGCGCCCCGGGCAATGGGAAAACGGATACCGTCTCCGGCAGGTCAGCGGGATGCATCATGTACCCGAGTGTAGCCCTGATCAGGAATTAGGCAAATATCATCGAGCTGAGCTTGCGCCGCCCGTTCAGAGCAATCGGATCATTGGCCTTCAGCGCGTCGAAAATGGTAAACAGTTGTGCCTTTGCCGCGCCATCATTCCACTCGCGGTCGCGGCGGAACAGTTCCAGCAATTGCGCGACCGCTTCTTCTACCTCGCCATTGGCGTGCAGCGCCTGCGCAAGATCGAACCGCGCCTGATGATTGTCGGCATCCGCCTCGACCGCCGCCTTCAGCTCACCCACCGGGCCTGCATCGGCCGCTTGTTTCGCCAGCTCAAGTTGGGCATGGGCTGCTTCAACCTCGGCCGAGGTTGAAATCTCTGCGGGTGCGCCGTTCAGAATGGCCTCGGCCTGCTCCAAATCGCCCGCGGCAATATGGGCACGCACCAGACCGCCATAAGCGGCGGCGTGGTTTGGATCTTCCCCCAGAATGGCGGAAAAGGTCTGCGCGGCATCCACAGCTGCGCCATCGGCCAGCATTTCTTCGGCAGCCAGAACAGCGTCATCCAACTGACCCCCTGGGCTTTCACCACCGGCGGCCTCAATCACTCGGTCCACAAACGCCTTGATCTCGGACCCTGGAACGGCACCCTGAAACCCGTCGACCGGTTGACCTTTGTAGAACGCGTATACGGTCGGGATCGACTGAACGCGCATTTGCGAGGCGATCATCTGTGCCTCATCCACATTGATCTTAACCATCTTCACCGCCCCTTTGGCGGCGGTCACGGCTTCCTCCAACAGCGGCCCAAGCGTTTTGCAGGGACCACACCATGGGGCCCAGAAATCCACGATCACAGGGATTTCCTGCGAGGCCTCGACAACATCGGCCATAAAGGTGGCCTCGGATCCATCCTTGATCAGATCGGCGGTATCGGGTCCGGCTGCGGCGTTCAGAAGGTCCATGGCATTCACTCTTTCGTTCGAATTTGGCCCCTATATGCAACTGCAAAGGGCAGAAACCAAGGGGAGAGTTGCAGGGTCAAAGGTCGAATGTCGCAAAGACCGGTGCGTGGTCGCTGGGTTTTTCCCACCCGCGCGCATCGCGCAGAACGCGGCTGGAGTGCCCCGCGTTCGAGATATCCTGCGTGGCCCAGACATGGTCCAGACGTCGCCCCTTGTCGGCTGCGTCCCAATCACGGGCGCGGTAGGACCACCAACTGTACAACTGCCCTTCGGGGATGTCCTGACGGGTGATGTCAATCCAGCCGCCTGCATCTTGTGTTTCGGCCAGCGCCTCAACCTCGATCGGCGTGTGTGAGACGACCTTGAGAAGTTGCTTATGCGACCAGACATCATCCTCGCGCGGGGCGATGTTCAGATCGCCAACCAGAATGGACTTTTCGGGCTTTTCGGCATGGAACCAGTCGCGCATATCTGTGAGGTAGTCGAGCTTCTGCCCAAACTTCTCGTTCTTTTCTCGGTCTGGGATGTCGCCACCGGCCGGGACATAGAAGTTGTGAATGGTGACACCATTTTCCAACCGCCCAGCGATGTGGCGCGCGTGGCCGAGACCTGCAAAATCCTTGTCACCGACTTCTTCCATCGGCAGGCGCGACAGGATGGCGACGCCGTTATACCCCTTCTGGCCCCTTGCAACCATGTGGGTGTACCCCAGTTCGGCAAATCCGTCGGTTGGGATCTTCTCAACCGGCGACTTGCACTCCTGCAAACACAATACATCGGGAGCTTCTTCCTGCAGTAATTTCAGCACGATAGGCTCGCGCAGGCGGACCGAGTTGATGTTCCAGGTAGCAAGAGTAAAGGGCATGGGGGATTCCTCTGTCGCGGTTGGGCGGAGGTTAGCGTGGTGTGGGATGGGGTGCCATGAGAAATGTGTGCCCGGGGTGAGCTTCTGCAAAAACGTAATTTGGGCTTGATGCCGACCTTGCTTTTGAGATCAGTTGAGACTTGAACCACTGCGCGGGCGTCTTATTGACGAGAATAATATTATGAAAAACAGAACTTATCTAATTCAGTTTGCGACCTCAGCCTTGCTGTCATTTGTCGCTGCAAATGCAGTCTTTGCCAAAGAAGTTCGTTTCTGGGACATGCCTACCGGCTGCAGTTGGACTGTGGAATATTCGAATGGCGACACTTGGGTCAACACCTTCGACGGGCAGCGATCTGGCAAATACATCGTCACCACAAAGGATAAATCTGGAAACAAAAACAGAGTAAAGACAACCGAGTACGACAAAGAAGGCTTGATGACCCAGCGCACTTGGGCGAACGGAAAGTGGGAGATGTTCGAACCACACAGTTGTTTTGGTGTTCCGGGAAAGTGTTCTTACACCTATCGAAACGCCGATGGTATCGTTTCACAAACAACGTCAAAGACCACTGTAGTAGGGCCTACACGTTATCGCGTTAAAGCCAGATCAGGTGAGGCAGGTACATACTCGGTTGATACTGTAACGACCACTCACTTTGGTCTTGCCTTGAGTTCAAAAAACAAGAACTTTTGGTCCAAAATCACCGAGTTCCGAAACTGTGGCATTGTTACTTCATAGGCCGCAGCCTAAATCCTCCCAACAAAAAAAGCCGGGCCATAAGGCCCGGCAGTCCAACAGGGAGGTGCATGTCATAACCCGGACATGCGCGGGTTGGGAGTACTCTAATTACACATCCAGAGTATCACTTTGATCCACGTCAATCCACCCGGAGTTACGAGACCAAGCGATATCCACCCGATTCTGTGACCAAAAGGCGCGCGTTCGATGGATCGGGTTCGATCTTTTGGCGCAGGCGATAGATGTGGGTTTCCAGCGTATGTGTGGTGACACCGGCATTATAGCCCCAGACCTCGTGCAGCAGGACGTCGCGGGCGACGACGCCATCTGCCGAGCGGTACAGGAACTTGAGAATGTTGGTTTCTTTCTCGGTCAGGCGGATCTTGCGATCCTCTTCGGTGATCAACATCTTCATCGCCGGCTTAAAGGTATACGGCCCCAACACAAAGACCGCGTCTTCGGATTGTTCATGCTGGCGCAACTGCGCGCGGATGCGGGCCAGCAAGACCGGAAATTTGAACGGCTTAGAGACGTAATCATTGGCACCGGCATCCAAACCCAGAATGGTATCTGCGTCGCTGTCATGGCCGGTCAGCATCAGGATCGGGCTTTTGACGCCTTGTTTGCGCATCAGACGGCACAGCTCACGACCGTCCGTATCCGGCAGACCGACGTCCAGAATGACCAGATCATAAATCGCCTCGCGCGCCCGCTCCATGGCGGATTGCCCATCCGCCGCTTCGAACACGTCGAAATCCTCGGTCATCACGAGTTGCTCGCTGAGCGCCTCGCGCAGATCTTCATCGTCATCCACCAGCAGGATTTTCTTGAGTTGAGCCATGTCCGGTCCTCCTAAGCCTTTTCCACCATTTGCGTGCGGAAGATGCAATCAACAAGATTTACTGCAATGGTCTCACGCCCTCGTGTCTGACGCAGAGGAATTGTTTCACTTTTTCTTCTGTTCGGGTTAGACGAAGACCAACACGTTACAGGGTAACATAGATGAGTCTTATCCCCGATATCTCGGAATTGCTGGCACGGGCCCGCGCGGATCTGCGTATGGGCGTTCCCGTCGTATTGACTGATGACAGCGGGTTCAGCGTCATAGCGATAGCGTCTGAGACATTAAGCGCACAACGGCTGGCCGACCTTCGGAACTTCGAAGGTCAGCCTGTGGTCGCGATCACCGTAAGACGCGCAGAAACGCTGAAGGCACGCGCCTATGATGGCGACCTCGCACGGGTGATCATCCCATCAGACACCGACATCGCATGGGTTCAGGCGGTCGCCGACCCCTCGGATGATCTGAATACCCCGATGAAAGGCCCCCTGATGTCCGAGCGTCAGGGTAGTGCCAACCTGCACCGTATTGCCATCGCTTTGACGAAGTCCGCACGCCTCTTGCCGGCCGCCGTGGTGGTTCCAATTGATGACGGTCGCGATTTTGCGGTGGCACATGGCCTGACCTGCATCGACCATACCCGCGCTGCGCCGCATCTGGCAGATCGAAGCGCCCTGCACGCGATTGCCGCCGCGCGCCTGCCAATGGAAGTGTCCGAGGCCGGTCGTCTGCATGTTTTCCGCCCCGAAGATGGCGGCGAAGAACACTATGCCGTAGAAATCGGGCGTCCGGACCGCAGCAAACCTGTTCTGGCCCGTTTGCATTCGGCTTGTTTTACGGGCGACTTGATGGGCAGCTTGAAATGCGATTGCGGGCCCCAACTGCGTGGAGCGCTTGCCCAGATGGGGTCCGAAGGCGCGGGCGTATTGCTGTATCTCAATCAGGAGGGGCGCGGTATCGGCCTTGCCAACAAGATGCGGGCCTATTTCCTACAGGATCAGGGATTTGACACGGTCGAGGCCAATCACCGATTGGGATTCGAAGATGATGAACGTGATTTCCGACTGGGTTCGGACATTCTGAAAGAACTTGGATTTTCGTCGGTTCGGTTGCTGACAAACAACCCGGCGAAAATCGCGATGATGGAAAAGACGGGCATCGCCGTGACTGAAAGAGTGGCGCTGAAAGTGGGTGAAACAGCCCATAACCGAGGGTATCTGGCGACCAAAGCCGCGAAGTCAGGCCATTTGTTGTGACACCGGACGATCTGGTGCTTACGCCACGCGGTGTCCGGTTTGCCGGTCGACTCTTTCCCTGTTCGGTCGGAAAAGGCGGTCTGACAAATGACAAGCGCGAAGGCGATGGGGCCACGCCGATCGGGGTACACCATATTGTCGGTATGCTGTTTCGGCCGGACAGGCTCACAGCTCCGACCGGATGGGCCATCCCAATAGGCCCCGGAGATCTTTGGTCTGATGATAGCGCGGACGGTCAGTACAACCAGATGGTCAGCGCGCCCTACGCGCCCAGCCATGAAAAGATGCGGCGCGCGGACCCCCTGTACGATCTTGTCATGATCACAGACTGGAACTGGCCGAACTCTGTGCCGGGCCGCGGGTCCGCCATTTTCCTTCACCAGTGGAGACGCCCCGGCTACCCAACCGAAGGCTGCGTTGCGTTTCGCCGCGATCATCTGCATTGGATCGCGCGTAGAATTTCCCCCGGAACGCGTCTGATTATCCCGCAGGTTTGACCCGCTCGCCAAAGATGGCGGACCCCACACGCACATGGGTGGCGCCCAGTGCAATCGCCTGCTCGAAATCACCGCTCATCCCCATCGACAAGCCCTGTAACCCGTTGCGTTCGGCGATCTTGGCCAGCAACGCAAAATGCAGCGAGGGTTCCTCTTCAACCGGCGGGATTGCCATCAGACCCTGAACCGGCAAATCCAGTCCGCGACACTCGGCGATGAAGGCATCTGCGTCAACCGGCATGATCCCCGCTTTCTGCTCTTCTTCTCCGGTGTTGACCTGGATGAAAACATCAGGGCAGTGGCCAAGCTCTTGCGCCAACCGCGCAAGTGTTTTCGCCAGCTTGGGCCGATCCACCGAATGAATCGCGTTAAACAGCTCCATTGCCTGCCGGGCCTTGTTGGTTTGCAGCGGTCCGATCAGATGCAGGTCAATCTCTGAGAATTTCTCTTTAAAGCCCGGCCATTTTTCGGCCGCTTCCTGCACGCGGTTTTCCCCGAAACAACGGTGGCCCTGGCTTAGCACAGCCTCAACACGTTCATTCGGCTGGACCTTTGAAACCGCGATCAGCTTTGTCGATCCCGCAAGTCGTCCGGCGGCGGATTCGGCCTTGGCGATGCGGGCAGTGATGTCGTGCAGCGACATGGAATTCCTTTCTCTGCTTTGAGGGCAGAAAAACACCAAGTCCGCGCAAAAGAAAAGGGCAGGTCCAAAGACCTGCCCTTAAACTTTGTGGTTCAGATCAACTTAGAAGTTGAACTGAGCACCGAAGTCAGCACGTACTTGGCTGTCGCCGTCGCCACGCTTCTGTTGGCCCAGACCACCGCGCAGCGATGCGCCGCCGCCCAGGTCGTACTTAACGCCGATACCATACTGCTGCAGGTCGTCATCCGCCGAACCGTCACCGTAAGCGGCGGTCAGAGTGGTTGCCGCGCCCAGGTTGTAGGCCAGCGACAGACCGTATGCGGTGCCGTTGCGAGCATCGTTTACAACGTCATCGTCAGCTACAAACAGTGTGCCCGAGAAGTCACCGAATTCTGCGCCCAGGGTCAGAACGGCCAGCGACTGCTTTTCGCTGCTGCTGTTCACGTTCGCCTTGGTTTCACCATAGGCCAGCGCTGCGGTGATGTTGTTGAAGTTGTAGGTTACGCTAACGTCCCAGCGGTCTGCGTCCTGCGCAACACCGTCCAGAGCAACAGTTGCCTGGTCGTAAGATGCGCCGAAAGCGAAGTCGCCAACTGCGTACTGGAAGAACACAGCGTTCGCACCCGAACCGGTCGACGAGTAACCCAGGAAGCTGTAGTCAACGCCCGAGTACTGGCCGATGAAGCTTTCCAGGCCAGGCTCGTTACCGTAGTAGTTCGCCAGGTTGTCGAACGAACCCGCAACGTTGCCCGCGTCAACACGCAGACCACCGTAGATGACCGAGAAACGTGCGCCGTTCAGGCCAGCCGAGTTGGCTTCGCCGTTGCCGGCATTTTCGTCAGCCTGCAGACGAACACGAGCCGAGAACTCAACGCCGCCATCGGTTTCTGCGGTGCCGTCGATGTTCAGGCGGAAGCGCGAGACCAGGATGGTGTTGTCGGTGTCGACGGTCGCGGTGCCAGCGGCAGTAACTGCGCCAGTTGCCGGATCAACGGTGAAGTTGTCAACAGTACCGGTACGGTCTTCAAGGTAGCCAATACCAAAACGACCGTAGCCGCTGAATTTAACGTCGGCCGCTGCAACGCTTGCGGTTGCAATCAGAGCGGTCGATGCGAAGAGAACTTTTTTCATCTTGTTTCCCTCGGTTTCAAAAGTTTTTCTACTCGACATATGCCTCA
Organism: Ruegeria sp. CDSB013; assembly: GCF_059611165.1. NCBI lineage: Bacteria > Pseudomonadati > Pseudomonadota > Alphaproteobacteria > Rhodobacterales > Roseobacteraceae > Ruegeria > Ruegeria sp. CDSB013. The sequence continues at coordinate 84,408 of NZ_JBXWPA010000011.1, read as the reverse complement.
GCACATGTCTCAGCACGGGAACCGTTTCGCTCGGATTACCCCCAAAGCGCAAGCTTGCCTTAAATGTGAAGGGTGCATTGGCCCCAAATTGGTGCAAGGATGCCACAGTCGATATTTGGGGACTAAACTGCCGTCCACACTGACATGTGTAACAAGAATAGGGTTGTTGCTGAACTGGACCTTGTCTAGGAGTAACACTTAACAAAGTAGACCAAGTGAAACAGGACCAGTCGACAATGCGCCTGCAGACGATTTTCGGTTTGATCATAATAACTGCTGCCGTGTCGGCCTGCGGACAGAATCAGAGTGCGGCTCCGAATCCCGCATTGCTGTATACAGATAGCACGCGTACAGAAGAACGAGAACTGAACGATCCGGAGCGCACAACAATCTGGGACGTATTCAACCGCGGGAATGCCGAACAGATCGTCAATGTGAATCGGTATCTTTGGGCTGCCTCGCTGGATGTGCTGAATTTCCTCCCGATTCAGGAGGTTGATCCATTTACCGGCGTGATCGTAACAGGTTACGGCACGCCGCCTGGTGGCGGACGCTCTTATCGCGCGACCGTGCATATAAGTGACCCGGCCTTGGCGGCGCGGTCGCTTTCGGTGGCACTGCAGACCAGCGGGGGCGCTCCGGTAAGCGCCGCGACGTCGCGGGCGGTCGAGGATGCGATCCTAAACCGCGCACGCCAGTTGCGCATTGCGGACAACAAACTCTAGCCACCCGCCGAAAATCACAATATTACCACGCCGGGTTCACGCCCGGCGTTTTCATTCACGAAGGACCGCACAATGTCGCGCTACTCGGCCACCGAAATCGAAGCAAAATGGCAAGAGGCCTGGGACAAGGCCGGGATCTTCACCGCCGACCACACGGCAGACAAGCCGAAATATTACGTGCTTGAGATGTTCCCTTACCCGTCGGGGCGAATCCATATGGGGCATGTGCGCAACTATACGATGGGCGACGTCATTGCGCGCCACAAGCTGGCGACGGGGCACAACGTGCTGCACCCGATGGGCTGGGATGCTTTTGGAATGCCTGCGGAAAACGCCGCCATGGCTATTGGCGGCCACCCGAAAGACTGGACATACAGCAACATCGCCGACATGCGCGGGCAGATGATGCCGCTGGGCCTGTCGATCGATTGGTCCCGCGAATTCGCCACCTGTGACCCCGAATATTATGGCCAGCAGCAGGCTCTGTTCCTCGATATGCTCGACGCCGGGTTGGTTTATCGAAAGAACGCTGTGGTGAACTGGGACCCGGTCGACATGACCGTTCTGGCCAATGAGCAGGTGGAAAATGGACGCGGCTGGCGCTCGGGCGCTCTGGTGGAACGGCGCGAGCTGACCCAGTGGTTCTTCAAAATCTCGGACTATTCCGAAGAATTGCTGGATGCGCTTGATACGCTAGAGAACTGGCCTGCCAAAGTGCGACTGATGCAGGAAAACTGGATCGGCAAGTCGCGCGGCCTGCAGTTCGGCTTCGAACGCACTGATGGTGGTGAGCCCATCACTGTCTATACGACTCGGCCCGATACGCTGTTGGGCGCGTCTTTTGTTGGTATTTCGCCGGATCACCCGATTGCCAAGCAGCTTGAGGCCGAAAACCCCGAAGTTGCTGAGTTTGTTGCCGAATGCCGCAAGGGTGGCACCACGGAAGAAGCCATCGAGACGGCTGAAAAGCTGGGCTACGACACTGGTATCCGCGTCAAACACCCGCTGGACCCGAATTGGGAGCTGCCGGTCTGGATCGCGAACTTCATCCTGATGGATTACGGCACCGGCGCGATCTTTGCCTGCCCTGCGCATGACCAGCGCGACCTTGATTTCTGCCGCAAGTATGGCCTGCCGGTCATCGACACCTTCTTTGCACTGGATGACGATACACCGGTCGACAAGATCGCCTTTGTGCCGCCGAAAACTGAAAAAGTTCTTTGGGTGGACCATTTCGCAGGGCTGACCGAGGCCACGGGGGATGAGGCGATCAACGCCACCGTCGATTTCGCGGAAAAAGCAGGTTGGGGTGAAGGCGTCACCAAATATCGTCTGCGCGATTGGGGGCTCAGCCGTCAACGCTATTGGGGTTGCCCGATTCCGGTCGTGCATTGCGACAAATGTGGCACCGTGCCCGAGAAGAAAGAGAATCTGCCGATCGAATTGCCCTATGACGATGGCAACGGCAAACCCATCAACTTCTCGATCCCCGGCAACCCGCTGGACCGCCATGCCAATTGGCGTGACACCCCTTGCCCGTCCTGCGGCGCGCCAGCCAAACGTGAAACCGACACGATGGATACGTTCGTCGATTCGTCGTGGTATTTCGCCCGTTTCACCGCGCCACGCGCTGACACGCCCACCGATCTGGCCGAGGCCGAATACTGGATGAATGTCGACCAGTATATCGGCGGGATCGAGCACGCGATTCTGCACCTGCTCTATTCGCGCTTCTTCGCGCGGGCGATGAACATCACGGGTCACCTGCCGAAGAAAGCCATTGAGCCGTTCAATGCGCTGTTCACGCAAGGCATGGTGACACATGAGATTTATCAAACCCGTGATGCCAACGGTCGCCCGGTTTATCACCTGCCCGAAGATGTGACCGACGGAAAACTGGCCGACGGCACCGAGGTTGAGATCATCCCTTCGGCCAAGATGTCTAAATCCAAGAAAAACGTGGTCGACCCGGTCAGCATAATCTCGGCCTTCGGCGCGGATACTGCGCGTTGGTTCGTCCTGTCCGATTCGCCGCCTGAACGGGATGTGGAATGGACCGCATCCGGGGCCGAGGCTGCGTTCAAGCACCTCAGCCGTGTGCATCGGATCGCCTCGGAAATCGCCGAATCGGATGTTCCGGCCAATGCCGAGGATGAAACCCTGCTGCGCGAGATGCACAAAGCCATCTATGACGTCACAGGCGGAGTCGAATCTTTCGGCTTCAACGCCTCCATCGCCAAGCTTTATGCTTTCACCAACACCCTGGCCAAATCCAAGGCGGGCACCGCAGCCAAACGCGAGGCCGCCAAAACGCTGGCACAGCTGATGTCGCCGATGACCCCGCACCTGTCCGAGGAGCTTTGGCAGCTGCTGGGTGGCGAAGGGCTGGTTGCCACGGCATCATGGCCGGTTGCGGATGCAGCTATGCTGGTGGACGACACCGTCACCCTGCCGATCCAGATCAACGGCAAGCGCCGCGCGGAAATCAGCGTGGCCAAAGATATGCCCAAGGACGAGGTTGAAAAAGTCGCGCTGAGCACCGAAGCTGTGCAAAAGGCGCTGGATGGCGCCACACCCAAGAAAGTAATCGTTGTACCGGGCCGGATTGTGAATGTCGTCGTTTAACCGCAGAACCTTTTTGCTGATGCCGCTGGCCCTTGCCGCCTGCGGTTTCGAACCTGTGTACGCCCCGGGCGGATCGGGTTCGGCCCTTTTTGGTCGCGTAGAAGTGTCTGCTCCAAACACAGTCACCAGCTTTCTACTTGTCGAAGATTTGGAGCAGAAACTTGGCCGTAGTGCGACATCCGGCAGTGAATACAGCCTGGATGTGTCCGTCGTGACCCAGACGGTGGCGGCATCGATTACCTCAACAAACGAAACCAACCGTCTTATCATCAACGGGACTGCCAACTATTCGCTTAGATCGAATGCGACAGGGCAAGTTCTCGCCTCGGGTTCGGTGACGGATTTCGTGGGATATTCGGCCGCCGGGTCTACTGTGTCGACACTGGCTGATGAGCGGGATGCAACGCAGCGCCTGATGGTAATTCTGTCCGATCAGATCATCAGTCGGCTCTACGCCACGCCGGGCCTGTCCGCATGAAGCTGAGCCCGCGCGAGGCCGAGGGGTATTTCTCGAGACCCGACGCGGACAAAACCGGATTGTTGATCTACGGCGCGGATGCGATGCGCGTAGCGCTAAAGCGGCAACAAGTTCTGGCGGCCCTGCTGGGGGCAAACGCCGAAGAAGAGATGCGGTTGACCCGCCTGCCCGGAAGTGATCTGCGTGGCGATCCGGCCTTGTTGCTGGATGCGATCAAGGCAGTCGGGTTTTTTCCCGGGCCGCGCGCTGTATTCGTCGAAGACACAACCGACACGGCCGCCCCCGCAATCCTTGCCGCGCTGGAAGATTGGGTAGCTGGCGATGCCCAAATCATCGTCACCGCCGGGCAGCTCAAGGCCAGTTCCAAAATCCGCAAGGCGTTCGAAGCGCATCGCTCGGCTTATGCGGTGGGCATCTATGACGACCCGCCGTCGCGGGCCGAAGTCGAACGCGTTCTGGCGGCGGCCGGTTTGCAGAACATCCCACGCGATTCGATGGCCGCGATTGCTGAGTTGGCAACCGGTATTAGCCCCGGTGACTTTGCCCAAACGATTGAGAAACTGTCGCTTTACAAGCGCGGTGACAGTTCCGAGCTGACCATTGAAGACGTTGAAGCCTGCGCGCCCCGCTCGACCGAGGCCGCACTGGACGATGTGCTGAACGTGGTTGCCGATGGTCGCGCGGGTGAAATCGGCCCGCTGATCCGACGTTTGCAATCACAGGGAACCAATGCGGTCAGCCTGTGCATCGGCGCGACAAGGCACTTCCGCACTTTGTATGCATGCGCATCCGATCCGGGCGGAGCAGCACAGGGCATCGGAAAACTGCGCCCCCCGGTTTATGGGAAACGGCGCGACCGCATTCTGCGTCAGGCCCAAGGGTGGGGTGCGCCAAAGTTGCAAACTGCGTTGACAGTTCTGACAGATACGGACCTGTCGCTGCGCTCGGCCGGGCAAACGGCACCGGCCATGGCATTGGTCGAACGTGCCATGATCCGTCTGGCGATGCTGGCGCGAACCCGCTAACCGCTTTGATCCAACCAATGTGCCGCCGAACGCCCAGCCCAACGGCCGGTCGCCAGGCAGGCTGTCAGAAGGTACCCCCCGGTCGGGGCCTCCCAATCCAGCATCTCGCCCGCGCAAAACACTCCGGGACATGCAGTCAGCATGAGCTCCTCATTAAGCGCCGCACGTGGCACACCTCCTGCTGTGGAGATGGCCTCGTCCATCGGGCGCAGGCCCGAGTGTCTGATCTGCAGATGCTTGATCACGCTTACGTCTAGCGATGGAATCTGGCCATCGCGCTTGGACATTTCATGAAACAGGGCGACCTTTTGCGGAGACAGGTGCAGAGATTTCTTCAGCCACTGCGAAAAGGTCGTTTTCGATTTTTTTGACACAAAACGACTACGCAACGTATCGGCATCCAAATCCGGAACCAAATCGACAAAAAGCGGTGCTCTGTCACGCAAGGCCGGGGTCAGTGAGTACAATCCACCCCCTTCCAACCCTTTCGCCGAAACCGCAGCCTCGCCGCGACTTTCCAACTCTCCGGCCCTCCATCGCACCGATTTCAAAGCCGCGCCAAAATGCGGCTGCATATGGGGGCTCCATTCCACGGAAATGGCTGAGTTTGCGGGTGCGAAAGGTGTGAGGGGCACGCCTTTACCCGTCAGCACCGATGCCCATGCTCCGTCTGATCCCAACCGCGACCAGCTTGCCCCGCCCAGCGCAAGAACGGTCACATCGGGGAATAGCTTCTGCCTGCCATCAGCCGTGTCGAATACGGCTTGGGCACCGTCCCAACCAACCCACCGCCAGCGTGTTCTGACCTGAACGCCAGCCTCTGCCAGCCGTGCCAGCCACGCCCGCAACAGCGGAGAGGCCTTCATCGATGTCGGAAACACCCGCCCGGTCGAGCCTGTGAACAGCTCTTGCCCCAACCCTTGCGCCCATGTTTGCACGTCCGACGCATCGAATTCGGCAATCATTGGTCGCAACCAGGTCGCGGCCTCACCATAGGACCTCAGCAAAATCTCAAACTGTTCGTCCTTGGTCAGGTTCAACCCGGACTTCCCGGCCATCAGGAATTTACGCGCCACCGATGGCTTGGCCTCGGCCACCACAACGGAATGCCCGGCTTTGGCCAGTTCCTCGGCCGCCATCAGGCCTGCGGGTCCGCCGCCGATCACCAGTGCCAGTGCCATCCCTGCCCTCTTGCCTTTCGCGCCACCTGACGCAACCCTACCCTCGTCATGACGAACAGCGATCCGATCTGCCCGCTCTGCAACCGCCCGATCCCGGACGGGGGCGGAAGCCTGCACCATCTGATCCCAAAACTCAAAGGGGGCAAGGGCGGACCCACCGTCCTGCTGCACCAGATCTGCCATAAAGAGGTGCATGCGACCCTGACCGAGGCGGAATTGGCCCGTGAATTCAACAGCGTCGAGGCTCTGCGCGCCCATCCGAGGCTGGAGAAATTCCTGAATTGGGTTCGCAAACGCCCGCCCGGCTTTCGCTCGAAAGTTCCGGGCAAGCGGCGCGGGCGTTGATCAGCCGGGATTAACCGGGTCGCCAAAGGCGTCCCGCGTCGGCGCGGCAAGCCCCCGAAACTCCAACCCGCGATAATCGGGCACATTGGCAAACCTGACGCCTTTGACGTGTTGGAACTCCAACGTTGTGTAGGGGCGTTTCCACAGCCATTCGCGATTTTCCACTGCCCACAAGTCAGCGTGTGGCGGAACATCGTCCGTAAACGCGTAAAAATGCAGATCAAATCCGTATTGATCAATGTCTTGCACCGAAAGCAAACGCATACCGTTGGCGCGGCAAAATGCATCCTCTGCTGCTATATTTCCGGTTCGCAGGGTGATCTGGCCGATACAAGCCTGCGCAAACGGATCGCTCGGATCTGCTGCGTTTAGCGGCCGGTTGCCTTCGAAATCATGCTGAAGCAGCTCGATCGCGAACCCTTCGGGGTCTTTGAGGTGACACATGTACCCGATGTTCAGAAACTGTTTCGGGTCCGAAACCTCAATTCCCTTTTCGCGCAGGAAGGCGGCCGCCAGATCGACATCCGGAACGGTGATGCCGATCTTCCAATAGCGTTGTCCTGTGTCATGGGTGTAGCCCCCGCCGCCGGGCATCAGCAACAAATCGGCGTCTTGCCCGGGATAACCCATGCGCAGGCACACACCCTGGTCCCGAACTGACATACCAAGGACGTTCGAATAGAAATCACTCAACTTTTCGGGATCAGCGACGCGCAGTCGCAAACCAGAGAGCCTCATGCGCACAGCCCGGCGATTCCTGCCGCGATCCTTGGATCGGCGGCGACGCTGTCAGCGACCAGCTCGCGCGCAGTTTGCATAAGGTCATCCGGTGCCACCACCCGATCCACCAGGCCAAAGGCATAGGCCTCATCCGCGGTGATCTTTTGCCCGGCCATCAGGACCAACTTGGTGCGTGACGGCCCTATCAGCGCCGACATGCGCACAGGATCGGACGGTTGCGGCAGAAAGCCCAGCTTCATCACAGGATAGAAAAACTTGGCGGACGGGACCGCAACTCGAATATCGCAGGCCAGCACCATACCGTTCGCTCCCCCAGCCAGGGTTCCATTCAACGCGGCGACCGTCAGGCATGGCAGGGCAGCGATCGCACCCGACAAACGCTCCCATACGTCCGAAGTTGCAAGCCCGGCGCGCGCCTCGTCCAGATCGGCCCCGGCGCTGAACACGCTGCCCGCTCCGGTCAGGATCAACGCGCGTGCCTCGGTGGCGGCTTCGGCAATTTCGGCCAGCTCAGTCAGCATCGCCCCGGTCAGCGCGTTGGCTTTGCCGGGATTGTTCAGAGTGACGATCCACAACCCGTCTTCTTTGTTCAGTTCGATCACGTCAGCCCAACCCTTTGTCGAATATCTTCGCGCCGCAAGGAGATTTCGGTCCCCAAAAATTCATCCGCATCGGACGTGCACATCCACAGCAGCGCCTTCGCTGGCCAGTCGGCAGGGATATGATCGCTCCAGTCCAACTGGCTGACGGCGTTGATACCGCTTGTCTTGATGACCCGTTGCATATCCGTCGCCACGGTCCCCGGCGACAGACCCATGGCGCGGATACCGTGCAACGATTCCTCAAGATGGAGGCATTCCGTCAGCATTTTTGCACCGGCCTTGGAGGCACAATAGTGGCTCCATGCCTCAACCGGGTTCGAGGCCGCGCCTGATGATACGGTCAGCACGGTGCCTCCACCGGCCGCGCGCATGATGGGCAGGGCAGCGCGCATTCCGTAGAACACACCCTTGAGGTTTATGTCGATCGCCTTGTCCCAGGCCGCAACATCCGCGTTCGAAAGATGAAAGATCGGATCAATGACGCCGGCGTTCCCGATAAGAACATCCAAACCGCCAAAGCGGTCGACGCAATCTGCCACGGCCTGTTCGACCTGCGCAAAATCACTGACGTCACATTCCAGTGCGATTGCGTTTTCGCCCAGCGCAGTTGCCAATGCGGCGATCTGATCGCGGCTACGCGCGAGCAGCGCCACGTTCGCACCTGCTGCGGCAAAAACGCGCCCTGCCTCTGCTCCGATGCCCCGGCTGGCCCCGGTTATCAGTACGGTTTTCCCCTGCATTTGGTTCCTATACCTCCAACGGTTTGAATTTGTGTGAATGCTTACCGCGCGAAGGGGGAAAGGGTCCAGCCCTTGCCCCTTGACGCCCGACGTCACAAGCACGACGATGCCGGCAAAATTATCTAGAAGGGTACTGTAATGTCCGTTTTCCTTCGCCGCAGTTGCGGTGCTGTTTTGGCATATGCCGTTATCACACAAGGCGCACTTGCCGACCTGACCTCGCAGGATGTCTGGAATGATTGGAAAACCTATCTGGGTCAGATGGGGTACACCGTTTCGGGCGACGAATCCGTTGCAGGCAATGTAACGACGATTGCCGACATGGCTGTTTCGATGGACCTGCCGGAAGAGGATGCAACCTTCCAGATGGTCGTGCCGGAAATGAGCCTGACGGAAAACGGCGACGGCACGGTCAGCATCGATTTCCCTGACACCTATGTGATGACCGTGTCCGGCCAGGGAGATGGCGAGGAATTCTCGGTCGATATCAACTATTCTGAGACCGGAATGAACCTGGTCGTTTCAGGCTCGCCCGACGAAATGACCTACGACTATTCGGCCGACACGATAGGTATCAAGCTGGATGGTCTGAATGTGGACGGCGAAAAGATGCCCGCTGATGCGCTCGCGCTCAGCTTAAACATGACAGATCTGGCTGGCAGCTCGGTCATGAAAATCGGCGAAAACCGTGACATTGATCAGAAATTCACCGCGGGTGGGATGACCTATGATATGGCGTTCCAGGACCCGGACAGCGGCGACACGGCTAGGGTTGACGGCTCGATGAGCCAGCTGGCGTTTGAGGGCACAAACGTTATCCCATCCGAATTCGACATCTCGGACCCGCAGGCCTTCTATAAGGCGGGCTTCTCGTTCTCGGGGCTGTTCACCTACGGATCCGGCCAGAACGCGATTGCAGGCACCAGCGAAGGCGAGGCATTCTCGGTCGGAAGCGAGTCTCAGGGTGGCAAATTTGGCGCCAGCATCGACGCAGAGCGTCTTGCCTATGACATCGAGCAGAACAGCGCGAAAGTCGCAGTGACGACGGCCGACCTGCCCTTCCCGATCGAAATCGCGATGGAGAATGCCGGGTTCAAGTTTGAAATCCCGGTGCAGAAATCCGAGGAAATCCAACCTTTTGGGTTCGCCATGAACCTGACCGACTTCACCATGTCGGATATCCTGTGGAGTATGTTCGACCCAGCAGGCGCCCTGCCGCGCGACCCGGCAACGATTGCGCTGGACACCACCGGAACCGCCAAGGTTCTGTTGAACATCTTTGATCCCACCGCGGTCGAAAACCTGGATACATCCGACGCCGCACCGGGCGAGTTGCACTCGCTGAAGATCAACGAACTGCTGGTGTCTCTGGTCGGAGCCAAGCTGACAGGTGAAGGCGATTTCACCTTCGACAACTCCAACGTCTCAGAGTTCGACGGAATGCCCACGCCGACCGGCGTTGCCAAGCTGAAACTGAATGGTGCCAATGCCCTGATCGACAAGTTGATCGAGATGGGGCTGGTGTCGGACAGCGATGCAATGGGCGCGCGGATGATGATGGGTCTGATGGCCGTACCGGGTGACGAGCCCGACACGCTGAATTCGGAAATCGAATTCACTGCGGACGGTCAGATTCTGGCGAACGGCCAGCGTATCAAGTAACACTTCGGGAAGGCGGCACCGCTGCCTTCCCAATCCTTCGCCGTGGTGCGAACTCCGGCACTGGGCGCATCGTGCCGAATTCCATTTCAATAGTTTGCTCAACCTAAAATAGCCGCAGGCCTTGCGAGACCGGCGGTCCAAGGCTAGGTCGAATGCACACAGACCGGAGGCCTCATGACCCGCACACCAGAAGAAATCAGCCATAACCTGCTGGACGCGGCCCGCAAAGCCGGGGCCGAAGCGGCGGATGCCATCGTTCTGGATGGCTCATCGGTATCGGTTGAAGTCCGCGGTGGCGCGCTGGAGCACGCCGAACGGTCCGAAGGCACCGACCTGGGACTGCGTGTGTTTCTAGGCAAGCGGCAGGCGATCGTCTCAAGTTCGGACAGTCGCCCCGAAACGCTGACGGCGATGGCGCAACGTGCAGTGGCCATGGCAAACGAAGCTCCGGAAGATCCTTTTACAGGGTTGGCCACGCCCGACCAGCTTGCAAAAGACTGGGATATCGCGGCGCTGGAACAATTCGACCCGACGCCGGAACCATCGGCGGATACGCTTTTGCAGGATGCACTGGCTGCCGAAGCTGCCGCTTTGGCCATAGAAGGCGTGTCCCAAGTATCAGACGCCGCGGCCGCTTATGGCACCCACCGCGTGCATCTGGCTGCCACAAATGGCTTTTCCGGCGGGTATTCCCGCAGCAGCCGCTCGACCTCTTGCGTTGCTATCTCGGGCCAAGGCACAGGGATGGAACGCGACTACGACGGCGACAGCCGCACATTCCAGAGTGACCTGCGCAGCCCTGATGAGATTGGCCGCTCGGCAGGTGAACGCGCCGTTGCGCTGATTGGGGCACAAAAACCCGCGACAGGCACATTCCCTGTCCTGTTCGACGAGCGGATTTCGTCTTCGCTGATCGGTCATCTTTTGGCCGCCAGCAACGGCGCCGCCATTGCCCGTGGTGCGTCATGGCTGAAGGACAACCTGGGAGAGCAGGTCCTGCCTGAACACCTGTCACTGATCGAAGACCCGCATCGCCCGCGTATCTCGGGCTCTCGCCCCTTTGACGCCGAAGGTTTGCCAACACAGCGAAGGGCCGTTGTTGAAAACGGAGTACTGACCGGGTGGACTCTGGATTTGGCCAGCGCACGAAAACTGGGCATGACCTCGACCGGGAATGCGGCGCGTGGCGTGTCCGGCCCCCCGTCGCCCAGCAACTGGAACCTGAGCCTGACCCAAGGCACGCACAGCCGGGACGATCTGCTGCGTGACATGGGAACCGGCCTGTTGGTGACCTCTATGATCGGATCGACGATCAACCCCAATACCGGCGACTACTCACGTGGGGCATCAGGCTTTTGGGTCGAAAACGGGGAAATCACCCATCCCGTCAACGAATGCACGATCGCTGGCAATCTGCGTGACATGCTGAAACGGATTATTCCGGCAAATGACGCACGTACGTACTTGTCCCGCGTGGTGCCATCGATCCTGATCGAAGGAATGACACTTGCCGGCACCTGACCTGCAACTGCTGATTGACGCCGCATTAGAGGCCGGAAAGATCGCCACTCGGTTTTCGGGGACAACGGCGCAACGCTGGGATAAACCCGACGGGGCCGGCCCGGTGACCGAGGCTGATCTTGCCGTGAACGCGATGCTTGAGCAAATGCTGCCCGCAGCGCGCCCGGGGTATGGCTGGTTGAGCGAAGAGACTGAGGATTCAGCTGACAGGCTGTCGAAAGACCGTGTTTTCATCATTGATCCCATCGACGGCACCCGCGGCTTTGCCGAAGGCTCGCGGACCTGGGCCCATTCATTGGGCATCGCCGAACAGGGCGAAGTGACGGCCGCTGTGATCTACCTGCCCTTGCGAAACCTGCTATATGCCGCAGCAAAAGGTCAGGGCGCTACGCTCAATGCCGAAAAGATCCGGGTCAGCGAACTCAGTGTGTTGGAAAGCGCCGAGGTGTTGGCCGCGAAACCCAACATGCAGCCGCAACACTGGCGTCAGGGGCAGGTACCCGAGTTCAAACGGAACTACCGGCCATCTCTGGCCTATCGCATGGCCCTTGTTGCACAAGGTCGGTTTGACGGGATGATGACCCTCAGGCCCAGTTGGGAATGGGACATCGCCGCCGGTGATCTGATTATACGCGAAGCCCTCGGCCGGTGTTCGGACCGCGCGGGGCTGCCCCTGCGGTTCAACAATGCAATTCCGCGTCTGAACGGTGTGATCGCTGCGGGTTCAGGTGTTTATAGGCTACTGTCGGAACAACTCGAACCGGAAGGCCCTGGAATCGCACCATGAGCAAGCCACGCTCGTTAAGCCTTGCCGCCTATCGCGTGCTGTCCTGGGGTATGCAGAATACCGCCAGCAACGGCGATATTGCGCGCCCCGAGGGCGAGGTTCTGTGGTTGCACATAAATGCGTGGGAACGTCACCGCGCTATTGTTGATTTTTACCAGCGGTTGCAGCAGACGCGCCCCAATCTGTCGGTGGTTCTGACCGCGCCACCCGATGCAGATCTATCAAGATGGGCCAGCAGCGGATACCCTCTGGTCAACCTGCCCACCGAACAAACCGGGGCGGCGCGCGCGTTTCTAGACCATTGGCAGCCGGATATCGGAATTTGGGTCGGGGGCGGCCTGATGCCCAACCTGATCACACGCGCCGAGGAACGTGGGATTCCCATGATGCTGATCGAAGCACAGGCGGACGTGAAAGTCGCGCGCGGCGGCCGTTGGCTGCCCGATATCACAAGATACACGATTGACTGTTTTCAGACGATCCTGTGTACGACACCGGAAATCGTCCGCCAAATTCGGCGATTGGGCATCGCTTCGAACAAGGTGCAAGAGGCACCGCCCCTACATGTCAGCCCAAACCCGCGCTCATGGCCCGAGGACGAGCTGATCGAAGTGAACCATGCGCTGTCTGGCCGACCGGTCTGGTTAGCGGCGTGGGTCCAGGACAAAGAATTCATCTCGGTCCTCAGTGCCCATAGACAGGCAATGCGCATGCTGCCGCGTTTGGCATTGGTGTTGCAAGTGGCCGACATTACAGAAGCCGGGCCGCTGCACCGGCGGCTTGAAGCGATGGATCTGCGCTGTACCAACTGGGATGAAAGCGGGACGATCGAGGATATGACTCAGGTGATCCTCTCCGCCGTGCCTGAGGATCTGGGTCTTTGGCAGCGGGTATCGCCCGTTACCTTCATGGGCAGCTCTCTGGAACGCGGCGCCGGGGGCGCGGATCCGCTGATCGCCACGGCGCTGGGATCAGCTGTGATCCACGGCCCGTTTGTGCACAGCCAACAACAGCTTTACGATCAGCTTGACCGGGCCGGGGCCGCGCGCACGGTCAGGTCCGCCACCGAACTGGGCGATGCAGTGGTGGAATTGTTGGCACCGGATCAGGCCGCCAATATGGCGCTGGCCGGGTGGCAGATCGTTACCGAGGGTGCGCCGCAGGCGGATCACTTGATCGACATGATTCAGGACTACCTGGACCAGCGGAGTGCAGACGATGCGAGCACCTGATTTCTGGAATACCGCGCCAGATCGGCTGGACCTGCGCGCACGGCTACTGGCACCGCTTGGGCGGCTCTATGCTGGCGCTACGGCGCGTCGGGTCGCCTCGGAAACTGGTATTAACCCGGGTGTTCCTGTCATTTGCATTGGCAACCTGAACGCGGGTGGCACCGGCAAGACCCCGACTGTGATCTGGATGATCGAGCAATTGCGCGATGCCTGGCATGAGACACATGTGGTCACGCGCGGCCACGGCGGCTCGCTCGAAGGGCCGGTGCGGGTGGACCCCGGCAAGCATACCGCGGCGCAGGTCGGGGATGAGCCCCTGTTGCTGGCGGCTTTTGCCGATGTCTGGGTCGCCAAAGACCGCGCCGCTGGCGCAAAAGCAGCCGCCGCGGCGGGTGCCACAGTCATCGTGCTTGACGACGGGTTTCAAAACCCCTCGGTGGCGAAGGATTTCTCGGTCATTGTGGTGGACGCATCGCGAGGATTTGGAAATGGACTGTGCTTACCGGCTGGCCCGCTGAGGGAACCGGTGGAAGTCGGATTACGGCGCGCTGATCTGGTGCTGTCCCTTGGCGAAGCTGATGCCCAAATCGAGTTTGCCGAACGCTGGGGGAAAAAACTGTCCGTCCCACATGCGACCGGCGCGGTTGAGCCGCTGCAAACCGGCATGGATTGGAGCGATACGCCTGTTCTTGCCTTTGCAGGCATCGGACACCCCGAGAAGTTCTTTGCCACTTTGCGCCAGCAAGGCGCGACCTTGCTGCGGGCCGAAGCGCTGGATGACCACCAGCCGCTGACACCCGCTCTGATGACCCGTCTTGAAAACGAAGCCCGCTTGTTGCGCGCGCAAATGGTCACCACGGAAAAAGACGCCGTTCGCCTACCCGCAGCGTTTCGCAGCAAGGTCATCACGCTTCCGGTTCGTCTGAAGGTCGATGAGGCGGACAAGATCAGGCAGATGCTTTTGCAGATCGCCCCGTCGCCCTGAAGGACGACCGGCCCGGATTGAGCCGGTCGTAAAAGCAATTAGCTGCCCAGTTCGTCTTCGATCAGCTTTTTGAAGCCGTCATAGGACTGATTCTCGACCGGCTTGCCATTCACGATGAAGGACGGGGTCGCCTGAATACCGTCGCGCTCGGCGTTTTCCTGATACCATGCGACCAGCGTCTGCGCCCGGGTGCCGTCCTGCAGGCAGGCTTCAAGCTGATCATTGTCGATACCAGCCAGACGCCCGATTTTGCGCAGCTCGTCCACGATTTCAGCGGGACCACCGGCTTTGGTCCACTCGGACTGACCTTCATAGATCAGGTCGGAAATGCCAAAGAACTTTTCGGGCCCGCCGCAGCGTGCAACCATCGACGCCCACAGGCCATAGCGGTCAAAGTAGACCTCGCGATAGATGAACTTCACCTTACCTGTGTCGATGAAATCCTTCTTGAGCTGCTTGTACGCTCCCGAGTGGAAATTCGCACAATGCGGGCAGGTATAGGACGCATATTCGATGATCTCGACTGGTGCGTCTTCGGCGCCCAGAGTCATCTCGACGATGGTCGAGGTGTCCAGATCGGCCTCTTGCGCCTCGGCGCTGCTGATCAGCGGATAGGCGGGGTTGGAATTTGACAGCGACAGCCAATAACCGCCAGCGGCCACGGCGACGGCCGCACAAATTCCGGTTGCAATACGGCTCATTTCTCAGCCCTTTCTCAGCGTTTTTGCTTGGATAAAACGTTACGGCCCAGACGTTCAAGAGCTGCGCGCAGATCACCATCGTGAACTTCTTGCGCAGCGCGGTCTGCCTCGGCTGCTATTTCTGGTTCGATCTTGGGTTTAGCTTGTTTCGGCTTGTGGTCGAAACTGGCCTGCCCCTCGGCAAATCCTGTCGGAGCGGTCTGGGTGATGCGCACCCGGCTGATGGCATTATAGCCATAGACCGCGTTCACCTTGCCGCGCAATTGTTCCTTCTGCATCTCCAGCATCGGGGCCTGCGGTCCGGTGGTCAGAACCGTTAGCGTGGCACCAATGCCACCCTTCCCGTAACCCACTTTTACCGGTCGCGCGATAGCGGCCATATCCTGTCCAACGATCTCGGACCAATGGGTCAGCAGGCGTGATACGGCAAAGCCCCGGCTCTCACCGGCGTGCCTGATCTGGTCGTTCAGCAATGTCGCGGTGCGTTTGAACCCGCGGGTCGAAGAACGTCTGCGCTGCATCTGGTTTCCAACTCCTGCGCCGCTATTGTAAAGGGCAGAACAACAGGCGCCAGCGAAACCCGACAAGGAGATAGATAAAACTTGCGTGACTCTGGTGAATTTGACGTGAGCAGTGCGCTACTGGATTGGTACGACCGCCATGCCCGCGAGATGCCTTGGCGCGTAGCCCCAGCCGATCGGGCTGCGGGCGTGATGCCCGACCCCTACCGCATATGGTTGTCCGAGGTCATGCTGCAGCAGACCACTGTTGCGGCTGTGCGCGACTATTTCGTGCGATTCACTACCCGCTGGCCAACTGTCGAAGCGCTGGCGGCGGCGCCCGACGATCAGGTCATGGGGGAATGGGCCGGGCTTGGCTACTATGCTCGCGCCCGCAATTTGTTGAAATGCGCCCGGGTCGTGGTCGAACAGCATGGTGGAACGTTCCCCGATACCTACGACGCGCTCCTCAATTTGCCGGGGATCGGTCCCTACACCGCCGCTGCAATTTCCGCCATCGCCTTCGACCGACCCGAAACCGTGTTAGACGGCAACGTGGAACGGGTTATGGCCCGCCTCTATGACATCCACGACCCTTTGCCCGGTTCAAAACCGCAACTGAAAAAGCATGCGGCTGCGCTTACGCCTATCACCCGACCGGGTGACTATGCGCAGGCAGTCATGGACTTGGGGGCAACAATCTGTACACCAAAATCTCCGGCCTGCGGTATCTGCCCGGTGCAAGCCGCCTGCGCCGCTCGCGCCGCTGGAACGCAATCCGATTTGCCACGCAAGACACCAAAAAAGCCCAAACCCACGCGATACGGCCATGTCTATATAGCCCAAGGCGATAACGGAGCCTTTCTGATGGAACGTCGTCCCGACAAGGGGCTGCTGGGTGGTATGCTGGGCTGGCCGGGGTCAGAATGGTCAGACGGCCCGGCCGAGGCACCGCCCTTTCCGTGCGAATGGCAGGTGCTGCCGGGTGAGGTACGCCACACCTTTACCCACTTCCACCTGATCCTGCGGATCTGGACGACCACGCTGCCGGTCGGCTGGTCGCATGACGATCTGATTGTCATGGACAAACACGCTTTCCGCCCCAGTGACCTACCTACTGTTATGCGCAAAGCGTATGACCTCTGGCGCTCTACGTAACCCATTGTGTGGCATTGCCGGGTGGGGCTAGTCTGCCCACAGTTTCTCGGAGCGAAGCGATGATCGCATCAGACAGTCTGTCACGCTGGCAAGCGGCATTGCCCTTCTGGGTGTCCTTCCTGCTGATCCCCGTCATCTGGCTTACCGCCGTTGCCGGAGGCTGGTGGGTCTTGCTTGTGCCTCTTTCGACTTGGTGGGCGTTTGCAGTTCTGGATCGGTTAACGGGGCTGAACCTTGAAAATGCCGATCCGGCCACGCCGGACGGCGGTCTCAAATGGTACATTCTGCTGACCAAGGCATGGGCCCCGGTTCAGTTTCTTACGCTGTTTGGGTTGCTCTGGTACGCCACTCATACCGATCACCTGTCTGTTTTTAGCAAGATTGGATTGTTCTTCGGGATGGGTGTGATCTCGGGCACCATCGGGATCAACTACAGCCATGAACTGATGCACCAGAAAGGGCGGTCAGAACGTTGGCTGGGTGATATTCTACTGGCCATGGTGCTGTATTCTCATTTCCGGTCAGAACACCTGCTGGTCCACCACCGCTATGTCGGAACACCACGCGATCCGGTCACTGCGCGTTATAATGAAGGGTTTCACCGCTTCTATCCACGCGTTCTGTGGCAGTGCCTTGCGTCCGCCTTCCACGCAGAACGGGACAAGCTCGCGCGCAAGCAACGTCAATGGACCGACCTCGCGAACCCGTTCTGGCGCTATTGGGCGCTTCAGGCGGGTATGCTGGCGTTGGCTTTCGTGGTCGGGGGATGGTCAGGCGTTGCCCTGTTCCTTCTACAAGCAGGCGTCGCCATATGGCAGCTGGAACTGGTGAACTACGTCGAACACTACGGCCTGACCCGCAAACATCTTGGCGATGGCAAGTATGAGCATGTCCAGCCGCGCCATTCGTGGAACGCCTCGCAAAAAGCGTCGAACTGGCTGCTGATCAACCTGCAGCGTCACTCGGACCATCACTACAAACCCAACCGGCGCTTTCCGCTGCTGCAGCATCATTCGGAAGATGCGGCCCCGCAACTTCCCTTTGGCTATCCGGTTATGACCATCACTGCGATGGTCCCACCGCTTTGGCGGCGCATCATGAACCCCCGCGTTCGGGCCTGGCGGCGTCAATATTATCCCGAAGTCACCGATTGGAAACCGTACAACAGATCTCTCAACCCGTTGCCGCGTTCGTGACCGCAGCGCGCGCCCGCGCGCTGCCCGGCCCAACAGAATGACGCGCATCTCTGATGCGTGTCCGATCGGCGGGAGCTGCCCGTTCTACTGCGCCCAGAGATCCATAGTGCCCTGCACCCCGCGGACTGGCTGGTTTTCATGCTTCACGAAACCTGCTGTCAGGTCGGCGGCGTTATTGCCCTCCTGCATCACCTGCGCCCGGACCGCGTCACTCAGCACCACGCGGACACCAAGGTCGCGCGTCATCGCTTCGAGCTTGGCGGAGACATTCACCGCATCCCCGATAACCGCAAATTCCAGTCGGTTCGCTCCGATATCTCCCAATACCACCGAGCCGTAGTGAACACCGATCCCCACGTGAATCTCGGGCTCGCCCGCGCGCCGCCGTTCAATGTTCCAACGATCGATCACGCCCACCATATCACGGGCACAGGCGACCGCGTTGCTGGCATCCAATGGGGTCGGTACCGGTGTGCCGAAGGTCGCCATCAATCCGTCCCCCAGATATTTGTCCAACGTGCCATGATGGCGAAACACTTCGGTTTCCATTCGGGCGTGAAACCCGCGCAAAACTTCAATGACTTCATAGGGGTCGCGCCCGGCAGCGAATTTGGTAAACCCCACGATGTCGATGAACAAAACGGCGATGTCTTCTTTGCGAACCTGCTTGAGCGGCTCATCATTCTGGCTGAGTTCGTCCACGACGTTCGGAGAGAAATATCGCGACAGGTTTGCACGCTCCCTCTCAAGCCCGGCATTTGTCATCAACAATCGATTGAGCCGCCGCATCGAGATACCAAGCGTAACCGCGACCATCAGGAATACGATCACCTGCTGAATACGCTGAGGGACCATGAAACTGTTGGGGTCCAGCAACTCCGCAACATCCGGATACCCGGCCAATGCCTCGAACATGCGCTCACTGATGCCCGGAATTGGCGTAGCGACCCACCAGGCGATGATCCAGCCTACCGTCCACATCGTCGCCGTCCACGTGCCGATTGCCACGACCGTGCGCCACGAATAGGCCAGAGTTCCCGCGGCCAGAATGATGAAGAAATACTGGAAGTTGTCGAACCGGTATTGCATTGCCAGCGGTCGAACATCATCGCTGAACGGGTTCGGCACGATCATCCCCAAAGTCATGATCAGCAAGTCGACGAAGATCAGCAAAAGCTCGACCCGTGACTGGCCCACGCTGCCAGCCCGCCGGATCAACCAACCATTGGCGCAAATCAATAACAGGATGAAGTGATACCACAGAACGTCCCAATGGGGGTTCAGGTAGATCAACAAAATGCCAGTCAGGCCCATCGCTACCCAGCGGGCGCGGACAGCCAGTTCCAACCCTTCGCGCTTGTGCCGTTCCAGCGCAGCCTCGGTGTACTTGTTGTCCAGATCATATTTGTCTGGCTGTGTCACAAAAAACCGCCCAAATCGGGTTTCGCTGGCTGTGGTATCCGACATTGCCAAGGTTCCTTCCGTGAGCAGCAGGACAAGGAATCTCATATCGGAACTGAATGAAGAATAAAACAAAAGACCCCGCCGAGATCGGCGGGGCAAGGCGTAGTGCCTTGTGTCAGGCCACAGGCACCGGCGGTATTCTTGAAATCAGTTGTGCATCTCGGACCGGATCTGCTGACGCAAAACGTCGATCGGCACCGTTTTGCCATCGCGTTTGAAGCACCAATAGGTCCAGCCATTGCATGAGGGCGCGTTTTCCAGATGCGCCCCGACCTGGTGGATCGAGCCTTTGACGTTGTCGCCCACCAGCGTCCCGTCAGCCCGAACCTTGGCCTTGTGGCGTTGATTCATGGAATAAAGTTCTTCACCCGGGCGCAGCATGCCGCGTTCGACCAGCTGGCCGAAGGGCACACGGGGCTCGGCGCGTTTGCTTGCGCTGACTTCCAGCGCTTCCCGGTCGAATTTGCGGACTTTCGAGATACGCTTCTCGGCAACCTTGCGATAGCTTTCCTCGCGCTCAATCCCGATGAATTCGCGACCCAGCATCTTGGCGACGGCACCAGTGGTACCCGTCCCAAAGAACGGATCCAGAATAACATCGCCCGGGTTGGTCGACCCGATCAGGACACGGTGCAGCAGCGATTCCGGCTTTTGCGTCGGGTGTGCTTTGTCGCCGTTTTCATCCTTAAGACGCTCGTGCCCGGTGCAGATCGGCAGAACCCAGTCGCTGCGCATCTGTACGCCCTCGTTCAGCGCCTTCAGCGCTTCATAATTGAACGTGTACTTAGCACCCTCACGCTTGGAGGCCCAAATCATCGTCTCATGCGCATTGGTAAACCGCTTGCCACGGAAATTCGGCATCGGGTTCGATTTGCGCCAGACAACATCGTTCAGAATCCAGTATCCGGCGTCTTGCAGTGCAGTGCCTACGCGGAAGATGTTGTGGTAGGACCCAATCACCCAAATCGCGCCATTGGGCTTGAGCAGACGATGCGCCGCTTTCAGCCATTCGCGGGTGAACTGGTCATAAACACCAAAGCTTGAAAACTGATCCCAGTGATCGTCAACCGCATCAACCTGGCTGTTATCGGGGCGATGCAGCTGGCCTTTGAGTTGAAGATTATACGGCGGATCCGCGAAAATCAGGTCAACCGACTCCGCAGGCAGACTGTTCATCACATCGATGCAGTCGCCAGATAGAATCGTGTTTAAAGGGAGCGTTTTCACGCCCTTTTTGGTGGTTGTTGTCATTTTACTGCCTCAAGTATCCACGGCGCTTTTGCGCTCATTTGGTTGAGACAAGGATGAGTCAAAGTCGATTCGCCGTCAATTTCTTTTTTGAATCAGCGGCTTACGATTTGCTCTTGATACAAGATATTGTGTACCGGCTTGAATGAACGCCTATGATGTGGGGTCACACCAAGATTTTGCAGCGCTTCCTTGTGTTGTTTTGACGGATAGCCTGCATTCTTCTCCCACCCATAGCCGGGATGCTGTTGCGCCAAATCCACCATCAGTTGATCGCGCCAGTTTTTGGCAATGATAGAAGCCGCCGCAATCGACACGGAATGCGCATCCCCTTTGACCACCGCCTGCGCCGGGATCGTCAAACCCAGCGGGATCATGTTTCCGTCAATCAGCAGATAGTCCGGCGGAGGATCAAGGGCCGCAACCGCTCGTTCCATCGCCAGATGCGAGGCACGCAAGATGTTGTGTTCGTCAATCTCGGCAACCGAAGCATCGGCAATGGCGAATTCCGCGCGGTCGCGAACCGCGATATCCAAAACAGCCCGTCGTTTCGCCGTCAGTTTCTTGGAATCGTTCAGCCCCTCGGGAATATCTTCGGGGTTCAGGATCACTGCCGCGGCAACCACAGGCCCGGCCAATGGTCCCCGGCCCACCTCATCCACACCGGCAATGCGCAGATATCCTTGCGCCACTGCCGCCTGTTCAATCGAATAATCTGGCGTTGTCATACCAACCGAAAACCGCGTTTCGCGCCCCACCGCAAGACAAAAAAGAGAGGGCGGCTTGCGCCACCCTCTCCTGCGCGGCGCTTCTGTGGCGCCGCTCCTGCTCGAAAGTGATTACTTGTAAACGACGCGGTATCCCTTCTGGCGCAGGCATGCGGGTTCATATGCCCGCTTCACCTTATTGCCGTTCCAGAATCCGACCTTGCACTCTTGCGGCAGGCTATTGGCATGTTTGTAGTGCTTCTTGAGGCACTTCGGCGCCAGAAGCGGATGATTGTTCGAATACGTATTGAATGTGCGCAGACATTGCTGCGGCAGATCATACCGCGCCACATGCTGCGGCAGGGGGCGTACCGGGTAGCTAGGCTGCGCTACATAAGGTTGGGGTGTGTAGGTCTGTTGACGCGTTGTTCTGGTCCGGTTCTTGCGTTTTTCTTGGTTATAGTAGTGGACCCCTGCCCCGATGATCGCAATAGCGGCAAGCCCGCCAAGGATGTCCTTGGCATCCGCAGCCCGCGCCTGCGAGGCTGAGACGCCGGTGATGGCAATGGCAGTGGCAACGATAAGAGCGATGAACTTCCGGTGCATGATGCGTGTCCTTCCTGGTGTTTCGGGGCGATCCGACACGGACCGCAAACGTGATGCCCCAACACTGGGTCCGCCCCCTTCAGACAAGCAATAACGGGTGATTGTTATCCGATATCACGCCCCTCAAACCCCTTAGGTTATTGAATATCGTGCAAACCCATGCGCAGGATGCAGCCTATGAAACCGATCCTCTCTTCTCTGGCCGTTGCGGCCCTGATATCGCTAGGTACCGCCGCGTCGGCAGAGTGCTATGCGGACTACAAGGCCAAGCAGGACAACCCCCTGCGGCTGCATTATGGCGTGATGCAGGTTTCGGCCTGTGACAAAGGCCAGGCCCAACAAGAAGTCGCGCAACGCCTTAGCGCGTCGGGCTGGACCTTGTTGAACGTCATGTCTGTCTTTGGGCCGGAAGGATTGGATAAAAGGAAGGCCAATGCCGGACAATTCTATCTCCGTTACTGAGGCCAGGCGGTCAGGCACACGATTGGTCGGCGCAGGTATAGCGGCAATCGTCCTGATCCTGATAACCGCCGCCGTCTTCCTGTTCTGGACCCTGCCAGACGCCAACGCCTTCAACGCGCGAGTGGAGCGGTTGTTTGTCGAAAGCGACCTGACGTCGCAGACGGAAATCCGGCTGCTTGAGATTCTGGCCCAGTCCGGCACCGCCTTTGCCGATACCCTGTCCAGCTATCGGATGGTGATTTTCGTATTGCTGGTCTTTGCCAGCGCCATGCTTGTGACGGCGCTGGTCTTTTTGGTGATGCTGGTGATGCTGAACCGCCGGATGGCGCAGATCGAGCGCACGGGTATTCAGGTCACGTCGCTGCTGATCAGTCGCGAGGAAAACACCGTATATCTGAATAATATGGACTTCAAACTGACCCCAGCTGCGATGGAGACCCTGTCGGTCCTTGCCGAATCCCGACTGGATGACGAGGTCCTGTCCGGCGTTCAGATCGAAGCAGTGATTTCGGGCAAAAGCGCCGCCGACTGTGACGAAGCTGCCGGCGCCACGCGGATCAAAAGACTGCGTGATGCCCTGGGCAATCAGATGGTCAGCGAGTTGCTGGTCAAGAACATCGCCAAGAAAGGCTATATGCTGTCCATCGAAAAGGACGTGATCCAGATGGTCTGATCCGACGGGGTTTCGCAGCTATCGAACAATAAAAATGCCGAGACCGCCCCTTGGAAATTCCCTTCACAAGGCCCATCCTATAGTGACCCCGGGCCAGGGAGGATGATGATGAACGTCCACGCCACAGCAAGACCAAAGGGCTATGGGATCTCGGTCGAACGGTTAAGCGGTAAAATTGCGATTTACCGGGACCAGGACCTTTTAGCCGAAAGCAGCAACGCCAAGGTCATGTATGAAACGCGGCTGCCGCCGACGATCTACATCCCGCGCGAGGACGTGCTGGTGGATCTCAGCGACGAGACCGAACTGCAAACCTTTTGCCCCTTCAAGGGCACTGCGACCTATCACGACGTCATCCTTGATGGTGAACGACTGGCCAATTCCGTTTGGGCCTATGAGGAGGCCCTGCCAGAAAGCGCCGCCATTCAAGGGCATATCGGATTTTTGCCCAACGCGTATACCCGGATAGATTTGGGCGATAACCAGCTCCGGGAACCCGAAGACGGCAATATCAGTGGTCCTTTGATCGATTGGCTGATGCGTGGGGCGTCTGCGAATGACACGCCTGAGGCATTCACCAAAGCGCTGGCCGAGAAAATGCTGGAGCATGGGATCGCCATCCAGCGCCTGAGCATCCTGACATGGTCCCTGCATCCGCTGATAGCGGGCAAGCACTACATCTGGGAAAAGGGTGAGGCCGAGATTTCGACCAATGTTCCGACCTACGAAATCCACGACCACCCGGCTTATATCAACAGCCCATTACGTCATGTGTCGAACGGGCTGGGCGGCGTGCGACAGCGGCTGAACGCGGAAAATCCCCACAATAGCTTTCCAATAATGGAGGACCTGCGTGAAAAAGGGGCGACCGACTATGTCGCCATGCCGTTGCCGTTCTCGGATGGACGTACCAACGTTCTGACCCTGACCTGCGATCACCCGGACGGTTTCACGACGGAAAACCTTGGGCTGGTGTTCGAATGCTCGCTGGTCATCGCCCGGTTTTATGAGGTTTTCATGCAGCGCGAGAACGCTCAGGTCCTGCTTGAAACCTATGTTGGCAAACGCTCGGGCGCGCGCGTCTTAGGGGGTGAGATCCGGCGCGGTGACGGGGATGAAATTGATGCCGCCATTATGTTCTGTGATCTGCGCAATTCGACCAGCTTGGAAGAGAAACTGGGGCGCGCCGACTACATAAATCTACTAAACGACTTTTTTGAAACCGTTTCTGGCATTGTGCATGAAAACGGCGGCGAAGTCCTGAAGTTCATCGGTGACGCGGTCCTTGCCGTGTTTCCAGCGGGTGAGGATTCAAAAAACGCCCGCGAGAACGCGCAGCGAAGCGCCATCAACATCGTAGAAAAGTTGGGAGAGTTGCGCCAGTCAGGTTCCGACAACCATTGTGATTGCTCAATCGGGGTTGCCTACGGGCGCGTGACCTACGGCAATGTCGGTTCACGTGAACGGCTGGACTTTACCGTGATCGGACAAGCCGCGAATATCGCTGCGCGTCTGGGTGAATATGGAAAAACCAAAAACCACAGGATTGTGGTGTCTGCCGATATTGTGCCCGCCTGCGCCAATGCGCTGCCTCTTGGCGACGTCAAGCTGCATAACGTTTCGCAACCGGTCGAGTCTTATGCTCTCAGAACGTCCGCAGATGCCGTTCTGAACGCTTAAGATACAAAAAGCGCGCAGTTCAAATCAATCAGGGCCACCCGACAATGCTTCTGGTGGTCGTCGCGCGTCCGAAGCACTTTTTTGCCTTAGACACCAAGCAGGATTAGCGCAGTCTGCGCCGGGGAAATCGCGCTTTCAAGCTGGGCGATTTTACTACGGGCAAGGAATTGATCTGTCAGCCGCTCTATTGCGGCCTTATCCTCGAATTGGGCCAGATCATCGGACCCGGTCAGCCCTGACAACCTGTCTTTGAACACTTCCAGTTGCTTGTCGATATTCAACTGGCCAAAGCTGGACGGTAACCCCAGAGCATTTTCCATCATCCGCCGCAGCGGAGGCAAGCTCATCAAATCAAACCACTTGGTATCTTTGCTGCCTTCCTTTTGAGCCAGCTCCCCCAGAGCATGCTGCGCATACAAAGCGATCCGCATCGTTTCATCTGATTCACCCACAGCAATTTCAAATCGCGACACGACACTGTCACGTGCAATCTCTTCCATGTTGGTGATCAGCCCGGTTTTTCGCACCTCGCCCGGCCCAAACCCAAACGCCTCGGAAAACTGCCGGTACCTTTTGTCGGACAGACGATTGGACAACGCATCCTGCGCCTTGGTCCCGTCGGACAGGATCTTCTGGATGAAATAGCGATTGTCCAAGTCGGATTCCAACCCAAAGGCGCCAAGTGCAACTTGCAACAGCCGGCGATCGGACACCAATTCCTCTGCTGTCTGGACCTTTTTGATCTTCTCCAAAAAGTACTCACTGTCCCTTTTGTTGACAGGGGACGAAGAAAAACTGTCGATCTGCGCGTCATATGTCCGCTGCAGGAATCGCCAGCCGACAATGCCGCTTGAAGGTATGACCGGCTGGAACGTCATTACTGGTAGGCCATCAGGCGCTCTTCGCGGGGCAGCAGCGCGCGCAAGGCTTTAAGGCATTTGTAAAACTGCTGATCCAGAAGCGCTTGCGTTGCCTCGGACAGAACCCGGCGACTGTCGGCGTCGGTGAAGACCTGGCTCAGCTCTTCGACGCGCCGCAACAATTGTTGGCGTGCCTGATCGGGTTCCATATCTCCAGACAGCACCAGCTGAGCAGCATAGCAGACACGTCGAACCGGAGTGTTCACCTGGTCCGGGTGGATCGCATCCCGCAGGCGCAGTACGTTCGCCTCAGGCGTCATGATCGAAAACCGACTGCGGCGATCACCATTTTCCACGACCACACCATTGATCAAAACCCGTTCTTTCGGCGCCAATTTCAAAACCAACCCTGCCATCAGGTAGCCCCCATTTGGCGAAGACCGCGCAGAACCGCCATGTTGATCTCCAACAATGGCTCAACCGAGGCTTTGTTCCCCAATACCTGGCTGCTGTGTTGTTCGGTGAATTCAGCCAGATAGAATATCCGCGCACGCAGATCATTTGGCAGCGCATTGTCAGAGTCCGTGACGCCACTGGCCAGAACGGTCCACAGTCGCCGGTTTTCGTGCAAAGCCTGCACAAACGCGCCGAAATCTGATTTTTGGCGGGCCGCGGCGGCCTTGAGCCTGCGCGTGATTTTCGAAATCGCTTCGTATTCCGTATCGCGCGGGGTGCGCGTTGGCGCGGCGGTCTGTGCATATGCTCGTTGTGCGAGGGCTTGCGGGGTCACTTAATATCCTTCCGGTAATCTGCCACTTGGCGGTCAGTATCGGGGCGCGTTGCCGCGCCCCGACCATGTTCCTTAACTTAGCGGAACAGTGACAGAATCGACTGCGGTGCCTGATTTGCGATCGACAGCGACTGGGTTGCCAGCTGTTGCTGAACCTGAAGCGCCTGCAGACGTGCCGAGGTTTCTTCCATATCCGCATCGACCAATGACCCGATTCCGGATTTGAACGAATCCGCCAGGTTCGAAATGAACTCCTTCTGCGTTTCGATCCGACCTTGCGAAGAACCAAAAGCCGCCGATGCATCGATCGATGTGTCAATCAGCGTCTCGATTGTGGCCAACGCGGCCGTAGCACCTGCACCGGTTGAAACATCAATGCCCGTCAATGCGCCAAGACCGCCTGAACCCGCGTTCACATACTGAGCCGAGAACGAAATGTCCGTGCCGGTGGCATTGGCAACGGACAAGGTGCCCGCGGTGCCCGAGTCATAATCAACAGTCAGACCCGTGATACCAAGTTCATCAATTTTCGCCTTCAAACCCACTGCAACGATATCACCGGTCGTAGAGGCCGCAGCATCCGTTGCAGAAACCGTGTAGGATACGACCTGATCGTCGATCGCCAACACAACCTTGTCACCTGCAGCAAACGCACCACTGGATTCATCCGTTACCAGCGCAGTTGCCGAAGTTGTGCCGTTGTCAATCGTCGCACCAACGCGGTCGTTGCCGGTGGAAGACCCGGTCGAACCGTCAAACACCTGAGCCGCCGTGTACCCGCCGGTAGAAAGGTCCTGACCCGCAACAGTGATAGACGACGCGGTCACGTTGCCAGAGTTGTCCCGGTCAAGAGACGCCAGGATCGAAGCGGAACCCGCCGAGCCGTTAACCAGGTTGAGGCCGTTGAATTGCGCGGCGTTAACAACCGAGTTTATCTGGCCCTTTAACGCGGTGACATCGTCGTTGATCTTGTCGCGATCTACGTTGTCTTCCTGTGCTGCAACGATCTTGCTTTTCATCTGAGACAGCAGATCGGTGACCGTTTCGGACGCGTTACGCGCAACCGCTACGGTGGACTCACCCAGTGCCAAGCTGTCTTTGATCGCGTTGAAGCCTTTGACATCCGATTCCATGACCTTAGAAATCGCCCAGACGGCCGAGTTGTCTTTCGCAGTCGCAACGTCCTTACCGGTGGAGATCGCGTTCCGCGTTGCCCCAAGATCCTTGTTGACCGACTTGAGAGTTTGCAGCGCAACCATGGCGCCATTGTTTGTCAGAATGCTGGACATTAGCTTTCTTCCTTTTCCGTTCGGGCCCTTTTCGCCCATGCTCATCCCGCCACTGGTGCGGGCTTTGACGTCTTTCTGATCGGTGCGATCCGCCGTCGGGCTGTTCGCGCCACCTGATTTGTCCAGGTGCCCGAACACCTTTGACGTCGATCCCCTAACGGAGTGCTAAAGCGCGGAATTCAGAAACCTCGGATTTGAATTAAACCCGTATCTATGCCCGTTTTTCCAGCTTGGCTTGATGGCGGACGGCGAATTCGCTGCGCTGCCCGTCCGCACCATAGGTGCTGAATTCCTGCCGCACGCGCCGTAACTCGGCCATGCGGTTGGCCACCGCGCGAATCCCTTCGGCGGCGCTGTTTAGTAACGCCTGATTCCGCTCGACCTTTCTTTGCAGGCGGATCAGCTCATCACTATCAAGGACATCAAGATCATTGAGTGCCCCAATCAGCTTTTCCTTTTCCGGAGCCGTATGATGCAGACAATCCAGATCGCCCTGCACCAGCGCGTTTCGCTCAAGCTCAAGAACGTCTTCGAGTGATTTTACTAGGTCGGTTTCAGACGTCTTTGGCATCGGTTTTCTCCATCATGGATTGGAACAGGGTTTCGGACAGGCCAACGCCACCGGATCTGGCCAGCGCACGGGCCTGATGCTGAACAAGAAATGAGGCAAACTGATCTTCGCCCGCACCGCCGCCAAAGGATTGGCGCGCTTTGCCCAGCCCGGCCGATTTCAACATCTCACTCAGAAACGAAGCCTCTAGTTCTATCGCCGCCTCCCGCAATTTCTGGGAATAGGCGGGGGGTTGAGATGGGGAGAGAGGCGGGGAAACCTTCATTGCTTTCTCCAAAAATTGCATCGAACTTTTTCGATCAAAAGCGAAAGCAGTTAAAATAAACGTAACTTCCTGCAGGCAGGTTTCCGGTCACACAACCGGAGTCGGAGCATAATGCCCAACCCTCTTTCAGTGATGTCATCCTCGCCAACCGCAACCGCCAAACCCCACGGAATCAATCCCGAGCAGGGGGATGAAAGTGGCGCTACGTTTGAGGCCGTGCTCAATCAACACAAAGGTGAGAACAAAGAAGAAGCAGCCGCTCTTACAGGCGCAGAACCGGACGTGGACGTTGAAACGGACGAGGCTGTCTTGCTTGAAGATGCAGAAGTGCCCGCTGATCTCAACCAGAGTGAGCGGACACCCCTTCTGGACACGCGTCTTGAAGTGGGCACAAAACGCGATCCCTCCGAAACACCCGTGTCAGCTGCGTTAACCGACCCGCGCAGTCCGAAAGTGCCTGAAACCGAGCAAACCGGCCTATCCAACAAGGTCGATAGACTGGATGCAGGCATCAATGATTCGCGCATAGTCACCCCGGATTTTCGGCACAGCGCGGCTTTGAGCCCTGCGTCACAACCAATTGCTGCGCGGGGAAAGGTGGACCTTGCGGCTTTTGCGTTGCAACCTGTGGGCGTATCCCGAAAAGAGACCGCAGACCGGACCGTTCATCCAGAGCGGCACCGGCATGAAACGCAACATCCGCCGCAAAGCAATCTTGCACCTCAACAAACGACCAACCCGGATCGCGCACCAAGCATCGCTCAATTGCAGATGTTCGCGCCGGAAAAAACCCGTGCTCAGACTGACGCGCCAGCATTTCACGAGGTCGAAGACGTTCACGCCCTCAGGGCAGATTCGCCCGTTTCGGCGGGGCGGGATCCGGTAACTTTTACACAAGCCATGGCACAGACTGCCCGGGCCGAGACAGCGCGCGCCGTCGCCGGGCAAATGGCTGCCGTCATCACCACACAGCCGAAATCCGGTTCCGTTGAAATCGCGCTGAACCCCGAAGAACTGGGGCGGGTGTCCATCATGTTGAACGGCCGCGATGACGGATTGCATCTGACAATTTCCGCCGAGCGCCCGGAAACCCTCGAGATGATGCGCCGTCATTTGGCGGTGTTGGAGGAAGAGTTCAAAAATTTTGGCTTAGGCGATCTGTCATTTGACCTCGGGACATCCGGAGACGCCGAACAGAATCAGGCCGGCCACCAGGAAGGATCGCCTGCTGAGACCGCGCAACTCACCGATTCCTCTTCAAACGCGCCACCCATTCCCAAAACCGGCCCCGTTGGCCGCATCGACATGAGGTTGTGAAATTGATTACCCCGACCCAATCCAACGCCCAACCGTCAGCCACAGTTCAAACCCAAGACGCGTCAAAGCAAACAGGTCTGGCATCGGACTTTGAGACATTCCTGACAATGCTGACCGTACAGGCCCAGAATCAGGACCCGTTGAAACCGTTGGATGCCTCGGAATATGCATCGCAACTGGCGCAATTCTCGATGGTCGAACAACAGGTTCAGACAAATGATTTGTTGGCGACACTTGGACAGGCGCTGGGTGGCGCAAATCTGGACAAACTCGGCAAATGGATCGGGATGGACGTGCGAGCGCCCGCGGCTTTCCAATATGAGGGCGAGCCTTTGACGCTGTTTGCCACACCCGCACCAGATGCTGACAAGGCGGTCATAGTCATCCGCGACAGTGACGGAGCCGTTGTCGATCGTGTGGCTGTTTCCACGACCGACGATAGAACGGTTTGGACTGGTCAGGGAAGCGATGGGCAGCCTCTGGCGGCGGGGAGTTACTCGGCCACACTGGAAAGTTATGATGGCGACGAGCTGTTATCGACACAGCTGGCAGAGACCTATGGCGAAGTTGTCGAAGCTCAGGTTACGGACAATCAGGTTATGCTGACCCTCGAAAGCGGGAAGGTTGTCGCTGCTACGACGGTAACCGGGGTCAGAGCCGGAACTTGATCTGCCGGGCAAGACAGTTCAAACCTTGGCAGATTCGACTCGCTAACTGCATTGGTGAAACTCCTGCCTGCCCCAACCCGCCCCCCTTCTGATCTGGTCGACGATCTGCGCGCCCGTGACTTTGTTCAGCCCGGCGCAGAGTTTCAAACGTTGTATGGCGGGCGAACAAATCAGGTCTGGAAAGTACTGGGTGGCAGCGGTGACAAGGTTCTGAAGCTGTATCGCGCAACACCGCGCAATCCGCTGTTTCGCAACGACCCGGAACTCGAAGCGCTATGCTTACGCACCCTTGAGCCAACCGGATTTGTTCCTCGCCTGCGTGCGACAGGAACACATGATACAGGCCATTGGGTGTTCTACGATCACGCTCCCGGATCACCGTGGCAAGAAAGGCCTGAGAGTGTCGCTGGTTTGCTGAGTGAACTACACAGGCTTGATGTTTCGGTCCAAGCGCCGGATGGCTGCAATGGCAGTCGGGACCTGGCTGAACATGCCGAGCGTATTCTAAGCGTCTGCACCTCTGATACACGAGCACGGCTCGCGCAGCTGCGCCCCAAAGGCCATGTGCCCGCGACCGCACACACATGCCTGATCCATGGCGATACCGTGGCCGGAAACATCCTTGTCGCGGCGACCGGCATAACCCTGATCGACTGGCAGTGCCCGGCTTGGGGCGATCCGTGCGAGGACATTGCGATGTTCCTGTCCCCAGCCATGCAACGGCTTTACCGCGGCGCACCCCTGAGCGTGACCGAGGAAGAGCGGTTTCTGGCAGCATATGGTCACGATGAAACTGTCGCGCGATACCGGGATTTGCGCCCGTGGTTTGCATGGCGCATGGCTGCCTACTGTTTGTGGCGCATCGAAAACGGGGCTGCAGATTATGCCCAAACGCTCGAACTGGAAGTCGCCGCGCTTTAGAGCGATAACCGATCCGCGATTGCCATCGCAGCATAGGCGGGCGGCATCAAGGCGCGCCGCCAGAACCCAAGAGGAAACCGTCCCGGCGGCTGTGCAATCGGCGCGGGCAACTCGGTCTGTTTATCCAAAACCAGGCGGGCAAGGGCGCGCCCGCAATACGTCCCCATGGCAACGCCGTTCCCGTGATAAGCAAAGGCGGCAAACATTCCGGGTTGATCGGGAACCGGCCCGACATAAGGCGTCAGCTTGCGCGACAGGCACACCATTCCGGACCACATATGGGTCACATCCACATCTTTCCATTCTGGAAACATGGCCTGAAAGTCCCGACGCATTGTCCGGCGAATGGCGGCCTCGGCCCGAGGGGACGACTGTAACCCTCCGCGCATGCCGAACAGGAACCTCCGATCAGGCATCAGGCGGAAATAGTGCAGCAGGTTTCGGGTGTCATAACACATCTGCTCCGAAGTCCACCCCTGCGCTTGCAACTCAGCGTCTGACAATGGCCGGGTCACCAGAACCGTGGATTGCGCGGGCATGTATCGTCCCGACAACCAGGGCGGCATATCCTCGCTGGAGTATCCGTTCGTACAAATCAGAACATTCGTGGCGCGGATTTGACCTGATCCGGATTCAATATCGAACCCGGCCTGAGCTTTCCTGATGGTTTCAACTGGCGATTTCTGGAAAAGCTGTACGCCCCGCGCCTGGGCCGCACCTGCCAAGCCAAACAGGTACTTTCGAGGGTTAAGAGCGAAACCAACCGGATTTGTATAGGCACCATGAAAGGAACCGCCCAGACCCAGGTGCTGCAGGTCATCAGAACCGTGCAAGACACCTGATGCTTCTGCGTTACGACGTAGCTTTTCCATCGCCCGCACCGAATGGGCCAGTTGGGTTTCCCCTTTCGAATGGGTATCGGCGTCGATCTGATGCTGTTCCAGCAAATCTGCGACAAGCTGAACAGCATCTTCTTCCGCTTGTTCGTAGGACTGCGCAGCCTCAGCGCCAAACCCACGGACCAAAGACCCATGGCTTAGCTTGGACCCTCCGAGACAGCAAAATCCGCCATTCCGGCCCGAGGCACCCCACCCCGGGGTTGCGGCCTCAAGAACCGCAACTTTCACACCTGCCTCGGCCAGATGCAGGGCTGCCGAAAGCCCCGTGAAACCGCCGCCGACGATTGCGACGTCAACGTTCAGATCACCTTTATGGGTCGGCCAATCAGGTGCCGAAATTGTCTGATCCCACCAGCAGTTCTGACGGGGTCCAGGCCCATAGGTGTAGTCCGGAAAAAGACGCTTCATTCGGTGCGCGCAGCGGCAAGTTCATCCTGCTTTTGCCGAACCATTGCGCGTTTCGTCACCAGCGAGGCGGTGATAACGCCAACCGTGACGACTGCAATCATGATGGTAGACAGCGCGTTGATCTCGGGGCTGACGCCCAGACGCACCGCCGAGAATATCTTGATCGGCAGCGTTGTCGCCGACGGGCCCGAGGTAAAGGACGCGATAACCAGATCGTCCAGCGATAGGGTAAAAGCCAGCAGCCAGCCTGAAATCACCGCGGGCGCAATGATCGGCAGTGTCACAAGACGGAACGCCTGCGCTGGCGAACATCCCAGATCCAAAGCGGCCTCTTCCAGCGATTTGTCAAAGGTCACAAGACGCGAGGACACGACGACCGACACAAAGCACATCGAAAAGGTTGTGTGGGCCAGAACGATGGTCAGAATGCCCCTGTCCAGCCCAATGCCGATAAACAGCAGCAGCAACGACAGGCCGGTGATCACTTCGGGCATTACCAGAGGCGCGTAAATCATTCCGGAAAACAGTGTCCTGCCAAAAAACCGCCCGCCTCGGACCAGAACATATGCGGCAGCGGTGCCAAGAACCGTGGCCAATGTGGATGAGAACACCGCAACCCGTATTGTCACCCAGGCCGCGTTCAGAAATGCCTCATTCTGGGCAAGCTCACCGTACCATTTGGTCGAGAACCCTGCCCATACTGTGACCAGCTTGCTTTCGTTAAAGCTGAAGATGATCAGGATGACCATCGGGATATAGAGGAACGCAAAGCCCAGTGTCAGAGACACCGCGTTGAACCAACTCAGCCTGTTCATTGCTCGGCCTCCGTCTGTTTCTGCTGGTTGCGCTGGAACAGCACAATCGGGATCACGAGGATAAGCAACAACACAACGGCAACGGCACTGGCCACCGGCCAATCGCGGTTTGAGAAGAACTCTTCCCACAGCACCTTGCCGATCATTAGCGTGCTGGACCCGCCTAACAGCGACGGGATCACGAATTCACCGATCACCGGGATCATCACCAGAAAACAGCCGGCAATGATGCCGGGGCGCGACAGCGGTATAGTCACCAGCCAGAACGCCTTCAGACGGGAACAGCCCAGATCTTCGGCTGCTTCGATCAGGGATTCATCCATGCGCTCCAACGACGAATAAATCGGCAGGATCATGAAGGGCAAATAGGTGTAGACGATACCGATGTAGACGGCAGTGTTGGTGTTCAAAATGGTCAGCGGGGTCGAAATGATACCCAGCCACAACAGAATCTGGTTCAGATAGCCTTCATTGCTGAGAATTCCCATCCACGCGTAAACGCGGATCAGGAACGAAGTCCAGAACGGCAGGATCACCAGCATCATCAGCGTCGGGCGCCATTCGGCTGGCGCACGAGCCATTCCATAGGCAATCGGATAACCCACCAGCAACGTCAGAACCGTCGAGATCAGAGCGATCTTGACGCTGGACAGGTAGGCTTTCCAGTAAAGGTCATCTTCGGTCAGCCAGACGAAGTTTTCGAAATCCAACTGGCTGAAAAAGTCGGTTATCCCGGACCAACCCTGCGACAGATCCAGTGTCGGCGTATATGGCGGGATCGCCAGTTCGACATCCGACAGCGAAATCTTCAGAACGATGAAAAACGGTATCAGAAACAGGGCCAGCAGCCAGACGTAAGGAACAGCGATCAGAAGGGCGCGGCGCATCAGTTTGCCAACAAAACCGCAGCCGTTGCCGTCCACGACAGCCAGACCGGGTCTTCCCATGTAAACGAACGGCGCGAGATTCGGCGCGTGTTGGCCGATTGCGCCCTGATGATCGTGCCATTTGGCAGTTCCACGTAATAGGTGGACAAATTGCCCAGATAGGCAATGTCAAGCACCTTACCCTGTACCGCGTTGATGGCATCCGCCGGGCGGTCGGCCGAGATCGTCACCTTTTCGGGGCGGATCGCAAGATGGCAGCTTTGCCCGTTCGAGAATTCTGTCGACGAGGTTGCGGTCAGCGGCGATTGCCCCTCGGCCCAGTCGATTTGGTAGGCTTCATCGCCGTTCGCAGTCGCCCGGCCTTCGATGATATTCACATCCCCGATAAAGTCAGCGACATAGACTGAGTTGGGGTTTTCATAGATCCTGTCCGGCGTCGATACCTGCATTAGCTTGCCCTGATCCATCACGGCGACGCGGCTGGCAACAGTCATCGCCTCTTCCTGATCGTGGGTCACGATCACAAAGGTGGTGCCGGTCTTTTCCTGAATGTCCATCAGTTCGAACTGAGTGTCCTGCCGCAGTTTTTTGTCCAGCGCACCCAAGGGTTCGTCCAGCAACAGCAGTTTTGGCGCTTTTGCCAGTGACCGTGCCAGCGCGACCCTCTGCCGTTGGCCACCAGAAATCTGGTGCGGTTTACGGCGGGCGAATTGCTCAAGCCGGGTCAGGCGCAACATCTCTTCCACGCGGTCTTCAAGATCCCGCTTGGGCATGTTGTCCCGGCGCAAACCGAAGGCAATGTTCTCCCAGATGCTGAGGTGAGGAAACAGCGCGTAGGACTGGAACATCATGTTCACAGCCCGTTTGTTTGGCGGGATCGGGTCGATGTCCTGCCCGCCCAGCATGATGTGCCCTTCGGTAGGTTTTTCAAACCCTGCCAGCATCCTCATCATGGTCGTTTTGCCGCAACCGGATGGACCGAGCAAAGCAAAGAATTCCTGTTCGAAGATGTCCAGTGACAGGTTGTCGATCGCCGTGAATCCGCCAAAACGCTTGGTCACATTCTGGAATTGGATCAATGGTTTCGCCTGTGGATCTTCCCACGGCGCAAAGACGTTTGTGTTCAAGGCGGCCCCCGTTCGACGGTCTGATTGAAAGGGCAAGGCGGTCGGGCCGCCTTGCTCAAATACTTCGGTTCAGGTGCCCGATTTGATTTTGGTCCACAGACGGGTCACGCTCCGCTGTGTTTTGACCGGATAAGGTGTCGTGATGTACAGATTCTGCATCGTGGCATCACTCGGATAGATTGCCTGATCACCAATCACGTCTTCCTCAAGGAATTCCTGAGAAGCCTTGTTGCCATTGGCATAGTACACATAGTTCGATGCGGCAGCCATGTTGTTGGCGTCCAGAATGAAGTTCAAGAACTGGTGTGCGCCTTCCGGGTTCGGAGCATCTGCCGGGATGGCCATCTGGTCGAACCACATTAGCGAACCTTCAGCGAATGGGTGGTATTCAATTTCCACGCCATTTTCGGCCTCGGCCGCGCGATCCCGCGCTTGCAGGATGTCACCTGACCAACCGACAGCTACGCAGATATCGCCATTTGCCAGCGCGTTGATGTATTCCGAGCTGTGGAATTTCTGGATATGCGGGCGAACGCCAGCCAGGACTTCTTCGGCTTTACCGATCACATCGGTGTCATGGCTGTCCGGATCTTCACCGATATACTGCAGCACCATCGGAATAATCTCGGCCGGAGCGTCCAGGAAATGGACGCCGCACGAGGCCAGCTTTTCCATATTCTCTGGTTTCAGAACCAAGTCCATGCTGTTCAGAGCAACGTCATCGCCCAGCACTTCCTTAACCTTACCAACGTTAACGCCGAGGCCGGTCGTCCCCCACATGTAGTTGATCGAATAGGCGTTGTTCGGGTCATAGCCTGCGGTACGTTCCTGAATCACGTCCCATAGGTTTCCTGAATTCGAAAGCTTTGCTTCGTCCAGTTCCTGAAAAGCGCCAGCCTGAATCTGACGCTGTAGAAACGTGCCCGACGGCACAACCACGTCATAGCCTGATCCACCGGCCAGCATCTTGGTTTCCAGAACCTCGTTGCTGTCAAACACGTCGTAGATCAGGGTCAGCCCTGTCTCTTCTTCGAATTTTTTCAGCAGATCCTCGTCGATATAGTCGGACCAGTTGTAGACGCGCACCTCTTCGGCAAAAGCCGCCGAAGTCCCCAGCGCGACAATCGCTGTCATCGTCAGCGTTTTGATTGACATATTTCTCTCCCTGCAAGTGTACGGGTATTCTCCCGTTTTTTTTGATTTGATCAAGTTTTGCGTTTTCCCCCGATCCATCGTATGGTTTCACGAGGTCAGGCGTCTGGCAAGTCGACACCACGCGAAACAGGGTAAACCACTTGGATTTGATCAAAAATAAAGCATCCAGCTCGAAGGTGGATGAGGGAAAAAGACCGGCTCATGAACAGGTGTACCAAACCCTGAAATCTCAGATCATGTACGGTGATCTGGTCCCGGGACAACCCGTCACGATACAGGGTTTGACCGAATCGCTCGGGGTTGGAATGACCCCCGTCCGCGAGGCGATCCGGCGGCTGATTTCGGACGGCGCGCTGGTGTTTCAGGGCAATCGACGGGTCAGCGTGCCGTTATTGTCGGGCACCGATGTCGAGCAGATGATTTTTGCCAGAATATCAATAGAATCAGAGCTTTCCAAACGGGCAACCGCAAATTTAAAGCCTGCTGATATCGATCAGCTCGAGAAGCTTGATCAGCGATTGGATCAGACCATCACAGACGGCGACGTCAGTGGTTACCTGCGCTTGAACCACCAGTTTCATGAAACGTTATATGCGCATGCGGATGCTCCAATTCTCAACGATCTAGCCGAGAGGCTTTGGCTGCGGTTCGGCCCCTCACTACGCGTTGTTTGTGGACGATTCGGAACACATAGCCTGCCGGATCGACACAAGGACATCATCGCAAGTTTGCGGGCGAACGATGCGGAAAAGGTGGCGAAAGCAACTGCTCAGGACATTGAGCAGGGTATGGAATTGATGTCGGACGCTTTGATCCGCGCCTGATTCAGCTCGATTCGATTGACAGCAAAAAATTTGATCATATTGTGACGGGTAACCGCCTTTTGCAGGAGATTCTCTGATGTCGACCATCACCAATCACATGCCAACCGCCGAATTGCAGGCGCTGGATGCGGCGCATCATATGCACCCGTTTTCGGCCAACGGATCATTGAGCGAGGAAGGTGCGCGTGTCATCACTCGTGCCAAAGGCGTGTACCTGACCGATAGCGAAGGCGAAGAGATTCTGGACGCCATGGCGGGTCTTTGGTGCGTCAATATCGGTTACGGTCGCGATGAACTGGCTGAGGTTGCGGCCCGTCAGATGCGTGAACTGCCCTATTACAACACGTTCTTCAAAACGACCCATATTCCGGCCATCGCTTTGGCTGCCAAGATCGCGGAACTGGCGCCGGGGGATCTGAACCATGTGTTCTTCGCGGCGGGCGGGTCCGAGGCAAATGACACCAACATTCGTCTGGTGCGCACCTACTGGGCCGAAAAGGGCCAGCCGGACAAGAACATCATCATCAGCCGCCACAATGCCTATCACGGGTCCTCCGTCGGTTCGGCCTCGCTGGGCGGTATGGCGGGCATGCATGCGCAGGGCGGCATCCCGATCCCGAACATCCACCACATCAACCAGCCGAACTGGTGGGCAGAAGGCGGCGACATGGCGCCGGAAGAATTTGGCCTGGCCCGCGCGCGTGAGCTGGAAGAAGCCATTCTGGAACTGGGCGAAGACCGCGTCGCGGCCTTTATTGCCGAACCCGTGCAGGGTGCGGGAGGGGTGATCGTTGCCCCCGATACCTACTGGCCCGAGATCCAGCGCATTTGCGACAAATACGATATCCTTTTGATCGCCGATGAGGTGATCTGCGGCTTTGGACGCACAGGCAACTGGTTCGGGTCCGAAACAGTTGGTATCAAACCGCATATCATGACAATCGCCAAGGGTCTCAGTTCGGGTTACGCGCCCATCGGCGGATCCATTGTGAATGACGAGATTGCCGAGGTGATCGGCGGCACCGAGTTCAATCACGGCTATACCTATTCCGGCCACCCGGTTGCGGCGGCTGTCGCGCTAGAGAATCTGCGCATCCTCGAAGAAGAAGGCATCGTCGACCACGTCCGCGACGTGGCCGCCCCCTATCTGAAAGAGAAATGGGAGGCCCTGGCCGATCATCCACTCGTCGGTGAGGCCAAGATCGTCGGCATGATGGCCTCGATCGCGTTGACGCCGGACAAGGCCAGCCGCGCCAAATTCGCGTCCGAGCCCGGTACGGTCGGCTACATCTGCCGCGACCGCTGTTTTGCCAACAACCTGATCATGCGCCATGTGGGTGACCGGATGATTATCTCACCCCCGCTGGTCCTGACCCCTGCGGAAATCGACGAGATGTTCGTGCGGATTCACAAGTCACTGGACGAGGCGCAGGCCGAGATCATCGCGCAGGGTCTGATGAAGGCGGCGTCATAGCCCAGATTGCTACTATTCAGGTTTAAGGGGCGCACTGGATGCGCCCCTTCCCACTTTCTGAGTCGCAATTGCCCGTCAATCGATACAGCTCAATTCCTGAACACAACTAGATTCGATCAAATCGAGCGGCAAAAAGAAGTAATTTTGTATCGCGCGACAACCAAAAATTTATCGCGCGATAATTATCTTGATTTGATGTAATTCAGATTCAAGTATGCGAATGCGACTCGGTTAATTGTATTACCTCTACCGGCGTCGCGACCCGCTCTTCTGCTGGGTCCACCTCCCGTCTATCGTAGTGAGTGCCGGTAGTCGGGAGGTTGCACAGCCAATACCTGAGAGAGTATCCGCAGTGCATACCCAGGCAATAGATCAACGCCCCTACATTGTCACCGCAACGCTTCCAAGAGGTTCAGACTGGCGTATCCGTCTGGCAGCAACCCCTGCGCCAATTGATACGCCCGAACAGCTTTGACTGTGTTTGGCCCTGTGCGCCCGTCGACGCCTTGGGTATCAAAGCCAGCCTCGGTCAGGCGGGATTGCAATTCCTTTTTCTCGGTGAAACTCAACACCCGGTCACCACGCGGCCATTCGGTTTGGAACGCCCCCCGTCCGGCAAGACGGTCAGACAGGTGTCCTATCCCGATCACATAGGCGTCGGCACCGTTGTATTCCTCAATCACCTTGAAATTGTCGAAGATCATCAGCGCGACGCCCCGCCCTCCGGCGGGTAACAGAATTGCCGCTTGTCCGTGATCCGAAATGTGGGCGCCACTCGCCGCCACCACGCCACGTGCGGCCCATTGTGAGGGCATCAATGTGTGATCCCGCCTTGCAGTGGAATAGTCGAACCCTTTGGGCAGGGTCACCTCAACGCCCCACGGCTGCCCCTTGGTCCACCCATGCCGCGCCAGATAGGCGGCGGCCGAGGCCAGCGCATCGGTTGGATCGTCCGACCAGATATCGCGCCGCCCATCCCCGTCGAAATCAACTGCGTGGTCCAGAAATGAGGTTGGCATGAACTGCGTATGCCCCATCGCCCCAGCCCAGCTACCCACCATATTGCGCGGGCTGACGTCGCCCGCCTGAATGATCTGCAATGCGGCGATCAACTGGGTTTCGAAAAACTGCGCGCGTCGTGCGTCAAACGCCAATGTCGCCAGTGATCGGATCGTGTGATCACTGCCCCGGTAGGTCCCGAACGAGGTCTCAAGCCCCCAAATCGCCGTTACCACCTCTTTTTCAACGCCGTATTTGGCTTCGATACGGGCCAACGTTTCACCGTGACGTTCCAGCCCGGTCTGGCCGTTTCTGATCCGCGTGTCCGAAACGGCGGAATCCAGGTATTCCCAAATGGGTTTCGAAAACTCTGCTTGGTTGCGGTCGCGCCTGATCACGTCCTTATCGTAGGTCAAACCTGCCAGCGACCTGTCCAGTGTTGAGGCTGATATCCCCCGCTCGGACGCCCGTTCACGAAATGCTCCAAGCCACGCCTGGAACCGCGCGTTTCCTTCCGTCGACACCCGGTACTCCTTAGCTGAGGGTCGTAAAACTGGCCGGATGGATATCGCCACGCCAGCTGACGCCAGCTGTATGGCCTGTGATCCGCCCAGAGTATTGATAGATTCCGCCTGCACAATGGATGCCCATAATGCGGCGGTCATAACGCCACCTATGCATTTACGCATTCCGAATTTTCCTGGTTTCTGCTCAACCTCAGAATACCGCAGAATTGGAATTTTCCAAAGCGTTCAGCTTGACCCTTCGCGATCTTTTGCTTTGTGCTGTGCGCGGATCTGGGCAAGGGCTTCTCGCAGCAAGGGGATACGGTTCGGCCTAAAGCTTTCATCTGTCACGGACATTTCGCGGATCCGGTCTAGCCGGAAGACCCGGAAATCCTGCCTCAGATGGCACCAGGAAATCAGAACGTTGGAGCGATCCATATAGACGATACTCAGCGGGTTCACCTTACGACGGGTGTCATCGCCCTTGGCATCGGTATAAGCAAACTCGATCGTGCGCTCATCCCACGTGGCTTGTCGCAAGTCCCCGACCGTGATGGTGGGCTTGGCCGGGCGATCAAACCGCGTCGCTGTCAACACGGCATGGGTCAGCCGGTGCGACTGACGCTGGGGTAGGCGTCCCTGAAGTTTTCGTAACGCATTGCCTGCCGCATCCGCTAAACCGGGGTCGCCAATGGCCTGCACCTCTCGCAACCCCAACACCAGCGCTTCAAGCTCATCATCTGTGAATCCAAGCGGCGGCAGTGTTGCGTCTTCGATCAGGGTAAAGCCAAAACCGGCCTCACCGTCGATCACCGCCCCAAGCCCGCGTAACGACTCAATATCGCGATGAACGGTGCGCGGCGACACGCCCAGATCCTGCGCCAGTTGTTGGGACGTTCTTGGCGAAGGGCCAGAGCGCAAGGCTTGCATCAATTGGAACAGACGGGCGGTTCGGGACATAATGCAGGTTAATCTAAACCTGATGACAGAAACTGTCATCAGGCAAAGGTATCCCTCGGGCATCCCTGATAATGGAGCCCCCGATGCTGACCCTTTTGATCTACCCTTCTGCCTTCGGCCTGTTCAGCGCCAGCCCCTTCTGCGTCAAGGCCGCATATATGCTGGAACACGCGGGCCAACGCTGGCAGCGGTCCGATATGCTGGACCCCCGAAAAATGCCCCATCAAAAGCTTCCTGTTCTGCGTACGCCAGAGCGTCTTGTCCCGGACAGCGACCTTATTCGCGATTGGCTTGAGGCGCAGGGCGCGGACTTCGACCATGGGCTCAGCGACGTACAAAAGGCGCAGGCGCGGGCGCTGATCCGCATGGCCGAGGAACATATCTATTTTCAGGTCGTGATGGACAGATGGGCCAATGACGAGGTCTGGCCAATTCTGCGCGACACCTTCTTTTCGGTCATTCCCGCTTTGATCCGCACACCTGTTTCGAACTCCATCCGGAAAAAGGTTGTCCAGGGGTTGGGATTCCAGGGTGTTGCCCGTTTCTCACCTGTCGAGAGACGGGATCGGCTAGAGCGGGACCTTGAAGCGATATCCGCCTATCTGTGGCAATCACCCTACCTTCTGGGCGACAAACCGACCTCGGCAGATTTGAGCGTTGGACCAATGCTCGCCGCAATGCGCGCGACACCAGTGGAAACACCGCTGACCCGGCGGATCAAACAAGATAGGCTGCTCAACGATTACATCGACCGAATGGAACAGGCGATACCGCTGCATGACACCATTTAATGATCCCGCCGTTCAGGCCGCCTTTGAAGCACTCCCCGAAAATACCCGTTCGGGCGCGATTGCTTTGCGTGAACTGGTGTTTTCAACAGCCGGGACATTGCCCAAAGCGCAGCCATTGAATGAAGCACTGCGTTGGGGGCAACCCGCCTATCTTGCCCCCAAGGGATCAACCATCCGCTTGGGCGGTCACAAATCGGCGTCCTTTGCGTTGTTCGTGCATTGTCAGAGCCGGCTGATGGGCGATTTAAGCAC
The DNA here is from genome assembly GCF_059611165.1 of Ruegeria sp. CDSB013. Classification (NCBI taxonomy): domain Bacteria; kingdom Pseudomonadati; phylum Pseudomonadota; class Alphaproteobacteria; order Rhodobacterales; family Roseobacteraceae; genus Ruegeria; species Ruegeria sp. CDSB013. The sequence goes on along the minus strand of NZ_JBXWPA010000011.1, from coordinate 41,586 downwards.
CGCCTTTCCGGGCGAAGATCGGATCGATGGCAATCGGGCCATCTTGTTTGATGACCCGGATCAGATCGACGAAACCCGCCACGGCTGGCTGATTGCTCGGGCGCTAACGTATCACCTTTGACGGCGTTTGCGCTCGACCTTGCGCTTGATCTTGTCCTTCTTGCGCTTGGTGCTGACCGCCTTGCGCCGTGTACCCCGCTTGGTGGGCCCGCCCCGCCCCCGCGGTAGGGCCTGATCATCGATAGACAGCAGCTCCAGCTCTAGCCCTCCGGTGACCGGCGTGGCTTCGGTCAGGCGCACGGTGACACGCTGGCCGATGGCGATGATCAAGCCGGTGTCTGATCCCATCAGTGTTCCCGCTTCGCGGTCGAAATGGAAAAACTCGCGCCCCAGTGATCGGACGGGGACCAGCCCATCCGCACCGGTTTCATCCATCTTCACAAAGGCGCCAAACCGGGCAATGCCACTGATACGGCCTGAGAATTCATTGCCCACGCGCTCACTCAGATATGCGGCAAGGTAGCGATCCGTCGTATCCCGTTCGGCCATCATTGAGCGGCGTTCGGTGTCCGAGATATGCGTGGCCGTTTCATCAAGGCGCGCGATTTCATCCTCGGTCAACCCGTCGTCACCCCAGCCATGCGCCGTGATCAGCGCACGGTGCACGATCAAATCGGCATAGCGGCGGATTGGAGAGGTGAAATGCGCGTAGTTGCGCAATGCCAACCCAAAATGGCCAAAATTCTCGGGGTTGTAATAGGCCTGCGCCATCGACCTAAGGGTGGTCAGGTTAATCAGCTCTGCATCCTCGGTCCCGGCGGCCGCGTTCAACAGCGCATTCAGGTGTCGGGTCTGCAGAACCTGCCCCTTAGCCAAATTCAACCCAGCAGCCTGAGCAGTCTCCCTCAGGCTTTCCAGCTTTTCTTGCGCCGGTTCCTCGTGCACGCGGAACAGCAACGGGCGGCGCTTGGCGATCAATGTCTCGGCGGCGGCGACATTGGCGAGGATCATAAACTCCTCGATCAGCTTGTGCGCATCTAGCCGGTCACGGAAGGCCACACTTTGAACCTCGCCCGCGTCGCCGAGAACGATCTTGCGTTCGGGCAAATCCAGCTCCAATGGTTGCCGTTCCGCCCGCGCTTTCTTGAGCGCGGCATAGGCGGAGTAGAGCGGCTTCAAAACAGGTTCCAACAAAAGCCCAGTGCGGTCATTTGTATTGCCGTCGATAGCGTCTTGTACTTCGGCATAGTGCAGCGAGGCGGCCGAACGCATCAGACCACGTACAAAGCGATGACCAATCTTGTTTCCATCCGCATCGATCTGCATCCGCACAGCGATACAGGCGCGCGGAACGCCTTCGTGCAGCGAACACAGGTCTCCAGAGAGGCGATCCGGCAGCATTGGCACCACCCGATCCGGGAAGTAGCTGGAGTTGCCGCGCTTGCGCGCCTCACGATCCAGCGCGGTACCGGGCTGCACATAGGCGGCAACGTCGGCGATGGCGACCCAGATCACATGCCCGCCAGGGTTCTTGGGGTCATCGTCGGCATGGGCGTAACAGGCATCGTCATGATCCCGCGCATCTGACGGATCGATGGTCAGCAGCGGCATGTCCCGCAGATCTTCGCGGCCTTTCAGCCCCACGGGTTTGGACTTGTCAGCTTCGTCAATCACCTTGTCGGGGAAATCATCCGGAATGCCATGCTGGTGGATGGCGATCAGCGAAACGGCCTTGGGTGCAGACGGATCGCCCAGCCGTTCCACGATACGCGCACGCGGCAAACCCATGCGGTTCTTTGGCCCGGCCTGTTCGGCTTCGACAAGCTCGCCGTCCTTCGCACCCAGTACGGCACCGTCCGCAACCAGCCATTCGGTCTGCCCGGCTTTGTCGATTGGCACGATCCGACCGCCTTCGGCCCCTTTGCGAAAGATGCCGACGATCTTGCGCGGGTTGGTTCCGATACGGCGGATCAGTCGTGCCTCGTAATTGTGGTCTTCCTCATGCACCACCGTCAGGCGGGCCAGAATTCGGTCGCCCTCTCCCAATGCAGGATCACTGGCGCGGGTGATGATCAGAACAATGGGCTCGACGCCTTCGCCATGCCATTCCAAAGGTCGCGCGAACAGGTCGCCATCCGCATTCGGAGCCTTCACCTGCAGTACGCTGACCGGTGGCAGGCGGTCCGGGTCGCGATAGCTGCGCTTACGCTTTTCCAGATGCCCCTCGGCCTCTAGCTCTTTCAGAATGCGTTTCAGATCGATCCGGTCCGCGCCCTTGATACCAAAGGCTTTGGCGATATCGCGTTTCGAGGTCAGGGTGGGGTTCGCCGAGATCCAATCGAGGACCTCCTGCTTGGTGGGTATCCGAGTCATACTTCCGGCCTATCACGGGTATGCGACGGCGTCATGATCAAAAAGCTCAGGGTCTCAGGTCGGCCACCGTATCAACGTCGCGCAGATGGTCCAGCAATCCTACGCGGCACCCCGGAACTGAGGCCAGAGTGTCGGCCAGTGCGGTTTCAGTAGACCAGCGCACATTACGAAACAAGTTGTTCGGCAACGCCCCGTATCGTTGGGCCCCTACCAGCCAATAGCCCCCGTCCGGCGCAGGGCCAAAAACGAATTGCGACCGCCCCAATTCCTTGAAGGCCCGTGCGACATGCTGCGATGTGATCCCGGGAATGTCCGCGCCAATCAGACAGACCGGTCCCCGCGGCATGCCGCGCAGCATGCGCCCCATGCGGTCGCCCAGATCACCGCGCCCTTGCGCCGCGCGGGGCAGATCAACGGTCCAGATGCGGCTGGTCAGGCCTTCTCGATCCGGAGCGACGGCCAGCACTATCTGCCAGCGTGGGTCCCGCAATCGCCGGATCAGCGCGCGTGTCTGATGGCGGAACCACCACGCGGCACCAACCATGCCGATGTCGCGCCCCAACCGCGTCTTGACCCGACCCGGGCGGGGTTCTTTCACCATGATGACCAATGTGCGCTGCATGGTTCAGGCGAAATAATCTCGAAGGATGCGCGTATATATCGCCTTGAGCTGCTCGATCTGCGCCACCTCGACGCATTCATCGACCTGGTGCATTGTTCGGCCGACAAGGCCAAACTCAACCACTGGGCAATGGTCTTTGACAAACCGCGCATCAGATGTGCCACCTGTTGTCGACATCTCGGGGCGCACACCGGTTTCGGTCTCGACCGCTTTCGCAACCAGATTAGACAGGGGGCCGGGCGGGGTCAGAAAGCTCTCACCTGAGATCTTGATCCTGACGTCGACTTCGACATCGTAGGTTTCAGCCACGGCGTTGGCCTCGACCTGCAACCACTCACTGAGGCTGGCGCCCGAGTGCAGATCGTTAAAGCGGATGTTCACCGCTCCGGTACATTGCGCCGGGATCACATTGGTAGCTGCGTTGCCCGTATCAATGTTCACAACAGCCAGGGTTGAGGCATCGAAATGGTCCGATCCCTGATCCAGTTCGTGGCTGGCCAGCTGATGCATCAAACGCGCCATGGCGGGCAAAGGGTTCTTGGCCCGGTGCGGATAGGCCGAATGCCCCTGCACGCCGGTCACTGTAAACCAGGCGGTCATCGAACCACGCCGCCCGATCTTCATCATCTCGCCCATTGTGTTTGGGCAGGTCGGCTCGCCCACCAAACAGGCAGACATGTGTTCTCCAGCCTCGGACATGTAATCAAGCAGTGCCGTAGTTCCGTCCACCGCGTCCGCCTCTTCATCGCCCGTGATCGCAAGAATAATCGCCCCGTCCGGGGGGGTGTCGCGCACGAAATCCACAGCGGCCGCCGAAAAGGCCGCCACGCCGGATTTCATGTCTGTGGCCCCGCGCCCATACATCACACCTTCGCGGATTTCTGCGCCAAAGGGGGGCATCGTCCAGGCCGCTTCGTCCCCCACCGGGACAACGTCAGTATGCCCGTTGAACCCAAAGCTGCGCGGATGGTCTTTCGGCCCCCAGCGCGCGTACAAATTACTGACATCGCCCCGGTCCGCGCGGGTGCAGTCGAACCCTGCGTCGGACAGAAGCTTCTCCAACAACACAAGCGCGCCACCTTCCTCAGGTGTGACTGATGGGCAACGGATCAGGTCCGCCGTCAACTTCACCGGATCTGTCATTTCTGGGCCCTTTTGGTTGGTTCAATCGCGGGATCGTGCACAGATTCAACGAATTGGACCAATTGCCAACCCCTCGCCACCGGATTCCGGGCGCTTTTTTCCGCGAGTCTTGAAATGACACCCCAATAAAACATGGCGGTTTACCTTGCGGCCACCTTGCCGTGCCTTTCAAATCTGCGTTAGAGGGCCGCGAAACAGGTGAATTGACGATGATACGTGCGCTTCTCGTTTGGATCTGCCTGACTTTCGCCGTTCTTGCACAGCAAAGCCAGGCGCAGACGCTTTCGGTCACGACCGTGACCCGCCCCCCGTTTTCCTATGTCGAGGACGGGGCCCAAACCGGTTTTTCAATGGACTTGTTGCAAGCCCTGTCCGAGGCACTGAATTGGGACTACTCAGTCACCAGGGTCGAGGCCTTCAGCGATATGCTTGGTGCCGTGCAGGATGGAACCGCGGACCTGGCTGTAGCCAATATCTCGATTACGGCTGCACGTGAAACGCAGATGGATTTCAGCCAGCCCATATTCGAGGCCGGCTTGCAGATCATGGTGCCGTCGGATGCAGCCCGCAGACCATCGCTGCTGCATGCCTTACTGTCTGTTGAGCTGTTCATTGCTATCGGTCTGGCCTTTGCAATCCTGCTTGGCGGCGGGATGCTGATGTGGGGGTTTGAGCGTCGGGCCCAGCCGTATTTCGACCGTAAGCTGAATGAGGCATGGTTCCCGTCCTTTTGGTGGGCGCTGAATCTTGTGGTCAATGGCGGGTTCGAGGAACGCATGCCGCGCACACCGTTCGGACGGTTGCTGGGCGTGGTACTGGTGGTGTCCTCACTGTTCATCGTATCGGTCTTCACAGCGCGCATCACGTCGGTCATGACCGTGGATGCCATCAGCGGCAACGTGAACTCGGTCAACGATCTTTACGGCAAGCAGGTGGGCACAATCTCGAACTCGACTGCCGCAAACTTCCTGAACCGGCGCGAGATTGAATTTTCCGGTTATGAAAACCTGGATGATGTGCTCACCGCATTCCGGGATAAGGAATTGGACGCCGTCGTCTTTGACGCGCCGATCCTGTCCTATTTCACCGCGCATGAAGGACGCCGGATCGCGACGATGACTGGCGGTATTTTCCTGCGAGAGAACTACGGGATCGCGTTCCCGACCGGCTCGCCACTGGTCGAGGACGTGAACCAGGCCTTGTTGGCGCTGCGCGAAGACGGCACCTATGACGAAATTTACCGCAAATGGTTCGGGGTCCGGAACTAAGCCGGTTCTTCATCCCCGAAAAACGGCGTCATTTGCGCCACGATAACGGCGTTTTCGTCCAGCGCCCTCTGCATCAGGGCGCGTTCGTCAGGATCAATATCGTGACCTTGCGCTTCACGCTCGGCCAGGGTGCCGTATCCTGTAACGTCCAGTGGCGCAGTGTCCGCCTGCTTCAGAATCGCAACGGTTTCACGCACGGCCTCGGCCTCATCCACACCGCTGGCAAAACACATCAGCGCCGCTCCGGTCGCGCCTTCGGGCAGGCCGTCGCCTTCTTTGCGGCCGATCTGAACGAGCAATGTATAAACTTGCTGACGGGACGGTTTCTTTTGCTTTTCCATGCAGGGGGCCATAGCTGCGCGTCTGTCCGCGGTCAAGCAGCCGGGAATTGCGGGAAGCCCTAAGCGCGTCCATAGTACCCGCGAAAACCCATTTCAAACTGCAAAGGATTTTTCATGGCCTACCCAGATTTCATCACAGACTTCCCTAGCCTCGACGTGCCATTCCCCGAGGATGTGGTTCAGACCGCCGTCGTCCGATCAGATGCGGGTTTGGTTGCGTTCTTCACGTTCCTCAAAGATTTCGAACTGCCACCGCATTCACACAAGGCGCAATGGGGCACGGTGGTCGAGGGCGAGGTTGAACTGACAATCGGCGGAGAGACTAAGACCTATCGACCCGGCGACAGCTATTCGATTCCGTCGGGCGTGGAACATGGCGGAAAAATCAAGGCGGGCTCGCGGGTGATCGACGTATTTGAGGAGCCTGACCGCTATCCAGTCAAAGGATAAACAGAAAAGGGCTGCGGCGAGATACGCCACAGCCCCGTTTCAAATCCGCGCTTAATTTAGTCGCGCAGCAGTTCGTTGATCCCGGTTTTCGAACGAGTCTTCTCGTCCACGCGCTTTACGATCACGGCGCAATACAGGTTGACGTTGTTCTTGGATGGCATCGAGCCCGCGACAACAACCGAATAGGGCGGCACTTCGCCATAAGTGACTTCGCCGGTTTCGCGATCCACGATCTTTGTGGACTTGCCGATAAAGACGCCCATTCCCAAAACCGAGCCTTTGCGCACGATGCAGCCTTCGACCACTTCCGAGCGTGCGCCGATAAAGCAATTGTCTTCGATGATGGTCGGGCCAGCTTGCATTGGCTCCAAAACTCCGCCGATGCCAACACCGCCTGACAGGTGTACGTTTTTACCAATCTGCGCGCAGGAACCAACGGTGGCCCAAGTGTCGACCATGGTGCCTTCGTCGACATAGGCGCCCAGGTTCACGAAGGACGGCATCAGAACCACGCCGGGTGCGACATAGGCGGATTTACGGACGACACAGTTCGGCACCGCGCGGAAACCAGCGGCACGCCACTGGTTTTCACCCCAACCGGCGAACTTGCTGTCCACCTTGTCCCACCAGCCGCCGTCCTGCGGACCACCGGTCTGGATTTCCATATCCTTGATGCGGAAGCCAAGCAGAACCGCCTTCTTGGCCCACTGGTTCACATGCCAATCGCCGCTCTCCAGCTTTTCAGCAACCCGCAACGTGCCGCTGTCCAGCGCGTTCAGTGTGTCTTCGATAGCTTCACGTTGTTCGCCGGTGGTGGCGGGCGTGATGGTGTCTCGCGCCTCCCAGGCGGCTTCGATAGCGGTTTCCAGTTGCGCGTTGGACATCGGATGGCTCCCTGCAGAATCTGTTCACGTTTGTTTGGCCTATACGCAACTGCATCTCGCGGTGCAATGCGACGCAGAAGGTACGATTTGCGGCTAGCTTGACCTGTGTTCAGCTGGCGCGGCGGATATGGCGCGTCAGAATGGCCGTCGCCGTGGCCGCGTCCTTGCGCTTGAGCGCCTGAACGATGGCTGCGTGGTCACCATCCGCGCGGTGTACCCACTTGGGGCGCCAATGGGCAAACAGATGGCGCGCGCCGGCGATATGCAGGTCATCAATCGCATGCAGCAGGCGTGGCAACCCGCATGGCGTCAGGATCGAGCGATGAAAGGTACGGTTGCACGCTTCCCACTCGGGCATCGTTTGCGCGGCATCACAGGCGATCCGAGCGTCATCCGCCTCTTTCAGCGCACCAGGCGTCATATTCTGTACCGAATGCTGCAAGGCGAGAGATTCCAACACGACGCGCATTTCAACCACTTCGCGCACTTCTGCCGGGTCCAGCGCCGAAACACGCATACCGCGGCGCGGCTCACTTTGGGCCAACCCGTGCGCTTCGAGTCGCAGCAATGCCTCGCGCACCGGTACATGGCTGGTCTCAAAGGCCCGCGCGATGTGATCCTGACGCAGCTTTTCACCGGCAAGCAGTTCGCCGGTGATAATCTTCTGTCTAAGATTTTGGTAGATTGTGTCAGCGATCGTAGTGGTCATAGATTATCGATAAAATCCTTAACCACCTTCCACAAGCCGATAATTCACCCCATCAGCGGGTCCGGGGCGATATTTCCCCCGCACACCAGAGCCGCCACGCGTTCGTCCGGTTCTGGCTTATATACACCTGAGGTCAAAGCCGCCAACGCGGTCGCACCGGCCGGTTCGACCAATACGCGATGGTTCCGCCATAGCGCCTTTTGCGCATCGGCAATCGCCTCATCAGAGACGAGAACAGACGTCATTCCCTGTGCAAGATCGAAACAAATCCCTCCGATCCGCCGCGCGCCCAGCGCATTGGCTGCAATCCCCGAGACCGAGACATCCACCGGTTCACCCGCCTGCAGCGCCGCGTTCAGCGCGCAGGAGGTTTCCGGTTCGACTGCTGCGACCTTGCGAGCGCCATCAAACCAACCCAAAGCCCCGCCAATCAAGCCACCGCCGCCCACGGCCACCAGAATGGTGTCAGCCTGCAGTCCCTGTGCCTCCCATTCGGCAAAACACGTGCCCTGCCCTGCTACGGTTGCCGGTGCATCATAGGCGTGGATTTGCATCGCCCCGGTTGCTGCCTCATGCGCTTGGGCCTCGCTCAGCGCGTTAGCGTATTCACCCTGTACAACTGTCAGATCTGCGCCCGTCTGTTCAATCAGGGCGATCTTGGATGGTCCGGCAAGGTCTGGCACGAAAATCTTGGCCGGATACCCCAGCGTTTGTGCCGCATACGCCGCCGCCGCACCGTGATTGCCGCCAGATGCTGCCACAACGCCAGCCTCGGGCACGTCCAAACTGAGCAGCGTATTGAACGCCCCACGCGCCTTGAAGCTGCCCGTGTGCTGCATATGCTCCAGCTTCATTTCGACCGGATAATCCAATCCGGGCACGCGGATTTCAATCACCGGTGTCACCTGCGCATAGCCATCGATCCGGTTGGCTGCGGCTGAAATTTCACTCTTCCAATTCATTCTTGTTCTTCCGTGACTGGCACTCTGCCTGCGAACACTATAGCTGTTTTATGAACACGCAAGCAGGGAACCATCACCCATGAGAGAAGACCGCCTCAGCCCTTTCCGCGACGCCCAGACTGACCGCTCGACCGCGAGCGAGGTGCCGGACACGCCGCAGACGCGTTCACCCGCCTATCGCCTTGCCTTTGCGGACGATGATTTCCTGTGCCGGGATGAGCTGCGCCCCGTGCGCCTGCAGCTGGAATTGCTGAAGCCCGAGATGATCATGACCAAGCGCGAGATCACCTCGACCATCGTCATGTTCGGTGGCGCGCGCATTCCGGAACCCGCGCAAAAACACACCGCGCGGACGGATACATTGGCAGGATTGTCAAAATACTATGACGAAGCGCGTGAGTTTGCCCGCCTGATGACCGAAAAGTCCAACGAAACCGGTTGCCGGGAAAACGTGATCGTCACCGGTGGTGGCCCCGGCGTGATGGAGGCCGGAAATCGCGGTGCCCAGGATGCCGGCGGTTGTTCGATTGGCCTGAACATTGTTCTGCCGCACGAGCAGGCGCCGAACCTGTATGTAACGCCCGATCTCAGCTTTAACTTCCACTATTTCGCCATTCGCAAGATGCATTTCCTGATGCGCGCCCGCGCCATCACCATCTTCCCCGGCGGCTTTGGCACGCTGGACGAGTTGTTCGAATCCCTGACGCTGATCCAAACCGGCCGGATGGAGCGTGTGCCGTTCCTATTGTTCGGCCGCGATTTCTGGGAAAAAGTCATCAACTGGGAGGCGCTGGCTGATGCGGGCACGATCTCGGACGAGGATCTCGACCTGTTCCGCTTCGTGGATACCGCGCAAGAGGCGGTCGAGATTATTGAAAACTGGGAACCGGCCCCACCCCGCGATGAAATTCCGGGGCGCTGAGACATGAAGCCGCCAAAGACCGGTGAGATGTTGCACCTGCGCGGGAACGCATTGAGCAAGGGCGATCCGGTGGCCCTGCCACTGACACAAAGCAGTATGTACCATCTGCCCGGCGCACCTGACGGACACCCGACCTATGGACGGGTCGACAACCCGACATGGGTGCATCTGGAACATGTGTTGGCGCATCTGGAAGACGCGCCCTGTCTGACCTTTCCGTCAGGCATGGGGGCGATTTCTGCCGCTTTGTTAGCGACGGTGAAAGCCGGGTCTCATATCCTGATCCCCTCGGACGGGTATTATGTCACACGACTGCTGGCCGACCGGTTTTTGGCCAATCTTGGCATCTTAGTTACTGAACGTCCGACGACGGCGTTCGCTGAGGGCGGGTTTGACGGCTTCGACGTGGTCTTTTTGGAAAGCCCCTCGAACCCAGGGCTGGATATGATGGACCTGCCCGCGATCGCTAGCGCCGTTCGCGCGGCGGGCGGTCTCACGATTGCCGACAACACAACGATGACCCCATTGGGTCAACGCCCGTTGGATTTGGGCATCGACGTGGTGGTCGCTTCGGATACCAAGGCAATGGGCGGACATTCGGACCTGCTAATGGGTCATGTCGCCAGCCGCAACGCGCAGATCATGGAACGGGTCGAAGAATGGCGGCGCGTTTCCGGCGCGATCCCCGGCCCGCATGAGGCATGGCTGCTGCATCGCGGGTTGGAAACGCTGGACGTTCGTTTCGACCGGATGTGTGCATCGGCGCAAGTGCTCGCGGAACGGTTGGCAGAACATGAGGCCGTGAAACAGATCCGCTATCCCGGCCTGTCGGATGACCCGTCCTATGCTCTGGCCAAAGCGCAGACGTCCCGGTTCGGGTTCTTGTTGTCGATCACGTTAGAGACCGAGGAAAAGGCCGAAACTTTCATCAACACCTGCCCGATGCTGCGACCGGCCACATCGTTCGGCGGTGTTCACAGTTCTGCCGAACGACGCGCACGCTGGGGCGATGATGTCGATCCAGCCTTTATTCGTCTTTCAATAGGTTGCGAACCAACGGATGAACTGTGGCAGGCGATGGAAACCTGCCTGAACGCGTTATGATTTCTTCTTAGGCTCGCGCAGTTCGGTGAACACATAGATCGGCAGCACAATGCTGGCGATCAGTGCGCCTAGCCAAACCAGCAGAGTCGCCGCCAACAGGTTGGCAACGCCGCCAACGGTCAACCCGGCCGTAATCAGATCGGTCACCAACAGGCCGACGAACGTCACGATCAAGGCAATCCCACCTTTGATCGAGGGGGCTTTTTTCTCACCCAGTTTCAGGATCAGCGGCTCGGCCACCACCTGCACCAGTGTGAACACGATCACCACGACGATGAATGAAATCGGCTTGATCGCAAACCCCGACAACAACAGCGTTGCAAGCAACAACCCGATGGCATTCCCGGCCAACAGGGCCAGTGCGGATTTTATTCTGCGCGTCATGGGGTTCTCCGTGAGTGATCAGTTAGAAACATGCAGATGTTAACAGACCCGAAGGAATTTGCGAGCGGTTTCAAAAGCCACTTCCTTTTGGGTCATTGAAATCGCATGATAAAACACATTCATCCTGTTCAGACCGACCCGCGAGAGGTGAGATGAGCGACGATCCCTATACCATCCTTGGCGTCGCCAAAGACGCCAGCGCCGCCGAGATCAAAAAGGCATATCGGCGCATTGCAAAAGAATGCCACCCGGATCTCAAGCCCGGGGATGCCGAGGCAGAGGCCAAGTTCAAAGGCGCGGCATCGGCCTATGACCTATTGAAAGACCCGGACACGCGCGCGCGGTACGATAGTGGTGAGATTGATGCCTCGGGTCAGGAACGTCCCCAGCAGCAGTATTATCGCGAATATGCCGAGGCCGCCGGGAACCCTTACCGTGGGCGCGCAGCAGACCCGGATGACATGTCAGACATCTTTGCCGAATTCATGCGTGGCCGCGGAGGATACCAGCAGCGCACGCACGAATTTCACGCACCGGGGCACAATCGCGCTTACAATCTGCAGATCAGTTTTCTGGACGCGGTGTTCGGCGCCAGCCAAAAGCTGACGCTGCCAGATGGTGACCGGATCGAGGTGAAGATTCCTGCGGGCATCACCGATGGACAAACCATCCGCCTGCGCGGCAAAGGCGATCCGGGTTTTGGCGAAGGCCCGCCCGGCGATGCTTTGGTCACTGTGTCAGTGGCAAAGCATCCGGTCTTTGATCGCAAGGGCGACGATATTCATATCACACTACCGATCACGATCGATGAGGCCATTCTGGGTGGCAAGGTTCCTGCCCCCACGATTGACGGTGGCGTCAATGTCAGTGTCCCGGCTGGAACCAGCAGCGGTAAAACCCTGCGCTTGCGTGGCAAGGGAGTTAAGAAGCGCGGCTCGTCTGATCGCGGGGATCAGTTGATCGAACTGACCGTGTACATGCCGGACCAAATTGATGATGATCTGAAGCAATTCATGAAGACATGGCGCGAAACCCACAGCTATGATCCGCGGAAAGGAATGCCGTCATGACCCGCACCCTGACCGAGGAGCAGCTGATCGCAACCGTCACCCGCCTGACCTCGACCCGCCTGACCGAATACCTGGCTGCCGAGATCGTCATTCCCGAGCAAACCGAGCAGGGACTGGTGTATCACACCCTTGACGTTGCGCGGCTGGAGCTGGCATGCGAGCTGCACGACCAATACGAGATGGAGCCTGATGCGCTGTCGATGATGATCTCACTGATCGACCAGATGCACGGCCTTCGGGCCGAGTTACGCGAGGTTCTGAATGCGGTAGAAACGCAACCGGAGCCGGTGCGTCAGACATTGATCGAGGTGATCGGTTCGGCGCGGTTCGGTCGCAAGTGACCCGCGCTTAGTTGCCGACAACATACTCTTCGGGAACAAAGAACGTGTAATCCCGATCAGCCACCGCTTCGTGACAATCATGGCAATAGACGACAGCGTCCGAACGCGCGCCCATCGTGTCACCAAACAGGGACCCATCCGGCATCACCATGATGTAACGCCAGTCCGCTGTTTCCGGGCTGGTACCTTGTGCCAGTTTTTCCATCACGAACAGGGCACCGGGATGGACGTTGCCCTCGTCGGTGACCGTGACACTGTCCTTGGCCAGCACTGACCCCATCGGCAGCTTTTCACCCTCGGCCAAAGTGCCATAGTTGTGCGCCATGCGGTTGGCATAGCTGTTCACATAGCGCTGCCCATGGGTTGCCGAGATGTAAGGCGCGTCGTTGAACAGTGGCCATGCCTGATAGTTCATCAGCAAATCCAACTGCGCGGCTGCATAGCCACGCTCCATCCGGCGCTGCAGGGACTTGTAGATGCCCAAGGCTTCTTCTTTGGACAGCTCGGCAGGATTTTCAATGGCAAGGTGAGCATCCTCACCACTGGATTGAGCGCCAACCTGATGCGCAGCAAGCCCCACCACAAACAAAGCCGCAAGAGATGTCGGAAACAGTCTTGAAAATCGTACAAACATTTATTTGGCCCACCTGGTTCAAAAGGTTCGCCTGAACGCCGCAAATTTCGTCTAAAATGATAGCGGCCATGAACAAACGCGCCACGACCGGAATGCGACTCTCACTGCTTTGTGCGCAAGCGTGAGGCCTAGGCAGCCGGTTTCAGCCCATAAAACATATCAAATTGTGCATACAAATAACAGCGGCCAGAACATTAATTTCTTGGCGTAGTTTGCACGAAAGCTGGATGTGTTAGCTTTGCAATCCCGCTTCGGCTTCGATCTGCTTCCGCGACTTGCGCGCGCGCTCTGTGGCCGATTTCAACTGACCACATGCCGCCATGATGTCCTCGCCACGTGTTTTGCGAATGGGAGAGGCATAGCCTGCCTGATAAATAATGTTCGCAAACGCCCGAATGCGGTTATTCGAGCTGCGCTTATAAGGCGCCCCGGGCCATTCGTTGAACGGGATCAGGTTGATCTTGGCGGGAATGTTGTGACTTTTGATGTGGTCGATCAAGCGATGCGCATCTGCGTCACTGTCGTTCACGCCATCCAGCATCACGTATTCAAAGGTGATCCGCTCGGAATTCGACACTTTGGGATAGTTTGCCAATGCCTGCAGCAGCTCTTGGATCTTCCAGCGCTTGTTGATGGGCACCAGAACATCGCGAGTTTCATCCGTTGTCGCGTGGAACGAGATCGCCAGCAAACAGCCGATCTCGTCAGCTGTGCGCGCAATTTCCGGCACCACGCCCGACGTCGACAGGGTGATCCGACGGCGCGACAGGGAAATCCCTTCGGGATCCATGGCGATCTTCATCGCGTCGCGCACGTTTTCAAAGTTATACAGCGGCTCACCCATGCCCATCAGAACGATGTTCGACAACAGGCGCGTTTCGTCCTTGGGCGCACCAGGGGTTGGCCATTCGTCCAGATCGTCGCGGGCCATCATCACCTGACCAACGATTTCTGCAGCCGTCAGGTTGCGCACCAGTTTCTGCGTGCCCGTATGGCAGAAGGAACAGGTCAGCGTGCAGCCAACCTGAGACGAGATACACAGCGTCCCGCGATCCTCTTCGGGGATGTAGACAACCTCAACTTCATGGCCACCCGCGATGCGGCAAAGATACTTGCGCGTGCCGTCCTCGGACACCTGCCGGGTCACGACCTCCGGGATTTCAACAACGAAATTCTCAGCCAGTTGCGCACGATACGCTTTGGCGAGGTTGGTCATCTCGGCAAAATCGCGCACGCCCCATTGATAGATCCACTGCCAGATCTGCCCGGTCCGCATCTTGGCCTGCTTTTCCGGCGTACCATGTGCGATCAGAGCGTCACGCAACTGATCACGGGTCAACCCGACAAGGTTGATCTTCCCCTCGGGCAGTTTGCGGGGGATGGTCATGACATCTTGAGTGATCGGCGCTTTGGGCGACATGTTGCTATCTCAACGAATTCGGGCTTGGGATGCGCCTCTATATAGGATCGCGCGCAAAGATCAAAAGAATTCGTATCGTTTAATTTGCCATACGCAGCAATTCGTCCGCACGCGCCCGGCCAAGATCGACGCGACAAGACGCGATGGCGATGCCGGTACCAGAGCCGCCGCCGTATGAAGCACCCACAGCTTCACATTGCGCATCGCGATATCCTCTCCATGCCTCTTGCGCAGCCTCAAGCGCCGGTTGTGCGACCACACGGTCTGTGACCTCGTCCAGCTCAACTGCGGACTGCATGGCGAAGCCATAGCTTGTCTCAACAGCCATATTCACGCGTTTCTCCATTTCCCCAACGCAGGCTCCGATTTCGACCTGCGAACCTGCGTCGTAACATTCCAGGCTGGGATCCGCCCACGCGGCCGACGAGAAAAACACTGCAATCAAGACGTAACGCATTATCCGTTTCCACATATGAACCCTTGTATGTGGCCACCGTAGCACGCGTTGCGCTGTGGTCCCAATTGCAAGTCGGCCGCAAAGGCCAAACCGATGCGGCCGAACTATCTGCATTACGATTGCGAGGAATCAGATCAGGTGAACATGTCAGATCCCTGCAGGGAGGATGTCGCAATCATCCGCGTCCAAAGTTTGCACGGGGTCTTTCGGGCCGCATTGCTCGCCAGATACCGGATATGTTTCGTTGTTTTTTTCACATGCACTCAAAAACACGGCGGCAACCACCAACACGACAGCAAGGGGTTTGTTCAGCATGGATAAGCTCCTTCCATATATTTGAACTGATTGGTTCAGAAAAATGGATCGCTTGCCTTGATGCGGATCAATTGGGGGGGGTGGACGTAACGTAATGATCAGATGACACGTATGATCGCCCACGAAAAAGCCCCGCCAAATGACGGGACTGCGCGAACCTGTTGTCCTTGCTTATTGGGTGCAGCGCTTTTCGGCGTCTTCGATCGCAGCACTGAAACCCAACAGCGAGAAGGTGTCTTTGGTCTGGGTGCCGCGCTCGGACCGGGCGGTCAGAACAGCCTCGGTGCCGCGCTTCATCGCTGCGACGACCTTCAGATCTTCGCCTTCGGTTGCCGGCCAGGCCCATTCACCTTCGGTGATCAAAGCGAACTCGGTGCCGTCAATCTCAAGGGTGACCGTCGATCCTGCCGCGAAAGGATAGCCGCCAGTAAAGGTCACCTGACCTTTGACTTCGGCATTCGGGCGGTAGAATACGAACAACAGGATGTCGCTGCGGCGCACCGAAACCACGCGTCCACCTTTGGTGTTCACAGTCTCTTTGGGCGCGGATACGCTCCAGCATTCTGTGGGATCTTTCTCCACAAAAACGCTCCAGTCGGTCTTCGCAGCAACCCGATTGGTGCTGGTCGCCTGCTGAGCGATTGCGGTTGTGGCCATCCCTGCCACGCACAGACCCGCAATTGTGCGGACGAGTTTTGATCCCATCTGTCCAGCCTCCTAGCTCGACCTAATACCTCATACCCATCGAGACCGCATACGAACTCTGTCGGTTCGTCTGTAAGTTGCGTATTCCGATGATTGTCGACATACACACACTAACGCAGGTTTCGCCACAGGCGAAAGGGCGATTGGCAGATTTTTGCGCATATAATGGAGGGGCCAGATGACGCAGCCGGTACCAATGACAGAACTATGGCGAGGCCCCTTGTTGGAAAGCCTGCATCTGGGCCACGCAGTGATCTGCGACGACAGCGGTCAAATCGTACGCAGCTGGGGCGATCCGGACGCGGTGATTTACCCTCGGTCTTCTGCGAAAATGATCCAGGGGTTGCCGCTGATCACATCGGGTGCAGCCGCCAAATATGGCCTGAACTCCGAGCATCTGGCCCTCGCCTGTGCCTCGCATAGCGGCGCACATATCCATACCGACAGGGTTACTGCCTGGCTGGATCACTTGGGCTTGACCGAACACGATCTGCGCTGCGGTCCGCAAGAACCGCAGGACATGGCCGCGCGCGACGGGCTGATACTTGCCGATGACACGCCCTGCCAGATCCACAACAATTGCTCGGGCAAACATTGCGGGTTTCTGACGGTCGCACAGCACATGGGCGCGGGACCGGAATACCTTGAGATCGACCACCCCGTACAGCAAGCCTGCCTGTCCGCGCTGGAAGATACCACTGGAGAAACCAGTCCTGCCTATGGAATCGATGGATGTTCGGCCCCGAACTTTGCGACATCACTGGTGGGACTGGCGCGATCCATGGCGTGGTTTGCCTCGGCCGCAGATCGGTCGGACCGCGCCAGCGACGCGGCACAGCAACTGACGGCTGCGATGATCAAGCACCCGGAGCTGGTGGCGGGCGAAAGCCGCGCCTGCACCGAGTTAATGCGCGCCATGGACGGCCGTGCCGCAATTAAAACCGGAGCCGAGGCGGTGTTCATCGCCATCATTCCAGAAAAGAGAATGGGTGTTGCGCTGAAAATCACTGATGGCACCACCCGCGCCAGCGAATGCGCAATCGCCGCGATTCTGGTAAGCCTTGGTGTGCTGGAGGCCGATCACCCGGCCACCCGCAAATTCATGAATGCCACGCAATACAGCCGTCGCGGGCTGGAATGTGGCGAGATCAGACCTGCGCCGGGGTTCCCCGGCTAAGGTTACATTTCGATTTCATGCACCTCGGCCACCTCGACCGAGCCTGAACCGTTGACCACCATGGGACAGCCCTTGGCCATTTCGGTCGCGGCATCAATGCTGTCGGCCTTTACGACCGTAAAACCGGATGCCGGGTTTGCGCCGCCATTGTCGACGACGCTTCCGTTGCTGACCGTATAGGATTGACCAACCGGGTTACCGGGAATGTCCAGCGCCTCGCCCATGCCTTGGAACCATGCGCCCCACGCGGCCATGGTTGCTTCGACTTCGGCGGGGTCGGTTGGTGTGGTTCCGCCGTGATACACAAACAAAAATTGTGGCATTTTATTTCCTCCCTAATGAAAACTTATCCAAACTGCGCCTCAAGCTTGGCCAGCGACGATGTCCAGCCCATGTTGTGGTTTGCTGCGGCCTCGGCATCTGCCAGTTCGCGGTGGTCCAGAACCAACCGCGCGCCGTTTTCCGTTGCGACGACCGAAAACGTCACGTGGCTTTCCGCCCCGCGCTGATCCTGATCGTCATGCCAGGCCCAAGTAAACCCAACCGAATTGGGCGGATCAACATGGGTGACATGACCGGACACCTTGAATGTCTGGCCTTCTGCATTCTTCATTATTGAATACCAAGGCCCCGTGCGTGAGAAATTCAGGTCATGCTCGGGCACATGCACCCCTTCGGGCCCCCACCACTGCAACAGTTTCGCCCCATCGCTGATCCAGGCAAACAGGTTTTCTGGGGTGGTCGGGAACTCACGTTCCAGTTTCAGGTCGGCCATGAGTTTTCCCTTTCAATGAGGTCGCCCAGACGATCGAGGCTGTTTTCCCAGAACTGACGTTTTGAGATGGTCCATTCCGCAATCGCCCGCAGCCCGTCGGGCTGGATAGAATACATCCGCTGGGTGCCGTGGACGCGCTGTTGCACCAATCCGGCCTCGCGCAGCACTTTCAGATGGCGCGAAATCGCTGCGCCCGACATACCGCGCCCTTGGATCAGGTCACCGGCAGGCAGCTCTCCGTCCTGCATCAGTTGCTCAACGATCGAGAACCGAGTGGAATCGGACAAAGCAGAAAAAGCATTTATCAGAGTGTTCATAGCCTTTATTTAACACGTAAGTTAAATAAAGGGAAGACCTTTAATCGGACACAAATTCCGAGCGGCTATAGCCCTGAACGTACAGCAATGCTGTCAGATCGCCATGGTTGATCCGAACCTCGCATTGCTCGGCAACCGTGGGCTTGGCATGCAGGGCCACCCCTGTTCCCGCGCGGTGCAGCATCCCCAGATCGTTGGCCCCGTCGCCTACGGCAATAACGTCTTCTTCACGCAAACCCAGTCGCGCGGTGATCTGTTCCAAGGCATCCACCTTGGCTTGACGCCCCAAAATGGGCCGCAGTACATCCCCGGTCAGTTTTCCGTTTTGGGCCAGCAGGGTGTTGGCACGGTTCTCGTCAAAGCCCAGCACCTCGGCCACTTTTGCGGTAAACGCCGTGAAACCGCCCGAGACCAAGGCGGCATAGCTTCCGTTCTGGCGCATCGTCGCGACCAGTTCCTTGCCGCCCGGCATCAGAGTGATGCGTTCATCCAGTACTTTACCGATCACCGCCTCATCCAGACCTTTCAACAGACCAACCCGTTCGGTCAGCGCGCCCTCAAAGTCCAACTCGCCATTCATGGCGCGTGCGGTGATATCCTTAACGCGGTCGCCGACGCCGGCCTCATCCGCCAGTTCGTCGATGCATTCCTGTTGGATCATGGTGCTGTCCATATCGGCCAACAGCATCTTCTTACGGCGGCCTTCGGTCGGTTGGACAACCAGATCCACGCCCATTTGCTGCAGGTCCGCCCAGGCATCCCACCGGTTGCCCGGCATTTCGCTAAGATGGAACTCTGCTGCTTCATCCGGGCTGAGCCAAACGATCTCACCACCGCCCCATGCGTTCCGCAAGGACTCGACCAGCGACAATTCCAGATTAGACACATCGGGGTCGGTCAACAGGGTGGCAACGTACATATTCGATCTCCGGCAAGCTCACCTGCGCATATCGCAGGTGCAGCATTTTCGCCAGAGTCTGTTTCGAACTAGCCCAAAATACCCGGCAGGCGCAGCCCATGGGCCCGCGCGCAATCCTTGGCAATGTCGTACCCTGCATCCGCATGGCGCCAGACGCCCGAGGCCGGGTCGTTCCAGAGAACCCTTTCCAACCGCCGCGCGGCATCTTCGGTGCCATCGGCACAGATCACAACACCCGCATGTTGGCTAAAGCCCATCCCGACGCCACCACCGTGATGCAGAGACACCCATGTCGCCCCGCTCGCCGTATTGATCAGCGCATTCAGCAACGGCCAGTCGCTGACCGCATCCGAGCCATCCAGCATCGCCTCAGTCTCGCGGTTGGGGCTGGCCACAGACCCCGAGTCCAAATGGTCGCGTCCGATCACCACCGGCGCCTTTAGCTCGCCATTGGCGACCATCTCATTGAACGCCAGCCCAGCCCGGTGTCGGTCACCCAATCCAATCCAGCAGATACGCGCAGGTAGACCCTGAAACGCGATCCGCTCTTGCGCCATGTCGATCCAGCGATGCAGGTGCTCATTCTCGGGGAACAGTTCCTTCATCTTGGCATCGGTTTTGTAGATGTCCTCGGGGTCGCCCGACAGAGCACACCAGCGGAACGGGCCGATGCCTTTGCAAAACAGCGGGCGGATATAAGCGGGTACAAAGCCGGGGAAGGCAAAGGCGTTCTCAAGCCCCTCATCCTGAGCGACCTGCCGGATGTTATTGCCGTAATCCAGCGTCGGAACGTCCGCGTTCCAGAAATCCACCATCGCCGCGACATGCTGCTTCATCGAAGCGCGAGCGGCTTTTTCCACCGATTTAGGGTCTGTTTCACGCTTTTCGCGCCACTCTCCCATAGTCCAGCCCAATGGCAGATAACCGTTAATCGGGTCATGCGCGCTGGTTTGGTCGGTGACGATATCAGGACGCATCCCGCCCGCCTGCATCCGGGCGTAGATCTCGGGGAAAACCTCAGCGGCGTTGCCCAGCAGACCAACCGACTTCGCTTCGCCCGCCTTGGTCCAGCGGTCGATCATCTCCAACGCTTCGTCCAGCGTCGCGGCTTTCTCGTCGAGGTATTTGGTCCGTAGGCGGAAATCGATGCTGTCCGGGTTACACTCAACAGCCAGACATGAGGCGCCTGCGAACACGGCCGCCAGCGGTTGCGCGCCGCCCATTCCACCCAGACCTCCGGTCAGAATCCACTTGCCTGTCAGGTCACCGTCGTAGTGCTGACGCCCTGCCTCGGCAAAGGTCTCATAGGTGCCCTGAACGATACCCTGCGTACCGATATAAATCCACGAGCCAGCGGTCATCTGGCCGTACATCATCAGGCCCTTCTTATCGAGCTCGTTGAAGTGATCCCAGGTCGCCCAATGTGGGACGAGGTTGGAATTGGCGATCAGCACCCGAGGCGCATCCTTGTGCGTGCGGATGATCGCGACCGGCTTGCCGGACTGGACGATCAGCGTTTCGTCTTCCTCCAAATCCTTCAGACCGGCAACAATAGTGTCGAAATCCTCCCACGTGCGGGCCGCGCGACCGATACCACCATAGACCACCAACTCATGCGGGTTCTCGGCCACATCCGGGTGCAGGTTGTTCATCAGCATCCGCAGCGGGGCCTCGGTCACCCAGCTTTTGGCGTTCAACTCGGGGCCGGTCGGTGGATAGATGTCGCGGGTGTTTTTGCGCGGATCGCTCATTTCTGGGCTCCTTGTCTGGTCAATTCGCCCGAGAGGGCAAGATCGTTGATGCGGGTCAGCATAGTTGTCAAATGGGGGCGCAGTTTCGCAGCGCGGTCCTCGCGCCATGTCCACGGGGGTGTCTCGTCCATGTAAGCCCGCTGCGCGATCTCCATCTGGATGGCGTGTATGCCATCAGAAGGGCGACCATAGTGGCGGGTGGTCCATCCCCCGCGAAACCGGCCATTCAGGACCGAAGTGAAACCTTCGGCCTTGCTCGCCACGTCGTGCACGGCTTGCTCAATGGCCGCGTCACACGTCAGCCCATCATTGGTTCCAGTGTTGAACACCGGCAATTCGCCTTCGAACAGAAACGGGATCAGCGACCGGATCGAGTGGCAGTCAAACAAGATCGCCACACCGTGCCGGTCCCGAACGCAGCTCAGTTCATCCAGAAGGGCAGCGTGATAAGGTGCGTGGTATTTGCGCCGTCGATCTTCGACTTCATCCTCGGATGGTGATTGCCCGTCATTCCAGATCTGCTGCCCGTCGAAATCGGTCAGAGGCACAAGTGTAGTGGTATTCTGGCCCGGATATAGCGAGGCGCCGAACGGATCACGATTGGCGTCGATGACGTAGCGATGAACATGCGACCGCACAACCGTGGCATCATCCAATATCCCTTTATAGAGCCTATTTATGTGCCAGTCCGTATCCGCCAAACCGCGCCCGTTGTCATTCAGGCGGGCCTTTATTTCGTCTGGCACATAAGTTCCGCCATGAGGCTGGCCCAGCACAATGGGACCGTCCCCGCGCTGCACGCTGAACACCTGCATCAGAACAGCCCCGGCATCTGGGCACCCACTGCCCCAAGGATGTCACCCTCAGCCACCAAGCACTTGGATGTTTCCAGATCGGGTGCCAAATAGCGGTCTTCGTTCAGTGTTGGTATCTCTGCCCGTACTCTATCCATTACCCGTTGCAACGGTTCGCTGGTTGCCAGCGGTGCGCGGAACTCCACGCCCTGAGCAGCACAAAGCAACTCAACTGCCAGAATGTAATTCAGGTTCTCGACCATCCGTGTCAGACGCCGCGCGCCATGTGCAGCCATCGACACGTGATCCTCCTGGTTGGCCGAGGTCGGTGTGCTGTCGGTCACGCAAGGATTGGCAAGGTGTTTGTTCTCGCTCATCAAGGCGGCGGTCGTGACTTCGGCAATCATCAGGCCCGAGTTCAACCCGGGATCAGGTGTCAGGAACGGCGGCAGATCAAAGCTGAGCGTCGGGTCGACCATCAAGGCAATGCGCCGCTGCGCAATCGCGCCAACTTCGGACACAGCCAGCGCGATCATGTCTGCGGCAAAGCCGACCGGTTCGGCATGAAAGTTTCCACCTGAAACGATGGCACCCGCCTCAGTCAGAACCAGCGGGTTGTCGGTGGCCGCGTTCGCCTCGATCTCAAGCGTGGTGGCCGCTTGGCGCATGACGTCCATGGCCGCGCCGGTGACCTGCGGCTGACAGCGGATGCAATAAGGGTCCTGAACGCGCGTGTCGCCATCCCGGTGGCTTTCGCGGATCTCGGACCCGGCCAGTGTGGCACGCATGGCGCTGGCGGCTTCGGTCTGGCCGCGGTGCCCACGCAGGGTATGGATTTCGGGCTGCAAGGGCGCGGTCGACCCCATGATCGCATCCGTCGACAGGGCCGAGATGACCAGCGCGTTTTGCGCTGCACGCCAGGCATCGAACAGACCGGCCAGCGCGAATGCAGTCGAGAATTGCGTGCCGTTGATAAAGGCAAGCCCTTCCTTTGGACCGAGTTGAATAGGCTCTAATCCAGCTGATTTTAGCGCTTTTCCCCCCGGCAGGATGGTACCGTCAACCTCGGCTTCACCTTCGCCGATGACTACGGCTGTCATATGCGCCAGGGGCGCAAGATCGCCCGAAGCCCCGACCGACCCCTGCGCGGGAATAACCGGGGTCACGCCCTTGGCCAGCATCTGCTGCAACAGCTCGATCAGTTCCCAACGCACGCCCGATGCTCCACGTCCGAAGGACAACAGCTTTAGCGTCATCATCAGCCGGGTTACACAGCGTGGCACGGCCGAACCAACGCCGCAGCAATGGCTAAGGATCAGGTTGCGCTGAAGGGTCGAAGTGTCCTTGGCCGCGATCTTGTGGCTGGCCAGCTTTCCGAACCCGGTGTTAACGCCATAAACCGGGTCTTCCCCGGCCGCAGCTTCGAGAATGCGATTGGCTGCAGCCTCCACCTTGGGTTTGCATCCGTCATCCAGCGATACTGCAGGCTGCGACCAATACACTTCAGACAGATCTGACAGCGTAACCTGACCGGGCACAAGCGACAGCGTCTTCATTACAAACCTCCGAAAATGCGGGTGTGCAGCGGGTTGAAGCCGATCCGATAGGACAGCTCGGCTGGGTGCGTGATGTCCCATACCGTCAGGTCTGCGCGCTTGCCTTCAGTTATTGTGCCAGTGTCGGTCAGGCCCAAGGCTTGCGCCGCATTGCGGGTCACGCCAGCCAATGCCTCTTCCGGCGTCAGGCGGAACAGGGTGCACGCCATATTCATGGTCAGCAGAACCGACGTCAGAGGGGACGAGCCGGGGTTGCAATCCGTCGCCAGCGCAATCGGCACCCCATACTGGCGCAGCAGTTCAACCGGCGGCGCCTGCGTTTCGTGCAGCGTATAGAACGCCCCCGGCAGCAGCACGCCCACGGTTCCGGCTTGTGCCATGGCGGCCACGCCAGCCTCGTCCAGATATTCGATATGATCTGCCGACAACGCCCCGTACGAAGCCGCCAGGGCTGCCCCTCCGAGGTTCGAAAGCTGCTCCGCATGCAACTTGACCGGAAGGTTCAATTCTTTCGCCACATCAAAGACCTTAGCGATCTGAGACGGATCAAAGGCGATCCCCTCGCAAAAGCCATCAACGGCATCCACCAGACCCTCTTCATGCGCCAAACGCAGAGTCGGGATGCACACATCGCGAATGTAGGCATCGGCGCGACCCGGAAACTCAGGCGGTACCGCATGAGCTCCTAGAAAACTTGTTTTCACTCGCACCGGGCGCACTTCGCCGATCCGGCGCGCGGCGTGCAGCATCTTGAGCTCTGTGTCGGTGTCCAGGCCATAGCCCGATTTGACCTCGATGCACGACACGCCCTCGGCCAACAGGGCGTCCACTCGCGTCAGGGCATCCTCTAACAGGGCCTCTTCGCTGGCCGAACGGGTCGCTGTGACCGTCGACAGAATTCCACCACCTGCGCGCGCGATCTGTTCATATGAGGCACCATTCAGGCGCATTTCGAACTCGACCGCCCGGTTGCCACCAAAGACGACATGGGTGTGGGCGTCGATTGGCGCCGGCGTTATCAGCCGGTCGCCATAGTCCACGGTCGGCCAGTCAGAATAGTCGGCAGGCAGCGCATTCCGTGGTCCGATCCAGGCAACATTCTCACCATCAACAGCAAGTGCTGCGTCCTGAACCATCCCATAACGTTCGGCGCCATCGTCCATGGTCGCCACCCGCGTGCTCAAAAGGACAGATTTTTTGGCCATATCGATTCTTTTGGGCTCCCTTTGTCGTTAGATTTTTCGTATACGTATAAAAGTTTAAAGTCTACACAAAATGGAAATGCGATGACCATCCATGCGAAAACGGCTTTATTAGGCTCTGATTGGGTCAGTAACTTGCGGGTAGAAATCGCGCACGGTCAGATCCAAAGCTTGGAATCACAAGCGACCGCGCGATCCGGAGACACACAGGTTGATGTCTTGCTGCCAGCCTTGGGAAACCTGCACAGCCACGCCTTTCAGCGCGCGATGGCCGGTATGACAGAAGTGCGCGCCGCCGGCCGCGAGAGCTTTTGGACCTGGCGCACCCTGATGTACCGGTTTCTGGACAGATTGACGCCGGACCACGTAAAGGCCATTGCCGCTTTGGTCTATATGGAGATGCAAGAGGCCGGATATGCCTCGGTCGGTGAGTTTCACTATGTCCATCATCAGCCGGGCGGCGGGCGCTACGACCACGTGTCGGAACTGAGCCAGCGCATATTTGCCGCAGCCGCCCAAACTGGAATCGGGCTGACGCACCTTCCGGTTCTCTACACCTACGGCGGTGTCGAACAACAACCCTTGGCTGGCGGTCAGCTGCGCTTTGGCAATTCTGTGGATCAGTTTCTGAATTTGGTCGACGAATGCCGCATGGCCCTACCGCATGCGGATTCTGTGATCGGTATCGCCCCGCATTCACTGCGGGCAACATCGCCTGACGATTTGCGCGAGCTTCTGAATGCCACTTCTGATGGTCCCGTCCACATCCACATCGCCGAACAGCTAAAGGAAGTGGCCGATGTAGAGGCCGCGCTGGGACAGCGGCCGGTCGAGTGGCTGCTGGACCATGCCGACGTCGATGACCGGTGGTGCCTTATCCACGCGACTCATATGACAGATGCCGAAACACGCGCCGTTGCGCGCTCGGGCGCCGTAGCCGGGTTGTGCCCGATTACCGAGGCGAATTTGGGCGACGGTATTTTCAACGGTGCAGTTTATGTCGAAGAAGGTGGTCGCTTTGGCGTGGGATCAGACTCTAACGTGAGGATTTCTTTGCCTGAGGAACTGCGGGCTTTGGAATATTCCCAACGCCTGCGGGACCATGCGCGAACGGTTTTGGTCAAAAATGAAGGCTCAGTCGGTCAGGCGTTGTATACAGGGGCCGCACAAGGGGGCGCGCAGGCATTGGGACGAAATGCCGGGGAAATCGCAGTCGGCAAGCTGGCCGACCTTGTTGCGATCGACCGATCTCACCCCACGATCTGCGCACTGACTGACGAACAGGTGCTTGACGGGCTGTGCTTTGCAGCGCCGGACGGGTTGGTGACGGATCTTTGGTCAGCAGGGCGCCACATTGTGCAGCAAGGCCGCCACATCGAACGGGATCGGATAATTCCCACGTACCGGTCGGCGATTGCCGATCTTTTGGCAGACGTCTAAACGCACCTACTCAGGTAACCAGAGGCACCATGACCCAATCTAACGAAACCACCAGCTACAGGGACATCAAGGAAACCGTGCTGGCGCGCATTCGGTCGGGTGAGTGGCAGCCGGATTCGCTGCTGCCCAACGAGCAGGACCTGGCCGTCGAATTCTCGTGCACCAGAACGACCGTGAACCGCGCAATGCGAGAGCTGGCGGACGAAGGATTTCTGGAGCGTCGTCGCAAAGCCGGTACACGGGTTTTAAGCGCGCCGCAAAGGCAGGCCCGTTTCACGATCCCCAAGGTGCGGGACGAGGTTGAGGCGTTGGGCGGAATCTATCGTTACGCGCTGGTCTCGTCAGTTGCCGGGCAAGCGCCCGATTGGCTGTCCGCAAGACTGGCGCTAAAACCGGACCAACACGTGATGCACGTGCGCTGCATGCACTTTAACGGCAACACACCTTTTCAGTACGAAGACAGATGGATCGTCATAGACTCGGTTCCACAGGTGGTAAATGCGGACTTCGCCTCAATAGGCCCGAATGAATGGCTAATACAGACCGTTCCCTTCACCAATGTCGAGCTGAGTTTTCTGGCCAGTCGCGCCGATGAATCGGTGGCCGCGTTCCTGGACCTGCCCATCGGTGAGCCGGTGTTTACGGGCGAACGGATCACATGGCTTGAGGGCCAGCCTGTCACCTTTGCAAAGATGTACTTCGCCGCAGGGTACCGGATGACCACTCAGTTCTAAACCTGACCAAGATTTCCGCTTTACCGTGCCTCTAATCCACGCCAGATTCGGGGCAATCTGGTCCTGCGAGAAGGAAGTATGGGATGGGTAACCCGCTCTATGATCGGTTGTTTGGTATCCATGCGGGCAAGGATACGCCGTTTCTTCACCTGCCTGACGGCCAAACCATTACCCATGCAGCTTTTCTGGACATGGCGTCGCGCATAGCAAACACGTTGAACGGGTACGAGCTTGAGCCCGGAGACCGAGTTGCTGTTCAGGTGGAAAAGTCGCCAGAAGCGTTGGCGCTCTATGCGGCTTGCGCGCAAACCGGATTGATCTTTTTGCCGTTGAACACGGCCTACACATCCGGCGAGCTTAGCTATTTCATCGAAAACAGTGGGGCTGCGCTGGTGGTTTGCGATGCCGCCAAACAAGCGGAACTGACGCCCATCGCCGAGGCGCAAAACGCAAGGTTAGAGACGCTCAACGCTGACGGCTCGGGCAGTCTGATGCGGCGGGCTTTGGGCATGCTTCCTGCTTTCGGACCGGTTAAGCGGACAGAGAATGATCTTGCCGCGTTCCTATATACGTCTGGCACGACCGGGCGCTCCAAAGGTGCGATGATGACGCAAGCCAACCTGCTGTCCAACGCCGAGACCCTGGTGGACGAATGGCGGTTTACGCAGGATGATGTGCTGCTGCACGCCTTGCCGATCTTTCATACCCACGGGCTGTTTGTAGCGACGAACGTTATTCTGGCCTCGGGCGGATCGATGATCTTTTTGCCGAAGTTTGATCTGGATGACGTTCTACGCCTGATGCCCAATGCGACCTCGATGATGGGCGTGCCGACCTTTTATACCCGATTGCTGGCGGATGATCGGTTCACCGGTGATCTGGCGCAGCACATGAGGCTGTTCATCTCGGGTTCGGCCCCGCTGCTGGCCGAAACGCATGAACGTTTCGAAGACCGGACCGGACACCGCATCCTGGAACGCTATGGGATGACAGAAACCAATATGAACACCTCGAACCCGTATGACGGTGAACGTCGCGCAGGAACTGTCGGGTTCCCGTTGCCGAGTGTCGAGCTAAAGGTAACCGACCCTGAATCCGGCGAGGCGTTGCCACTGGGTGAAATTGGCATGATCGAAGTGCGCGGACCCAACGTCTTCAAAGGCTATTGGCAAATGCCCGAAAAAACCGCCGCGGAATTGCGCGAAGACGGGTTCTTTATCACCGGTGATCTCGGGCGCGTGGATGCGGATGGTTACGTACACATCGTGGGTCGCGGCAAGGACCTGATCATTTCTGGCGGGTTCAACATCTACCCCAAGGAGGTCGAGCTGGTGCTGGACGACCAGCCCGGTGTTTTTGAAAGCGCCGTGATTGGCGTACCACACCCTGACTTCGGCGAAACCGTTCTGGGTATTCTGGTTGCAGAACCGGGCCGAGCGCTTGATCTTGATGCCATTATGGCCAGCGTTCAGAACCAACTGGCGCGGTTCAAACACCCCAGCCAACTGATCGTGCTGAATGAGCTGCCCCGAAACACCATGGGGAAAGTGCAAAAGAACGCCTTGCGCGAGCTTTACAAAGATATGTTTACCGCGGATTAGGCTCTAACGGGACTCGACCGGCATCAGTCAGCAACCAGCACTGACGCCCTTCGAACACAGCTGTGGCTAGTGGTCGACTATAGCCTGCCCCTGCGTCCAGATTGACGCGATTTCCGTAATGCTCGGCCCGGTCCACCGGAGTATGCCCATGCACAATCAGCCAGGGGTACGCACGTGCATCGTGCAGGAACTCCTGGCGTATCCAAACCAGATCATCCTCGGATTGCTGCGCCAAAGGGACACCGGGCCGGATGCCAGCGTGAACGAACAAAAGCTCACCCTCTTGGTGATAGGTCGGCAGAGCATTGATAAAGTCTAGATGTGCCGGCTGCAGAGCGGCGCAGGCCCGTTCGTGAACCTGAAAGATCCGGTCATTGTCCGTGACCTCGACACCGTAAGATGCCAGCGTCTCCTGACCACCAAGCCGGGGATTCAGCCAGTTCAAAGTAATCGGCAACTGCTTGTCTGCAATCTCGCAATCCTGCACGAAACGGACCATCATTCGGTCGTGGTTGCCTTTGACCATAACCCAGTTTCGCCCGGCGCGTTGGCCTTCGATCAGCAGATCCAGCACCTCGCGGCTGTTCGGGCCACGATCCACGTAGTCCCCCAGAAAGACAACCCGCGCATCCGGCCCGCCATCCGCCTCGATAAGGGATAGCGCGTTTTGCAGCATGCCCAGTTGCCCATGGATATCGCCGACCGCGTAAATTGGGATGCTCAAAACGTTGCCTCTTGGAATATGTCAGACACTTTGTGCAACAACTCGGTTGCAGAAAAAAGACAATGCCCGCACAAATTTTGCACGGGCATCGCTATGGTCACAATCTTCGGGCCAAAACTCAGGCCACGTCAAATTCCAGCGGCTTGATCTGAGTGAACAACCCAGTTTCCGCCAGTTTCGCGCGCGCTTCGGCGGGAACCGGCTCGTCCACATAAAGGAGCGCAATCGCTTCTCCGCCCGCCTCGGCACGGCCCAGAGTAAAGTTAGCGATGTTTACGTTGTTCTCGCCCATGGTCTGACCCAGCGCACCGATGATACCCGGAACGTCTTCGTTGGTAGTATAGAGCATGTGGGCACCGACCTCGGCATCGATATTGATGCCTTTGATCTGGATAAAGCGCGGCTTGCCATCGCTGAAAACCGTACCCCCGATTGAGCGTTCGCGCTTGTCGGTTACCACAGTCACCTTGATGTAGCCGTCAAAGACACCGGTCTTGTCCTGATTGGTGGTCGACAGCTGAATCCCGCGCTCTTTCGCTACAACCGGGGCCGACACCATGTTCACTTCCGGGTTGAACTTTTTCATGATCCCGGCAACCACGGCGCAGTTCAGGGCAGCCAGGTTCATCTCAGCCGCGACGCCATCATACAGGATGTTGATTGCCTTAACTGGTTCATCGGTCATCTGACCAATGAAACTGCCCAGGTGACCGGCCAGCTTAATCCATGGACCCATGATCTTGGCTTCTTCTGCAGTGACGCTGGGCATGTTCAGCGCGTTTTCCACCGCACCAGTCAGCAGATAGTTCGAGATCTGTTCAGCCACCTGCAGGGCAACATTTTCCTGTGCCTCGGTCGTTGCAGCGCCAAGGTGTGGCGTGCAGACGACGTTCGGCAAGTTGAACAGCGGGTTGTCCTTTGCCGGTTCTTCTTTGAAAACATCAAACGCGGCCCCTGCGACATGCCCGGATTGCAGCATCTCGGCCAGTGCCTCTTCGTCGACCAGACCACCACGGGCGCAGTTGACGATGCGCACGCCAGGCTTGGTCTTGGCCAGGTTTTCGCGGCTCAGGATATTACGGGTCTGGTCTGTCAGCGGTACGTGCAGGGTGATGAAATCGGCGCGGGCCAGCAATTCGTCCAGCTCGACCTTTTCGACGCCCATCTTGGCGGCTTTCTCTTCGCCCAGATAGGGATCGTAGGCGACGACTTTCATCTTCAGGCCCAGCGCGCGTTCACAGACGATGCCGCCAATGTTGCCCGCGCCAATTACGCCGAGGGTCTTGTTGGTCAGCTCGATGCCCATGAATTTGGACTTTTCCCATTTGCCTGCATGCGTCGAAGTGCTGGCCTCGGGGATCTGGCGCGCAACGGCGAACATCATCGCAATTGCGTGTTCGGCGGTGGTGATCATGTTGCCAAACGGCGTGTTCATGACGATCACACCCTTTTTCGACGCCGCATCCTTATCGACATTATCGGTGCCGATACCGGCGCGGCCGATGACCTTCAGATTGTCGGCTTTTTCCAGCAGCGTCGGCGTGACCTTTGTGGCCGAGCGGATAGCCAGACCGTCATACTGGCCAATCAGCTCGGCCAGCTTGTCCTTGTCCTTGCCCAGGTCGGGCATGAAATCCACGTCGATGCCGCGGTCGCGGAAGATCTGCACGGCGGTTTCGCTGAGTTTGTCGGATACGAGTACTTTGGGGGCCATGTTTGAGGTCCTTGAATTTCATGAAAAATCCGGGCCTGAAACGGCCCGGTAAAAAGGGTCAGGCGGCTTCTGTCTGCGCCGCGATCTCAGCCTCAAAGGCCCATGTCAGCCAAGGCAACATCGCCTCGATATCCGAGGTTTCAACCGTGCCACCGCACCAGATGCGCAGGCCTGCGGGTGCGTCTCGGTAGGCACCGATATCCAATGCGATATTCTCAGCCTCAAGCCGCTTAGCCACAGCTTTGGCGAATGTCGCACCGTCCTGAATGCGTGCGTCGGTGAACTTCAGGCAGACCGAAGTATTCGACTGTGTCGCCGCATCTTCTGCCAGATTGGCGATCCAGTCGTTTTGGTCGCAGAACGCGTGAACCGCATCGGCATTGGCATTCGCACGGGCGATCAAGCCCTGCAAACCACCAACCGAACGTGCCCAGTCCAATGCGAACAAGTAATCTTCGACCGCCAGCATCGAGGGCGTGTTGATCGTTGCACCGGTAAAGATACCGTCGATCAGCTTGCCGCCCTTGGTCAAGCGGAAAATCTTGGGCAAGGGCCATGCGGGAGTGTAGCTCTCCAGCCGCTCCACCGCGCGGGGGCTCAGGATCAACATCCCGTGCGCCGCTTCACCACCCAACACTTTTTGCCAGCTGAACGTAGTCACATCCAGCTTATCCCACGGTAGGTCCATCGCAAACGCAGCCGAGGTTGCGTCACAGATCGTCAGGCCCTGACGATCATCCGCGATCCAGTCGCCATTGGGAACCCGGACGCCCGAGGTGGTGCCGTTCCATGTAAAGACAACGTCATTGGCAAAATCAACCGAGGCCAAATCAACGAGCTGACCGTAATCCGCCGTCTTCACCTCGGCGTCGATTTTCAACTGCTTGACTACGTCGGTCACCCAGCCAGAGCCAAAGCTTTCCCAGGCCAGCATCTCAACCTTGCGTTCGCCCAGCAACGACCACAGAGCCATCTCAACCGCACCAGTGTCCGACGCGGGAACGATACCGATCTTGTAGTCTGCCGGAATGCCCAGCACTTCGCGCGTGCCTTCGATGGCCGCCTTCAGCTTGTCCTTGCCGACGGCGGCACGGTGCGACCGGCCCAGCGCAGCATCGGCCAATTTGGTCAGATCAAATGTGGGGGGTTTGGCGCAGGGGCCCGAGGAAAAACGCGGATTGGCCGGCCGCGTCGCCGGTTGTTCAGTGCTCATGTGTATTACCCTTACAGATACACGCCCCTCGTTGGGGAGGGGTGTCCCACAGACAGAGCTATTGCCTCGAACGACGCCCAGCAAGCGGAAAAGACGCATCGGGTGCCAAAAACGACACCCGATTATGTGCGTATCTGGAACGCGGGTTTCCTATCGGCATCAAGACGAGAGGCGCACAGTCTCTCCGGTTTCCAATGCCTGTTGCGCCGCCAAACCGATGCGCACGGCCCAAAGGCCATCGTTCAGGGTGACGTCAGGTTGTGCCTTTTCGCCTCGTAGAACAGCTAAGAACCCCTGATGTTGGTAGAAAGTTGAACCATTGTGGTCCCCGGCGGCCAATAGGCGCGGATCGACGGGGATCTCTTTGGTGACCGGACCTTTTGGGGCACGTGGGCTGACAATGATCTGCGGCACCGGCGGTGCGCCCAGATGTTCCGGCCAGAACCGTCCCGGCCCCGGCACAAGGGCTTCAATCTTGACATCCGGCCCAACTGCCGAGATTTCCTCCTGATATCGGGACCCTTCCGCGAACATGCAAAGTTCCAGCATCGCGCGCGCGCCCGAGGCGAAATCCACGATGACATAACCATGGTCGAGGATATCGGGCGTCTCGCCCTCATAGTCCTCATCCAGATGGTTGACCGCCTGCCCGCCGCTGGCTGTTACGCGAACCGGGTCGGATTGCAGGATCAGACGCATCAGGTCGAAGAAATGGCAGCACTTCTCGACAAATGTTCCGCCTGTATTCCGGTTGAACCGGTTCCAATTCCCGACCTTTTCCAGAAACGGAAACCGATGCTCGCGAATTGACAGCATCTTTACGCCGCCCGTGACCTCAGCCTCGGCAATCAGCGCGGCAATGGGCGGCATATAGCGGTATTCCATCGCAACCCAGATCGGGTGCGGATAATCACGCTGCAGCGCCTCAAGCCGCGACGCATCCACCGGATCTGTGAAAAGAGGTTTCTCTACCAACAACGGCAACGGGCGCGTCCGGGCAATCTCTTCGATTTGATCCACATGCAGGTGGTTGGGGCTAACGATGACGGCGCAGTCCAGATCGTCGACCGCAAGCAATTCTTCGACTGAAGACACCATCACCGCATCAGGCGCAATCGCCTGCGCTGCCTTCGCCATCTCGGCGTCAGGCTCAAAAATCGCTGAAACGCGCGTGTCGTCCAGCAGGGCAATATTGTGCAGGTGTTCCTGCCCCATCATACCGCATCCGATCAGCCCGTAGTGAATGGTCCGGGTCATGCGCAGTTCCTTTTACTTCAGTCGTTGGACATAGGTGGCTCGATCCGGGTCGAACCATGTTTTTGAAAACTCAACCGGTTCGGGTTTTTCCGACCAGCTGAACCGTTCGATGTAGCCAACCGTTTCTCCGGCTGGCCTGGTGAAATCAGGGGGCGTCCAATCCGGCAACATCCCGAGGGAAACCCTGTCTTCAGCACGCGTGATCCAGAACCCCAACTGGTGCTGGTAGTACCGATAAAGCGAGTCGGACAGCAGCTGTCGATCAATCAAACCAGCAGACTCATCCAGCCAGATTTCTTCAACCGCGATAATTGTATCATTCAGGTAGCGCATTCGGCGCACCCGCGAGCCCATGTCCGACGAACCAAATCGCGGCAAATCTGCGGGCTTTTTCAGATGGTCAACTGACAGGATATCCGCCCGCGGCAACCCACCGCCTTCAGGCAGCTCTAGTCGGAACATCGCATAGACGCTGTTTTGCGTTCCGGTCTCGCGTACATAATTTCCCGAACCCTGAATACGCTCCAGCATCCCCTTTTTTTCAAGCTCAGCCAGCGATTTTCGCAGGGTCCCTACCGATACCTTCAGTTCCGCGGCAAGGTCTCGTTCGGGCGGCAAGCGTTCGCCATCGATCAGGCGACCGGCAGCGATGTCGCGGATCAAAAGCTCGGCAATCTGAACATAAACCGGCAGGGCGTTCGGGTTTCGGTTGGCTGACGACATCTTTGGGCGCTTCACTCAGTCGCAGGAAAAATTGATACACCATTGATCTACATCAATGTGATTGCTACGCAAGAGGAAAGTCACAGCCACGCGGAGAGCGAATCAGATGACCATCGTCCCCATCACCTCACCCGATCTGAATGCGGCCGAGGTTTCGTGGTTTGCGGCGTTGTGTTCCGACGATTACCAGTTTCTTGGAATACCTGATGGCGATCTACGATCGAGCTGGGACCACTGCTCGGGCATCGTGAAAGAGGCCGAGGCGCAAGGGTTCCGAAACATCCTCTGCCCGTCGTCCTATCAGGTGGGGCAAGACACGTTGAGCTTTGTCGCCGGCTGCGCGCCGATCACCGACAAGATCAACATGTTGGCCGCTGTGCGCTGCGGCGAGATGCAGCCCATCATGCTGGCCCGCACCATCGCAACGCTGGACCACATGCTGCAGGGGCGCTTGACGGTTAACATCATCTCGTCCGATTTCCCCGGAGAGAAAGCCGACAGCGCCTATCGCTACCAGCGCTCGCGCGAAGTGGTGGAAATCCTGAAACAGGCGTGGACGCAGGATGAGATCAACCATGCGGGTGAGGTCTATAACTTCTCAGGGCTCACGACCGACCCGGCGAAGCCATATCAGGCAGGTGGCCCGCTGCTGTATTTTGGTGGTTATTCCCCATCCGCTCTGGATCTGTGTGGCGAGCATTGCGACGTCTACCTGATGTGGCCCGAAACCAAGGATCAACTGGCCGAACGGATGAAAGCCGTCCACGCGGTTGCCGAGAACTACAACCGCACACTCGATTACGGCCTGCGCGTGCACATGATCGTCCGCGATACCGAGGCCGAAGCGCAGGAATACGCCGACTACATCGTCTCAAAACTCGACGACGAATATGGTCGCGCCATCCGTGAGCGTGCTTTGGATTCGACATCACTGGGCGTCGCGCATCAGGCCAAGAACCGGGATCTTGCGGATGAATACGGCTATGTCGAACCCGGCCTTTGGACCGGCGTTGGCCGCGCGCGGTCCGGGTGCGGCGCCGCTCTGGTCGGATCGACCGATCAGGTCATGTCCAAGATCGAAGAGTATCAGAAGATGGGCATCCGCGCCTTCATCTTCTCGGGATACCCGCACATGGACGAAGCTCGCCATTTTGGCAGCCGTGTTATGCCTAATCTGAAAACCTGTTCCCTTCCCGAAGCCTACGGAAGGGTCCCTGCAAATACCCCGGCCACGCCGCTGGGCAACGGAGTTCGTCGCTGATGCAACGTGTGAAACTATCTGACTCGCTGGATATGAGCCGCCTTGTCTATGGCATGTGGCGACTGGGCGACGACGACGACACTTCGACGGGTCATGTCGAGGCCAAGATTCAGGCCTGTCTGGATCAGGGCATCACCACCTTCGATCAGGCCGATATCTATGGCGGCTACGCGGCCGAGGCCGTTCTGGGCAACGCCTTACGCGCAAATCCGGGCCTGCGTCAGCAAATGGAAATCGTCACCAAATGTGACATCGTCGCACCGATGGGTCGGTATGCGGACGCCAAGTGCAAATACTATGACACGTCGCGCGGGCATATACTGAAATCGGTTGAGACATCGCTGTCCGAAATGGCCATCGATCATATCGACCTGCTGCTGATTCACCGCCCCGATCCATTCATGGATCATCACGAAACAGGTGCCGCGCTGGACGAAGTCGTCGCCGGCGGCAAGGTCGGCGCGGTTGGCGTGTCGAATTTCCGCCCATGGGACTGGAGCCTGCTGCAATCGGCGATGAAAACCCAACTGGTGACCAACCAGATCGAGATTTCTCTGGGCGAAATCGGCCCCTTCACCAACGGGGATCTTGCGTTTCATCAGCAGCATAGCCAGCCGGTGATGGCATGGTCACCCTTGGGTGGCGGGTTGCTGATGGCTGGAAACCCTCCGGTCGGGGTTGTAGCGGACGAAATCGCCGAGGAATTCGGCGTGGATCGCGCTGCCGTGGCGGTGGCGTTTCTTCTGGCCCACCCTGCAGGCATTCTTCCGGTCTTGGGCACCAACAATCTGGACAGGATCAAGCGCATCTCTGACGCGCTGAAAGTCAATCTGGATCGCGAGAGCTGGTACCGCCTGTATGAGGCGGCACTGGGGCATGAGGTACCATGATGAATGCAATCTCAAAGGACATGACCCGCACATTCGTTCCCCACAGGGACGATACCCGAACCTTGCGCGACGCTTTTGGTCGTTTTGCCACCGGTGTCACTGTTGTCACCTGCGACAGCACAGACGGGCCGGTTTGCATCACCGCCAACAGTTTCTCGTCCCTTTCGCTGGACCCACCACTTGTCATGTGGGCAGGCGATCGCAACTCGCGCCGGTTCCGTTATTTCCAAGAAGCACGGCATTTCAGTGTTCACGTCCTTTCAGCGGAACAGGCCGAGCTTTGCTTTGGATGTTCGAAAGACGCGTTTGCGCTTCAGGATATCGACCACGAGCGCTGTGAAAATGGAACCCCGCTGCTGCCGGATTGTCTGGCCCGTTTCGAATGTGAGCAACACGCTTATCACGACGCTGGCGACCACGTTATCGTTATTGGAAAGGTCCTGCGTGCCAGTATGGCGGACGGAGACGCATTGACCTTCTACGCCGGAAAGCTCGGCCAATTCGCGCACCAGTAAGCGCGGAATAACTGTCGCGGTGAAAACCCGCGGCTGAAAAGGGAGGATCCGCATGGGCGGATTGACGTCGGTGCTTGCGCCGATCGCGTTTGTAAATGAAGCCGTGCTGCGATTGGGCCGCGCGGTTGGTGTCGTTGCGATTGCACTGATGGTGATCGCAATCCTGATACAGGTGTTCTTCAGATACGTTTTGGGCAACGCGCTGCCCTGGCCGGATGAGGCCGCTCGGTTCTGCATGTTATGGATGACTGGCCTGATGGCCCCCACTGCATTTCGGCGCGGCGG
Source organism: Ruegeria sp. CDSB013 (assembly GCF_059611165.1). Lineage (NCBI taxonomy): Bacteria > Pseudomonadati > Pseudomonadota > Alphaproteobacteria > Rhodobacterales > Roseobacteraceae > Ruegeria > Ruegeria sp. CDSB013. The sequence continues at coordinate 4,634 of NZ_JBXWPA010000011.1, read as the reverse complement.
GTTTGTCGCCATCGACATGGTGCCCCTGATGCTGCCGCGTGGGATTGGGCAAACCCTGAACATCCTGCTGCTGCTGGTTTCGCTGGCCGTTTTGGTGGTGGCTGTCAAAATCGGCTGGTCCGAGGTCACCGGGTTTGGCGGCAAGTTCGCCACCGCTGCACTGTATTTGCCAACGTCCTTTGGGTTTGACGAGTGGTATCGCATCCCGCGCAGCTGGATGATGGCCTCGCTTCTGGTGGGGGTCGTCCTGCTGATCTCAGTCAATATCGAGCTGATCCTGCGCGCCGTCGTAACCCTGTTGGGCGGCGGACATCTGCTGCCGGATATTGCCGATGCACCTGTAGGGGCCGAATAGATGCTGATATGGTTCCTACCCACATTTCTGGTGTTTCTGCTGATCGGTCTGCCGGTCTTTTTCGCATTGCTGGCCGCGCCCGGCATTCTGCTTTGGCTGAACGGTCAGACGGCCGACATCACGCTGCTGTATCGCAATGTCTATAACGGCATGGATAGCTTTCCGCTAATGGCGATCCCCTTCTTCATGCTGGCCGGAGAGCTGATGAACCGGGGCGGCATCACGCTGCGGCTGGTTGAATTCAGTCAGGCGCTGATGGGCCACTTTCGAGGCGGTCTGGCCCATGTGAACGTACTCAGCTCGATCCTGTTTGCCGGGCTGTCAGGCTCAGCCGTGGCCGATACGTCGGCGCTGGGTTCAATGCTGATCCCAGCGATGGAGAAACAGGGCTATACCCGCAAGTTCGCCGCCGCGATCACAGCGGCCAGTTCGGTGATCGGACCGATCATTCCACCCTCGGGCATCATGATCATCTACGCCTATGTCATGGGCGAAAGCGTTGCAGCGTTATTCCTTGCAGGGATCGTGCCGGGCGTCATGGTGGGTGTTGGCCTGATGCTGATGATTAAGGTCATGGCCGACAAATACGACTTCCCGGTCGCCAGCCGAAAATACACCTGGGGCGAGCGACGTCAGGCCAGCCTTAAAGCGTTCTTCCCCCTGCTGACGCCAGTCATCATTCTGGGAGGTATTCTGGGTGGTATCTTCACTCCAACCGAGGCCGCGGCGGTTGCTGTGGGCTATGCGTTCATCATCGGCTTTTTTGTCTTGCGCACACTGACCTTGAAAGAGGTGCCTGAAATTCTCAGCAATGCGGGTCTGACCTCGGCCGTCGTTTTGTTGCTGGTCGGCGCGGCGATGGCCTTCAAAACCGTGGTCAGCCTCAGCCACGCGCCTGAACAACTGGCCGAGTTGATCCTCAGCCTTTCGGAAAACCCACTGATCCTTCTGTTCCTGATCAACCTGTTGCTGTTCATCGTAGGCATGTTCCTGGACGCAGGCCCCGCGATCATCATCCTTGGCCCGATCCTGGCCCCGATCTTTACCAGCCTTGGCGTCGATCCGATCCACTTTGCCATCATCATGAGCGTCAACCTGACCGTGGGCCTTGCGACACCGCCTATGGGGTTGGTCCTGTTTGTGGCCGCCGCCGTGTCACGCGAAAAAGTTGAAACCATCGCCAAGGCAATCCTGCCATTCCTGGCCGTCGAAATCATAGTGATCTTTCTGATCACCTATATCCCCGCACTATCCATGACGATCCCACGCATAACGGGATTTGCAAACTGACTGAGTATCACAGGGAGGAAACGCATGCTCGGAAGATTTATCAAAACAGCAGCCTTAGCGACATCGCTGGTTGCCGCAACCGCCATCGCGGCAACTGCAGCTGACTACACGCTGCGCGCGACTGCAAACTCTAATGAAAACGATGAAGATTATGACGGTCTGATCGTCTTCAAGAACTTCGTCGAAGCGGCCTCGAACGGCGCGATCGAGGTCGAATTGTTTATCGGAACACAGCTGTGTTCAAATGGTGCGGAATGCCTGCAGGGCGTTGCTGATGGCACCATCGACATCTACATCTCCACCTCGGGCGGTGCCTCGGGGATCTTCCCCTACGTTCAGGTCCTCGACCTGCCCTACCTGATGGCCGATGACCGTGTCGCTGAGCGTGTTCTGTCTGGTGATTTCACGCGCACAATGCGCGAAATGGCGTTGGAGGATTCCGGCGGTGCCATCCGCCTGATGACGATCGGCAACACTGGCGGCTGGCGCAACTTTGCCAACACGCAACGCCGCATTGCCGAGCCCGCCGACATGGAAGGACTGAAGATCCGCACCGTGGTCGCCGACCTACCGCAGGAACTGGTCAAGGCACTGGGCGCTTCGCCGACCCCGATCCCGTGGCCCGAGCTGTTCACAAGCTTCCAAACCGGCGTTGTTGAAGGATCCAAGAACGGCATCACAGATATCATGGGCATGAAATTCCCGGATGCGGGTCTGCAATATGTTACGCTGGACGGCCACGCCTATATGGGTGCGCTGTGGTGGATGAATAACGCCAAGTTCCAGGAGATGCCCGAAGATCTGCGCCGCGTGGTCGTCGACGGTTTCTATGCGCTGCAGCAGGCCACTTTTGCCTCGCCCAAGCGCAAGTCGATCCAGGCTTATGAAGATTTCGTTGCGGGCGGCGGTGACCTCTACGTCCCGACACCCGATCAGAAAGCCGCGTTCAAAGATGCGGCCACGCCTGTTTACGAGTGGTTCCAGTCCAACGTAGCTCGTGGTGATGAGATCTTTGCCGCGCTGACCGAAGCCGTTTCGATTGCGGAAGGCGAGATCAATGCGTCGCGCGATGCGGACCTGAACTAATCAATTGTGGGTCGGGCCTTGTGGCCCGGCCCTTTCACCGAAACGGGTACATCCACCCTTTGTAGTCGTTGACCAGAACATGCGCCCTTTCAATCTGCTCCGGCGACATTTTCTTGACCACTTCCTCAAGGCTGATCGCCGCGTCGGGATCGCCGCCAATGGCGCTGAGCGTGTACCACATGTAAGCCCGCACCAAATCAGGCGCGGGCATGCCAAGGCCCAGTTCATAATACCAGCCGACGCCGGATTGCGCCCCGGGATGCCCCTTCATCGAGGCCCGCAGATACCACTCAAACGCTCTTTCATAGTCCTGCTCGACACCCAAACCAAGGCCGTACATCACTCCGATCAGTTCCTCGGCCTCGGCGTTGCCAGAACGCGCGGCAGGCCAAAGTTCCTCGCGCGCGGCTTCGAACTCACCCGCCTCCATCATGTCACGGGCCTGTTCCAACTCGGCCAGCGCCGGGGTGGTAAAAAGACAAAAGGCAAAAACAAACTGGCGCATGGGATGGCTGCTTTCCTCTGGGCCGGGATGGCAATGGCGCAAGAGCTACCACGACCGCTGACAGATGACGATTTCCTGTTCTTTGATATGGAACAGGCCGCCATCGGTCATCAACTGTTTTACGACCCGATCCTGTCCGGCAATCAGAACATCGCCTGCGCCCATTGCCATCACCCCGATTTCGGAACATCCGATGGATTGTCGCTGGGCATCGGCGAAGGCGGTCAGGGCTTGGGACCCGACCGCACTCCAGGCACCGGAGCCGACAAGATTCGAAAACGTATCCCCCGAAATTCTCCGGGCCTTTGGAATCTTGGGGCAAAGGACATTCACACCCTGTTCCACGATGGCCGCCTGAGTATTTCGGATGATTATGGCAATGGCTTCAACTCGCCTGCACAGGAATGGTTGCCCGAGGGGCTGAATTCACTGCTGGCCGCGCAGGCGCTTTTCCCGCTGACTTCGCAGTTCGAAATGGCGGGTAACGTGGCCGAGAACCAGGTAACTGGGGCCGTACATGACCGGATCGACAAAGGCTGGCCAATATTGGCCAAACGCGTCCGTACCGATCCTCGTTACGGCCCGGCCATCATGGCCGCGTATGATGATGTTGAAACGACCGAAGACATCTCGATCACACAGATCGCCAACGCGTTGGCCGCCTTCATGGCCATTGAATGGCGCAGCACTGACAGCCCGTTTGATCGATATTTAGCCGGGGACACCAATGCCCTGTCGCCGGAACAAGTGAATGGGATGGATTTATTCTACGGCAAAGCCCGTTGTTCGGCCTGCCATTCTGGCCCGCTGATGTCCGATCAGGAGTTTCACGCTCTGGCCCTGCCGCCCTTTGGTCCCGGCCGAACCCGGCAGTGGGACCCTTATGTCAGGGACGTTGGACGTATGGGCGAAAGTGACCGGCTAGAGGATGCCTATCGCTTCCGCACTCCGATGCTGCGCAACGTGGCCCTGACCGCACCTTACGGCCACAACGGAGCCTTCCCGGATCTCGAAAGCATGATCCGCCATCATTTGGACCCTGTAGCAAGTTTCGCAAATTGGACACCCGAGACGGCAGCACTGCCCAACGTACCATGGCTACAAAAGGCAGATTTCCTTGTACGGCACGACCGATTTGAAATGCAGCGTGTACGCAGCAAAATCGACATTACCCCGCTGGAATTGTCTGAAGATGAGATCAACAGCCTCGTCGAATTTCTGCATGCCCTTACCGGTACCAGCGTGGACACACCGCCATTTGGCGTGCCCGTTGGCTTCACACCCTAGGATAAACCCCCGCTTTGAAACGGGGGCTCCAAATTTACTCAGCGGCTTCTTCGTAAGCGTCCATTGGGGGGCATGTGCAGATTAGGTTTCTGTCGCCATATGCGTTGTCGA
>NZ_JBXWPA010000010.1:0-202801 GCF_059611165.1 Ruegeria sp. CDSB013 | reverse complement strand
TGACTTCGGAGAGAACCAAGACCCCGGCGGACAACAAATCCAACGCCCTTGACAATACCGCGATCAGAGAACCGCTTCCCGCCCTTCGTGACGGATGCCGCACCTTTCATGAATGAGCAGATTGGGCTCGAAGCAGACATGCGGCAGTGCAGCGGTCGAAGGTTGAGCCTGTTCCCGTAAGCAGACTTTAGGAAAAACGAGATGACCCGGCGATTTCATCGGCTTGGCCAATCGTGCTGACATTCGTCTTCCACAAGCCACCCTTCGCACAAACCGGGCTGATCGACGGCTCAGAGCCCAAGAATACCGGATGCTGCACCTCGCACCAATGGCTTGGAATCGCGGAAAGCCGACATTGGCTCCAATCAAGGCGGCACATTACCGGGCATTCATTTGTGATGCCCAAAAAATTTCTGATTTCAACGAACCGGTCGTTCGTTCATGAATCTCAGAGCTTCGCAAGAGGTAGCCTGAAAACAGAAGGATACACACGCGCTGCGTCAGGAAAAGTGTTCTTCCAGATGTCATTTATGATAACGGGCGAACTTGGAAAAGATGGCGCGAGACATTTGCTACTATACCTGAATCCTATGCGGTTTCGGCGCAGCAGACGTGTCGCAGAACCTGCGCGACGTTGCTCATGAAGGTGTCATCATACCCGGCGTCGTTTTCGAGAACGCTCAGGAACGCGCATGACGTGCCAGTGACCGTGTCCACCATCAGGAACTGGCCACCGTAACCGGCATGCGCAACCACCCGTCCGTCGGTCATGATATGGTTGGAGTAGCGCAGCCATTCTTTTGGCGGTGTCAGAGATGGTGCTGAGCGGGTCAGGCTTTGGCGGAGGAAATTTGCATTGGCACATGCGTTTCCAGACAGATCAAGACCGCCGCGCGCAAGAAATAGGCCAAACCGTGCGAGATCCCGAGCACTCAGGCAACCCCCACCGGAAAAGGCAGGGAAACCATCTTTGCTCAGGCTGATGTGAAAGGCGCCCTCGTAACCAACGGCATCTGCAATCCGTTCAATTTGTGCTGTAAGTGGGACGGGGCAAACCTGCGCTGCGATCAATGTCAGCACATCTGTGTTGGCCGACTTGTACTCCGCTACTGTTCGCGCCTCTGTCTCTCTGAACCCCCTAATTCTGGAAGCAAAGTCCTTGAGCGAGATTTCCTCCTGATCCTCGGTGGGTAGGCGCCAGCCCAGGGCAATCTCTTCATCATAGCAATCCGCATGCGGGTCATCATAGTCTTCGGTAAAATCATTGCTGACTGCCATATCCAGGAGAGCCTGAACGTTAACCTCGCGGTAGCCAGATCCAATATCGGGCAAATACTGTGCAACCTTTGCGTCAGGCGAGACGAACCCTTGGCCGATCAACTGTCCCATAATCAGGTGAATGTGCAGTTTTGTAATGGATTGGATCGAATGCGGTCGGTCTGTCCCAAAATCTGGTGCGGCCTGTTCCATGATCACCTGCCCGTCCCGTAGGCAGCAAAACGCAGAGAAGGCGGGATGTGCCAGAAGGTCCGCCAACGCGGGCACGGTTGCTGTCAGGTCCTGGTGGGCCTCTTCGAGCATCAACACATTTCGCGAACGCACCATCAGGGTGCGTCGGAACAGGCGGTGCGCGTTGTGAAATCCATGGCGGCGGTGGGCAGGCTGATTCCAACGCTGCTTGTTGTCTGGCCCCACGGTCAGATCGGGGTTGGGGGCTACCTTCAACCTGCTCATGTGCAATTCTCGTGGATCAACGCGTCGACGGCGACAACGTGGTCAGCATAGACAAACATCGGATTGATCTCAATTTCGCTGACCTTTTCGCGGGCCTGCAGGAAAGCATCACAAAGGTCGTTCAGCACGGTGACCACCTTGTTTATATCGGCGCGTGGACGGCCTCGAAAGCCTTCCAACAGGTGAAAAATCTTGAGCGATTTCAGAGCACTGGCGATATCGTCCTGCGTGGAGGGCAGAAGGACCGTTGTGGCATCCCCAACCAGTTCGGTCAAAACTCCGCCACTGCCCAGCACCAGTGCTGCGCCAAACTGCGGGTCATTGCGCAAGGTGACAATCATCTCTGCAACAGGCGTGGGCGACATGGCCTCAATCAGGTAGCTATCGCTCACGGCCTGCTTATCATAGGCAGTGACAGCCGTGTTCATTTGATCAAGTGCTTGCTTTAACGCGGCGCCATCGGCAATGCCCAGAGCAACCGCGCCTGCCTCACTCTTGTGGGCCAGCCGGGTAGACATCATCTTGAGCGCGACCGGATAGCCGATCTTTTTTGCGGCCACCTCGGCTTTTTGAGCCGTCGTTGTCCGGCCCGAAGGGATCGTGAAACCGCGCTCTGCAAGCCAGGCCTTGCCCGCGTCCTCAGTCAGCATGCCGAGTGAGCCAGGCGGGGTTCCGGCAATCAGTGGCTCCGGCCTTGTCGCCAGAATGCGATTACGTCGCGCGGCCCAAATGCTGGCGCTTTGCATGGCGTTGAGCGTTTCGTGAATGCCCTGCATCGGCGCGACTCCGATCGAGATCAGATAACGGCGGGTGACCTTGTCCAGATTCTCCGGCAGGGTCGCACAAATCGCTGCCGGGATTCCGCGATCGCAGGCAGCCTGTGCAAAGGCGCTGGCATCGTTTTGGTAATAGATCTTGGAGGCATCTAGCCCTTCTGCAGGATAGTCCTGCACCAGAACTGCCGCTTCGGCCCCTACGGCGTCCATCGCTTTGACGAAGACCGGATAGGTCAATTCGGCCTGCCCCCAGATCGGTGTGGTGTAATCCAGCGGGTTTGACACTGTTGCGATGTCTGGCAGCAGATCCACCAGGGCCGCATGCTCCGTTGCGCGGACAGCCGAGAACGTGAGCCCGATCTTTTCCGCGTGATCGGCCAGCATCGTCGCGCCGCCCCCCGAACAGGTGAAACCCGCAACGCTTGGCCCCTTGGGCGCGCCGACCACACAAAGGTACTTCAGCGTTTCCAGAAACTGCGCGGGGCTGGTGACACTGATCACGCCCGTGCGCGCAAACAACGCCTCATAGAGCGCGTCTGACCCCGACAGCGATCCCGTGTGACTGACAGTCAGAGCTGCGCCGATTGAAGAGCTGCCTGTCTTGAGCGCAACCACAGCCACGCCTCGCTCAATGGCTTTCAGGGCGGCGCGTTCAAAGGCGGGAATATCTTGAAGGCCCTCAATATGCAGCCCGATAGCACGCACTGCCGGGTCATCAGCGAAGGCGTCAAGAAAGTCCTCTAACCCCAGAACCGCCTGATTGCCTGCCGATACCATATATGCCAGTGGCAAGGAGCGCGCAGACATGGTGATGTCAGAGGAAAACATGCCCGATTGGGTGACAATCGCTGCACCGTAACCGGGTGACCAGCCACCGTGTTCGAAAGACCAAAGTGCTGCGTTGTCGATGTAGTTGATCAAACCGTAACAATTGGGACCGATGAGGGCCATGTCACCGGTTGCCTCGATCAGCGCCTGTTCTGCCGCCGCATCGCCGGTTTCCTTGAATCCTGCAGAAAAACAGACCACGCCACCGACGCCCATCTCAGCCAATTCGCCCAATGCGGCGACAATACCACCTGCGGGAATGGCCAGATAGACAGCATCAGGCGCTTCAGGCAGATCAGCGATACAGGGCACGCAAGGCACCCCCTTCAGATCTGTTCGCCTGGGGTTCACCGCCCACATTTGCCCTGCAAACCCACGCCTGCGCGCCTCTCTTACGGCAATGGTCGCATCCCGCCCGCCGATAAAAGCGATGGAGCGCGGCTTGAGAAGCCGCTCAAAGTTGGCGCGTCTCTTTGGGGTCATGCACCCAGGGGCCGCAGGATGGAGCGTGTGATGATGTGGCGTTGAATTTCAGAGGTGCCGTCCCAGATCCGCTCAAGTCGGCTGTCGCGCCAGAAGCGTTGGATCGGCATTTCCTCCATCAGCCCCATGCCACCGTAGATCTGCACCGCATCATCGGCGATCTTGCCCAGCATTTCTGAACAAAAGACCTTGATCATCGCCGCATCCGCATCGCTCATCACGCCCTGTTCGGCACGCGCCACGGCGTCTTTGACCATTAGGTCGGCTGCGCGCAATCCAATAGCGCCATCTGCAAGCCGGAAACCGGTGGCCTGAAACGCCCCGATGGGTTTGCCAAACTGCTTTCGGGACGCGGCCCATTCGGTGGCCATCTCCAGTATGCGCTCCGCCTTGCCACAACAGGTCGCCCCCACCCAGATGCGCCCCATGCCCAGCCATTTGCCAGAGAGTTCAAGACCACGCCCTTCTTCCCCCAGCACCTGCCCCGGACCAAGGCGCACATTATCGAAGTGCAGTTCAAACGTCTTGTAGCCGCGATAGCTGACACATTTGGTGCCTTCGCGGCAGTCAAAGCCCGGTGTGCCAACGTCCACCAAAAAGGCCGTCACCCGTTTGCGCGGTCCACGTGGCGTTTCGTCAGCACCCGTCGCAGCAAAAACGATCGCAAAATCGGGCATACAGGGGCCAGAGATGAAATGCTTTGAACCATTCAGGATCCAGTCATCTCCATCCCGCCGGGCGTTGGTTTTCATACCCATTACGTCCGACCCCGCGTCCGGTTCCGTCAGGGCGAACAACTCTCGTTTTTCACCGCGCACCGCGGGGAAAAGGTAACGTTCGCGCTGATCGCCCTCGCAAGCCATGAGCAGTTCCGTGGGACGCGCAGCCCAGCTTTGCAGGGCATGGCTGGTCTTGCCGTACTCGCGTTCAATCAAGGACATAGGCCCGTAACCAAGGCCTCCGCCCCCGACCTCTTCGGGCAAGTTGCAGGCAAACAGTCCCAACTCCTGGGCCTTCGCCTCAATCTGACGGCCAATCTCTTCGGGGACATAGCCCATCTGGTCCACTTCCTCCTCGTGTGGATACATTTCTGTTTCCACAAAGCGGCGGACGGTGCTGATCAGCAGGTCGGTTTCAACACTGGCTTCCATGTTCATAAGGCGCCTCCTTTATGGGGCTTCGGACTTGTCGTTACGACGGGACATGATCGAAAAGATCACGAAGGCAATAAGCGTGATGGCGATCAACACCACAGCGGCGGCGGCTACCGTCGGATCGGTGTTTTCGCGGATGCCGTTCCACATGCGGCGCGGCAGGGTGTAGACGGTGTATTTGGAGATGAACAGCGTCACGACAATTTCATCCCAGCTGAGAATGAAGGCAAAAAGCGCTCCGGCAAAGACCCCCGGTTTGATTGAGGGCAGGATCACCAGGCGCATTGTGGTCCAGTTCGAAGCACCAAGGTTCTTGGAGGCTTGTTCCAATTTGGGATCAAAGGTCGCCAGCGAGGCGCTGACTGTGATCAGCACCATGGGGGCTGCCAAGATCGTATGCGCGAGGATCAGCCCGGCGTAGCTGTCCAACAGGCCAAGCGGGATCCACAGTCGATAGAACGCCATGGCAGAAATGATCTGCGGGATGATCAGCGGCAGCAGCAGGAAGGCGCGCATCAGCTCGGAATACTTTGAGGATACCCGCCACAGGCCAATGGCACAGAGCGTGCCAAGGAATGTTGCCAGCAGTGAGGTCGAGACTGCGATCACGCCACTTTGGAAAAAGCTCGACAGCCATTCCTCGGAAGTGAACAGCTTTTGAAAATGGCGCAGGGACAATTCGCCCTTTGGCATAGACAGAAAACGCTTTGGCGTCAGTGATACGGGAATGGCGATCAGCGCGGGCGTCACCAGAAACAGCAACAAAACCCATGCGCCCACGCGGTTGAACTTGGAGAACAGACCTGATGTCATCGTGCAGCCCCCCCAAACACGGTGCTGAGCTTCATGAAACGCGACATGATCCACAGCATCGCCAGAACGCCCGTCAGCATGATTGCCGCCAGCATCGCGGCTGTGCCCCACTTCAGGGTGACCAGCAATTGCACAGAAATGTACTCTGCCACCATGAGCACTTTGCCACCGCCTAATACGGCAGGGGTGACGTAAAACCCAAGGCTCAGGATGAAGACCAGCAGGGTCGAAGCCACCAACCCTGGCAGGGTCAGTGGCAGGTAAATGCGCCAGAAGGTCTGCGTGCTGCTGGCGCCCAGATTGCGCGAGGCATCCATCACACGCGTATCAAGCGATTGCATCGAGACCAGCAGTGGCAGTACCGCATAGGGGATCATGTAATGCACCATGCCGATCAGCACGCCCAACTCATTGCGCATAAAGGCGATGGGCTCGGCAATCAGTCCAATGTTTTCCAGCGTACCGTTCACCAACCCTTTGCGCCCCAGCAGCATCAGCCAGCTAAAAGTGCGCACAAGGATGGAAATCCAAAAGGACACAAGAAGCAACGTCAGCATATAGTTCTTCTGGCGTTGGTGGCAGTGCACCATGGCATAGGCGATGGAATAGCCCAGCGTGACACTGAACATCGTGGTGATGATGCAGATGCGCACCGTAGTCCAGACAATGCGGATCAGCGCATCGCTTTCCGCCAGTTTGGCGTAATTACTCAATCCAGGTTCCGGGTCCGTGACGCTGAGCCACAGGATGTTCAGGATCGGCCCCAGATAGAGCGCTATGACCATCAGCATCAAAGGTGCGATGATCAGCCAGCCGGGGTGGATATGTCGGGTGAAGGCTTGCATGAAATGTCCTGGGCCAAATCGATGGCCGCCCGCAGGAAGACACGGGCGGCTATCAGGCGTGTTTAGCTGATCGCCTCAAGGAAGGCGTTCACCGCATCACCGCCGTTTTTCCCCCACCAGTCGGGATCGTTATAAACGATTTTGTCGATGTTCATTGCCGAGGTGATCGCATAAGGCTGCTGATCTTCGGGGATCTGGCCGAAGGCTTCGGGGTTAGAGGGCGTCATACCAAGGCAATCAAGCAGCGCCAGCTGTGCAGGCACCTCTTGCGCTGTGGCGATGAAGTCCATTACGGCCGCACCTGCGGGGTTGCCCTTGGGCACGATATAGGCCCCCGGCATCGCCATGGCCTGATTGTTCACCAGCTTGTAGCGCCCATCGGTGTCATTTTCGATGTTACGTCCCCGGTTCTGCCAGACCATGCCGAGCGAGACTTCGCCATTCACTACCATGGAATGCGCCTCGGACCCTGAGCCCCAGTAAAGGCTGTTGTCCTTGATCGATTTGATCTTGGCGAGGGCGCGATCCATGTCCAACGGGTAAAGCGCATCGCCCGCAACGCCATCCGCCATAAGTGCTGCTTCGAGCGAGCCATTGGCCCATTTGTACAGCGAGCGCATGCCCGGGAATTTGGCGGTATCAAAGAAATCCGCCCAGTTCTGCGGGGGATTATCGCCATAGGCTTCGGTGTCATAGACAAAGGCATAGCCATAAAGGATGATCGAAACCCCATATTCCAGCGCATAGCCTGGCAGGGTCTTTTCCTTGGAAACAACAGAGTAATCAATTGGTTCCAGATGGCCTGTTGGCCCAAGGGACACGGCATTGAAAAGGTCTGCGTCCGCAACGTCGGCAGTGACATTGCCGCTGTCGACCATTTCCTTGATCTTGCCTTCCAGAGGGCCGGAGGTGTCAAATTTCAGTCCCTTGCCAGTCTTGGCGGTGAAGGCATCGCCAATGGCGGAGCCGTGGCATTCTTCAGACTGGCCACCCCAGTTCCACATCACCACGTGATCAGCAGCGGCTTCGGCATCACCTGCCATCACGGCGCTCATCGCCACGCCCGAGGCACCACAAAGCGCCAGGAACGTGCGGCGATCCATGCGGCCTTTCTTGTAGGCCTGCGCGCTGTCTTGCAGCATCTCTTTCTTGAATTGTCTATCGTGCATTTTCATCCTCCTATTGGGTTCGGGAGTTCCCGGACTTTTGCTCAATGGCACCTTTTGGCGGCACACGTTTTTGGGGCTTTAGCCCGTTTGTAATTCCACAGCAGCTTCGTCTTTCCACAACAGGTCCACGGTATCGCCTTCGTTCAAGGCTTCGCTGTTGCGCCAGACATCGATGTCCACTTCGATTTCGGTACCATCGCTGGCATCCACGATGACGCGCTGCATTGAACCAAAGTAGGTAATAGAGCGCACCACCCCACTCGTCTGTGCCTCCGCATGGCCCGCGCCTTTGCGCAGGTCGATTTTTTCGGGACGCAGGGCGTAAGTTTTGCCGTCTTGCTGAATGAAGTTGGATTTGCCCAAGAAACTGGCCGTGAACTGGTTCACTGGCCGCTCATAGAGCTCCTGAGGCGTACCAATCTGTTCAATCGCCCCGTCGCGCATGATCACGATGCGGTCCGACATGGACAGCGCTTCTTCCTGATCATGGGTGACGTAGATGAAGGTCGTGCCAACTCGGCGGTGAATATCCTTGAGTTGCTCCTGCACCTCGACCCGCAGTTTCTTGTCAAGCGCGCCAAGCGGTTCGTCCAACAGCAACACCGGTGGCGCAAAACACAGCGCACGTGCCAGCGCGACGCGCTGTTGCTGCCCGCCGGACAGCTGCCCCGGCTTGCGGTCCGCGAAATCCTGCAGCTGAACCAATTCCAGCATCTCGTCGACCCGCGCCCTAATCTCTGACGTGGGACGTTTGCGCACACTCAAGGCGTATCCGATGTTGTCTCGCACGCTCATATGGGGGAACAGCGCGTAGCCCTGAAATACCATGCCAAAATTGCGTTTTTCCGCGGGGGTTTGCGCGATGGAGGACCCATCCAGCGCAATGTCCCCTTCAGAGATATCGAGGAACCCCGCGATCATCATCAACAGCGTGGTCTTGCCCGACCCCGAGGGGCCCAGCAGAGTCAGAAACTCACCTTTCTGAATATCCAGACTGATGTTGTTGACTGCCCGGAATGTCCCGAACAGTTTCGAGACATTACGCACCTGCAAACTGCCTGTATCGGCGAGGTCAGCCATCCGCGCCTCTCAACTTCAGCTTGTTGCGCGCCTCTTGCGGGGTCAGCACACGCCCCCCCATGCGCTCAATGATCTCGCGGGCACGGGTGACAAGCTGGCCGTTGGTCGCCAGAACCCCGCGCTCCAAATAGATGTTGTCCTCCAGCCCTACGCGCACATTGCCACCCAACGCGACAGAGGCCGCTGCCATGGGCATTTGACCGCGTCCAATCCCGAAGCTGGCCCAGCTGGCCCCGGCAGGCAGTTGCGCTTTCATGGCAGCCATGGTTTCGACGGTCTGATCCGCGCCCCAGGGAATGCCCAGACAAAGCTGGAACATGGGAGGCGCATCAATCAGCCCCTCATCCACCATCGCCTTGGCGAAGCGGATATGGCCAAGGTCAAAGACTTCCAGTTCCGGCTTCACCCCCCATTCCTGCACCAATGCCGCCATACGCCGCAGTGTTGGCGGGGTAGAGATATAGATCATGTCCGTGTCAGAGAAATTCAGTGTCCCGCAATCCAGTGAACATATATCGGGCAAGCATTCCTTGATGTGAGCGAGCCGTTCCTCGGGGCCGATCATGTCCGTGCCGGGGCCCGGCATCGCTGGGTTGGCCGGGTCCGAGATCCAGTCGCCGCCCATCCCGGCGGTCACATTGATCACCACATCGGTGTCACTGTCGCGCACCCGGTCCACGATTTCCTTGAAAAGCTTCGGGTCGCGTGAGCCTTGGCCCGTCTCGGGATCACGCGCGTGAATATGCGCGGCGGAGGCCCCTGCCTTGGCCGCCTCAATCGCCGCATTAGCGATCTCTTTCGGCGTGACGGGCACATGCGGACTTTTGCCCGTGGTATCGCCCGCGCCAGTCACGGCGCAAGTCAGGACAACCTCATAGTTCATCTGGCAAACCCCCTATTTTTTTCAGCTTGACGCGGGAAAGGGTAAGAAAGATGTCGATTATCCGACAGTCTTTCGGCTATGCTGGCGAAAAATCGCACTATGCAATCTGGACTTTAGCTCATGCAAATCGACATGACCCAGCAGACGCCCCGCGCTGTGCATCATGCCATTTTTGTGGTGGTCCCACGGTTCAACATAACCACATTGATCACCATGACCGAAACGATGCGGATCGCGAATTATCTTTCGGCAGAGCCCCTGTTTTCTTGGGACATCGTGTCCTTTGACGGCACTGAAATCGTGGCCAGCAATGGCATGACAACCCGCGTTTCAGCAGAGCAGGACAACCTGCCGCCAGCGGATTACATTTTTGTTTTGGGCAGCTGGGGGACGGAGCATTACGATAACCGCGCGCTTACCGCTTGGCTGCGCAAGCGCGCGCGGGCGGGGAGCAGTATCTGCGGGGTTGAGCTTGGCTGCTATATTGTCGCGCGGGCGGGTCTGTTGGACGGAAAGCCGGCGACGATCCACTGGTCCTGGCTCAGCGGTTTTCGCGAAAGCTTTAACCGGGTGGATGTGCAGGAATGCCTGTTCACCATCGAGGGCAAGATCATGACCTGCTCGGGTGGGCTCGCGGGCGTGGATCTAATGCTTCGTTTGATCGAGCGCACCCATGGCAGTGGCTTTTCGGGCGAAATTGCCGATCAAATGTTGCATCACCCGATCCGCAACGCGGGTGCGTCACAGCGGTCCACCATGGGGCGCAGCACGGAGACCATGCTGCCGCTGGTGCGTGAGGCGATGACGCTGATCGAAGGGAACATAGAAGAACCGCTCAGCGTGCCGGAGATCGCTGATAAGCTGGATGTCTCGCAGCGACAGCTAGAGCGGAAATTCAAGAAACACGTCGGTTGCACTGTGGTGCAGTTCGGTTTGTTGCGACGGTTGCAGAATGCGCGGTTGCTGCTGATCTCCACCGATCTCAGCGTGCGCGAGATTGCCACCGCGTCAGGGTTCAACACCCTGTCACATTTTGCCTATTCCTTTGGCAAATTCTTTGGTCGCCGCCCTTCGGAATACCGAGAGGCATGGCCTGCAAATGAACCGGCGCCGAGTTGGCCCGGTTCCCTGTCAGATTTCCTTTCAACGCTTAAGGAGATTCCGGGCCGTCCCTAATCCAACCGCGCCTCGCGCAACGCGCGCAACACTGCGACAATCTCTCGATCGCGCTGCGCGGCCATATCCTCAAAGTGGCGATCTCCGGCGATGTCATTGCAACCATCGACCATGCGGCCACGCAGCTCTCGGGTGAGTTCTGGTGCCTCCAGCCGAGTCCAGGGCAGCTTTAGCGCGGGGCCAAACTGATCCAGATTGGTCGCCATGCCGCCCGCGCCACAGGCCACGTGAAAGGCCATACACTGACCTTGGGACACCATGCGCGGCGCAGGCCCATTCATCAAGGCAATGTCGATGTCTTCCGGCGTCGCCTCGCCATTGGCAACCATGTGCAAGGCCTCGCGCCAGAGCGCTTCTTGCAGGCGCGTCGCGACGAAGCCGGGGATTTCTTTTTTCATCAACAGCGGCGCTTTGCCCGCAATTTCGTAAAACTTCCCGGCCCATACCACGGCATCCGGCGCAGTTTTGTCACCGCCCACAATCTCGACCAGCGGCAGCAGGTAGGGCGGATTGAACGGGTGTCCGATCACGCAGCGTTCAGGGGTCGCGCATTTGGCTTGGATCTCGCTCATTGTCAGACCGGAGGTTGAGGAGCCGATGACAACGTCAGGCGGCAGCACCTCTCCCATCTGTGCGTAAAGCGATTGTTTGATCTCCAACCGCTCCGGTGCACTTTCCTGCACGAACTGCGCACCCTCCAGCGCCTGTTCAAGGTCGGTGACAATGCGGAGACGGTCCAAAGACGCGCCCTCAGCCAGCCCCAGATCCGTCAGACTGCCCCAGGCGGTGTTGAGGATCGAATGGAATGCTTCAGTTTCACTGGTGTCATGCAGATAGGCCGTCACATCATAGCCACGGGCCAGAAAATGCGCCGCCCAGCCGCCGCCAATTGGGCCCGCGCCAATGCTGGTGATGCGGGTGACGCTGATAGGATCAGGATACATCATTCACCTTTGAAGTTGGGTTCGCGCTTTTCCACGAAAGCCGCCACCCCTTCGGCAGCATCATCTGATTTGAGCATCTTGCGATAGATCGGCATCGGGTCCGTGCGCATCTTGTGAAACGCCTGCTCCAGTGGCACGCATTCGATTTCGCGCTGCACCTCTTTGACGGATTGCATCGCAAGCGGTGCCGACCAGGCAATCGAAGCCGCCCATTCGCGCGCAGCATCCATCAACTGCTCTTTCGGCACCACCTTGTTGACCAGCCCATAGTGCGCTGCTTCCTGCGCGGTCATGCGGCGGCCCAGCAAGAACATCTCCATCGCAATGTTGTGCGGAATGCGGCGCGGCAATCGTTGCAGCGCGCCCGCGTCCGGCACGATGCCTAGGGGCATTTCCGGCAGCCCGAATTCCACGTGATCGGCGGCGATCAGCAGGTCGCACCCCAACGCCATCTCGAACCCGCCACCAATGGCCAACCCATTGATCGCAGCAATTACGGGCTTGTTCAGCGCCCAGTTTTCAGTGAGCCCGGTGAAGCCGCCAAAGCCGTAGTCATCGGTCTCCCACCAATTATCGAGCTGCATCTCTCCGTCATTGAGCGCCTTTAGGTCCCACCCAGCCGAGAATATCTTCTCTCCACCACCGGTCAGGATCGCGCAGCGCAGATCCTTGTCTTCGTGCAGCTCCTGAAAGGCTGCAGCCAGCGCCTGTGACGTGGGCACATCAATGGCATTCACCTTGCCGCGCTCCAGCGTGACTTCCAGAACATGACCCTCGCGGTGAACCTTAACGCCGTCTGACATCTGCTTATCCCTCTTTGAATTCTGGCATTACTTCGTTGACGAACATGCGCAGGGATTTCTGTTGTGAAGCGTGATCGAGCCCCATGGAGGCGTAATAGATGTACTCATTCACACCCAGCGCCTGATAGCGCTTCAGCTTTTCGATGACCCGGTCGGGAGAACCGAACATCAAGTTCTCCTCCAACATCACGGGGTCGTATTGTTCCCGTCCCTCCAGTTCATCCAGCGGGATGGAGGCGGGGAAGCCGTCCTTCACATCGCCCAGATTGCGAAACAGGTTTTCGAACTGGCTCAGCAGGCGGCGGATCGCCCGCATCGCGTTTTCACCATCGGCTGCGTTGTCATAAACGCATGAATGGCGCATCAAGGCGAAGCGTGGCACCCAGCCGTTGTCGGCCTTTTCAATCGCCTCATCCAGTTGTTTCTTGTAGAGTTCGGCCTCTGCAAAGGGACGTGTGAACGGCCAGCAGTTCACATGGCACCTTTCCCGCATAGCGTAGTCATAGGTGATGGGTGAGCGCGCAGAGACCCAGACCGGCACCTCCTTCTGAAGCGGCTTTGGCACTGAGGTCGAGGTCGGGAATTGCCAGTATTCCCCGTTGTGTTCGTAGTCGCCCTTCCAAAGCTCACGCACCGCAGGCAGCATTTCCTGCATGTAACGCCAGGCATCAGATTGCTTGAGCCCCGGTCTCATTCGGTCAAACTCGCGCTGATAGGCCCCCGAACCGATGCCGAATTCCAACCGCCCGCCGGTGATCAGATCGGTGAACGCCGCTTCGCCCGCCAGGTTGATCGGGTGCCAATAGGCCGCCGTCGCAACGGCCGTGCCCAGACGGATGCGGCTGGTTTCGGCAGCCCACCAAGTAAGGATCTGGAAAGGGTTTGGCGCGATGGTCATTTCCAACGCGTGGTGCTCGGCGGCCCAGACGATATCAAACCCACCCTCTTCGGCGATCTGCACCATCTCCAGCGTGTGACGGGCGACATCCTGCATGTCCAGATTGTCGTCGATCCGCTCCATGTTCACGGCAAGTTGGAATTTCATTGTTCTCTCCCTCAACGCATTACAAACGGATTGGCCATCGGTTCATCAGACGTGTTCATCCAGATCGTCTTTGGGCGGGTATAGTCGTAGATCGCCTGGAACCCGCTTTCGCGGCCATATCCCGATCCTTTGTTGCCCCCGAACTCCGCAATCGGAGACACCACCCGATAGGTGTTCACCCAGACGATACCGGCACGCACTGCCCCCGCCATGCGCAGGGAGCGCGCGCTGTCGCGGGTAAAGATACCTGCTGCCAGCCCATGTTCGCTATCATTGGCCAATGCGAGCACCTCTTCCTCGGTTTTGAACCGCTGCACCGACAGAACCGGGCCAAACAATTCAGTGTCGACAATGCGCAGATCCTGACGAGGGACTTCGATGATCGTGGGTTCATAGAACAGGCCAGACATCCCCTTTGGCTGCTTGCCGCCGACCAGCACTTTGCCGCCTTCTGTTTGGGCATGCGCCACTTCTCGTTGGATATGCTCTAACTGTCCGGTGGTGCACAATGGCCCCATCTGGGTCTCATCCGCCAGCGGGTCCCCTATCACGATCTGGCGGGCCAGCGCGGTCATCTGCTCAAGGAATTGATCGGCAATGTCTTCGTGCAGGTAAAGCCGTGACCCAGCCACACAGCTTTGCCCCGTGGCGCCAAAGATGCCCGCGATAGAGGCGTTTACAGCGCTTTCGATATTGGCATCGTCAAAGACGATGAACGGGGATTTGCCCCCCAATTCCAACGACACTTCGGCAAAATTTCGTTTGACGTTCTCCAGCACATGCCGCGCGGCATTTGGCCCTCCGGTAAAGGACACACGGGCCACGAGCGGATGACCTGTGAGCGCACGGCCGCAGGGCTCCCCATGGCCGGTGATGATGTTGACGACGCCGGGGGGAATGCCCGCCTCTTCAATCAGCTTACCAAACTCCAGCATCGCCGCACTGGCATGTTCAGAGGCTTTCAGCACGACGGTATTGCCAGCCGCAAGCGCCGGGCCAATCTTGACGGCCACCAGAAACAGTTGCGAATTCCACGGCACCACGGCAGCCACCACCCCAAGGGGTTCACGCCTCGTGAAGACGAACATGTCGGGTTTGTCGATGGGCAGTGTTTCGCCGCTGACCTTGTCGGCACAGCCTGCAAAGAAGTGAAAGAACTCGGCGATATACGTCGCCTGCCAGCGGGTCTCCTTTAGCATCTTGCCGGTATCAATGGATTCCGTGCGCCCCAATGCTTCTGAATGTTCCGCCAGCAGATCGCCCAGCTTGCGCAGGCACTTGCCCCGTTGCGTCGGCGTCATGCCTGCCCAGGGTCCGGTTGTGAATGCGGCATGTGCGGCCTCAACTGCACGGTTCACGTCAGCCTCGGTCGCTTCGGGCACACGGCTCCAGACGTTGCCATCAGCGGGGTTCACGCTGTCAAAGGTGCCGCCGTCCTCTGCATCACACCACTGTCCGTCGATCAGCATTTGGTAGTTGGTGATTTCACCCATGGCCTGCATCCCCCCTCTGTTACCCTCTCATTCATCTCCGCTTTTGCGTCACATGTGCACGAAATTACGACAAAGGTTGTCGAAAAATCTGAAAGCGCTTTTGATGGATCAAGGCAGGCTTGCCGCAAGGGAGGCCGTATTTATGGCGAAGAAAAAGCAAGTGATTGGCGGCCCGCTTGAAATTGGCGGGCGGGTCTTGTCCCTGTCGCGTGCCATACGGGCGGGTGATTTTGTGTATCTGACCGGGCAAATCCCCATGAAAGATGGCGCGCCTATGACCACCGGCACGGTAAAGGAGCAAACCCGCGCCGTGCTGGATGACATCACCGCCACGCTGGCGCTGGCGGACTGCACCCGCGATGATGTGATCAAAGCGATGGTTTGGTTGCGGGATCGCAGCGACTTTCCCGGTTTCAATGCGGTCTACGGGGAGTACTTTCCAATAGAACCGCCCACTCGGTCGGCGGTGGTCAGCGATCTGCTGGTCGATGTCCGGGTAGAGGTCGAGGTGGTCGCCTACCGCCCGTTAGACGATGCTTAAGGCGCCTGATGGTACTGCCTACAGCTGGGCTGGGCCTGGGGTTGGGCCGGTCGTGGTGATGATCCACGGCCTGGGTCTGAACCATGACTGTTGGCAGTGGACGACCCCCGCGCTGAGTGATCAATACCGCGTGCTGCACTATGACCTTTTCGGACATGGACAAAGTACACCGCCGCCCGCGAGGCCGAGTCTATCGCTGTTTTCGGATCAACTGGCGGCCCTACTGGATCACTGTGATGTCCGCTCAGCGACCTTGGTGGGGTTTTCCCTTGGCGGCATGATCGCGCGTCGGTTTGCGCAGGACCGTCCGGCCAGGGCGGACGCACTGGCAATCCTGCACTCACCCCACAAACGCACCGATGCGGCTCAGGCTGCTATTCTAAAACGTGTCGATCAAGCCCGCCGAGACGGACCACAAGCCACTGTGGAGGCCGCGTTGGAACGCTGGTTTACGGCAAATTTCCGACAGGCCAACCCGGCAATGATGGACACCGTGCGCGGCTGGGTAAAGGCAAACGACATTAGCATTTATCACACGATCTATCGTGTATTGGCGGATGGCATCGACGAAATCGTGGCCCCAACGCCGCCCATCAGCTGTCCTGTACTGGTGATCACCGGCGACGAAGACTATGGCAACGGCCCCGAAATGACCCGCGCCATAGCCGCAGAGATTGAGCAATCAAAGGCTGTTATCCTTTCGGGTCTCCGTCACATGGCGCTGGCCGAAAACCCCGACGCCGTGAACGCCCCCCTGCGCGGCTTTCTTGATGGTCTGGAAATGGCCATATGAGCACACAAATCCTGAAAGGTCTGCGCGTGCTTGATCTGAGCCGCATGTTATCCGGCCCTTACTGCACCATGCACCTTGCGGATCACGGTGCAGAGGTGATCAAGATCGAAGCGGGTACGGGCGATACGAGCCGTGGCAATGGCCCATTCCGCGACGATGATCCCGATCACAACTGGGCCGGTTACTTCGTCAGTTTGAACCGCGGCAAGAAGAGCATCCAACTGGACCTGAAATCAGATGGGGGAAAGAACCAGTTTCGCGCGCTTGCCGCCACTGCGGATGTCATTGTCGAAAACTTTCGGCCCGGCGTGATGGATCGCCTGGGCCTTTCTTATGAAACACTCGCCGAGCTGAACCCAAGAATCGTCTATGCGGCAATCAGAGGATTTGGCGATCCGCGCACAGGGACAAGCCCATATGCGCACTGGCCGTCCTATGACGTGGTAGCGCAAGCTATGGGCGGATTGATGTCCATCACCGGGCCGAACGCCGACAGCCCCACCAAGACCGGCCCCGGCGTCGGCGACATCTTCACCGGCATGATGATGGCTTTTGGCATCATGGCCGCCTTGCGCGAGGCGGAAGCAACCGGCAAAGGACAGTTCGTCGACGTGGCCATGTACGACGCCATGATCTCTTTGTGCGAGCGCATGGTCTACCTTCATGATTACACCGACAAGGTGCCGGGGCCCGAAGGCAACGGGCACCCCTTTCTCAGCCCGTTCGGATTGTACCCGGCAGCGGACGGGCACGTGGCGCTTGGCATCGTCGACGATGCGTTTTGGCGCCGTTTGACTGAGCTGATGGGGAAGCCTGCCCTTGGTACTGATCCCCGGTTTGCCTCGCGCAGCGCACGGGCTGCCCACGCGGGTGAGGTTGACCGCCTGGTCTCAGGCTGGTTCTCAAAGCTGAGCAAAGCTGAGCTGACCAAAACACTGGGCGGTGAGGTTCCCTTTGGCCCATTAAACACCATTCAGGACATTGCCCGCGACCCCCATATCGAGGCTCGTAAAATGCTCACACAGGTGCACGGCCCGGATGCTGAAACGAGGCCCTGGACGGTTGCCGCCAACCCGCTGCGCTTTGGCGCGCACGGGCATGGGACATTGAACCCGCCACCCGCTCTGGGGGCGGACAATGACGTGCTTGAGACCCTGACGCCAACCTCATCACCCATGGCACCGGAAACCAAGCGCACCCTGCGCGACGCCTTTGGGCGTTTCGCCACGGGGGTCACGGTTGTCACGACCCGCCAGTCTGACGGCACGCCGCGTGGCTTTACGGCAAATTCCTTCTCTTCTGTCTCGCTCGACCCACCACTCTTGCTGGTCTGCATCGGCAAGGCTGCACTTTCCTGCGACACATTCGCAACCTGTGATCATTTCACGGTCAACATTCTGGCAGATGATCAAAAGGAGGTTTCGGGCCTCTTTGCCTCGCAGTCGCCAGAGAAGTTCAACAGCGTCAAATGGCATCCCAATGCGCAAGACATGCCCGTTATCGATGGTGCCCTTGCCAGCTTTGGCTGTGCGCAACATAGGCTGGTGGATGCAGGGGATCATCTGATCCTTATTGGTTGTGTGCTCGACTTCGAGACATCCGATGGGGATCCTCTGGGGTACTACAAGGGCGCATACTTTGATCTTGGGTTGGACCGTGCGGTGACCGAAGCAGCAACCAAAGGTGATGTGACAATCGCGGCTGTTTTGGCACACGAAGGCGGGTTGCTGCTGAAAGAAGAGGCTGACGGAAGTGTGACGCTGCCATCCGCGTCCTCGACACAGGCCTTACTCAAGGCTCTGGGCGATGAATTGATGAAGGCAGAATTGACGCAACTTTATGCTGTCTATCAGGTCACGGAAACGGGTGCGCAACGCATCGTCTATCACGCGCGCGTGCAGGGCGATGCCGATACCGGGTTGACGTTTTTCTCCCTTGATATCTTGCCACTGTCGCGGGTGTCCGACGATGCCGAGCGTTCTCTCTTGCGCAGATACGCGCAAGAGCACCGGCATGGCACCTTCGGCATATATCAGGGAACCGAAGTCGAAGGCGTTGTGCACAGACTGTCCGGAAATCACAAATATCACATCTGACAGGAGAATTCCCATGATACCCGAACTGCGCAAAGTCATTACATTTGACGAAGACATCCATACCGAAGGCGGACGTGCCTCTGACCCTGTCTTGCGCATGATCGGAGTGGCAGCCGTAGTGGAAAACCCCTGGGCGGGGCGTGGGTTCGTCGAAGACCTGCAGCCAGAGATCCAGCGCATGGCTCCCGTTCTGGGCAAAATGCTGACCGATCGCCTGATTACATTGGCAGGTTCGGGCGACGCAATAGAGGCCTACGGAAAAGCCTGCATCGCCGGAACCAGCTGCGAAGTGGAGCACGCTTCGGCGCTGATCCACACTTTGCAGTTTGGCAATTTCTACCGCGAGGCCGTTGATGCCAAAAGCTATCTTGGTTTCACTAACACGCGCGGACCGGCAAACACCCAGATCCAGATCCCGTTGATGGACAAACATGATACGGGTCGGCGCTCGCATTATCTGACCGTTCAGTTTTCCATCTATGACGCACCTGATGTGAATGAACTTGTCGTCGCATTGGGGGCCGCGACCCGAGGACGTCCACATCATCGTATCGGAGATCGATATTCTGATCTTGCAGCCTTGGGGCGCGACGTAGAGAACCCTGCCGGTGTTTGAGCAGACGCGATCTGCACGCGATCAAACCAAGGCGTGCAATGACCTCGCCCAAACTATAGAGGTGGGTTTGGACTACCCTAGTGGGAATTTCCCAAGCTATGAATAAAAAGGCGAACGTCGGCTTCGGTGGCTCGATAGTTGCCCATCGCCCTCGCAGCGAAAGGCCACTTTAGCCCGACGTGCTTTTCGCTGCGGGTGCAAAGCACATGAAGCGGTCATTGAGAGCGAAAAACTTAACGGCAGGTCTGTCCGCAACTCAGACGCTCGATGCTCGCGCAGCGAACGACCGATTTTGAGTTGCCCCGATTTGGTAGACTTGAACGTCCGCTTTCGGGAAATCGCGCTGCAGTGCCGCGAACTCTCCGGTGATTTTGTTGGTGAGGAGGCGCGATGTTTGCGGCGACAGCATCCGGCAGCTTCGTCCGCAAAGCGGATTTCCGGTAATGGCAGAACGAACGTCTACTTTGCGGACGAAGCCGCCTGTTGCAGTTGCAGCATCTGAGTAGGTTGACCAAAGCTTGCAAGTTGTCTCCTCGTGTCAGAAGGTACCTGTCGAAGTAGTCAGGGAGAACGCAGACATGGGTTTCGTCGATGCAATAAAGACATGCCTTGCAAAATACTTCGTTTTTTCCGGGCGCGCGGCGCGGTCCGAGTACTGGTGGTTTGTGTTGTTCCTGGTTGTCGTCAGCGTTGTCTTGGCAGTTATCGACGCCTCCCTGTTTGGCACGGACCCGGAAACTGGAGAGAGCAGCCAAGTCCTCACCCCGATATTCCAACTTGCCGTTGTCGTACCCATGCTTGCCGCTGGATGGCGTCGACTGCATGACACCGGAAGACCAGGCTGGTACTTGCTTTTGCCTGCAGCACTAAGCATCGCAACCATGTTCATGCTGTTCAGTGGCATCGCTGTATTTTCGGTCCTCGAGCAAGGGACTGACGACCCTGAAGCGTTGAGAGGCCCAGCGGCACTACTTGGCGTCACTGGTTTGATGGTTGTGGGAGTTCTTCAACTGATACTCTCGGTGCTGATGATCTGGTGGCTAAGCCGACCATCACAGGAAGGTACAAATGAATATGGTCCGCCCGCGGGTTAAACTTATGACGTGGACAATTAGTGCTTTCGCAGTGACATTGCGAAACATGGCTAAACTGCCAATGGGGTTATCTATGAAGAGGCATCTAGTCGCCGGCACGGTCCTTACAATCATGCTGTCAACACCTGCGATGGCTGACTGGAACTTCAGTGGGCCGCCGAATGCCAACGCCTTCATCCAGACCGACAACATGACGCTGGAGTTGCAATGCGATCGGGTCCGTTTTGCGCCAGCAGGTTATGAGGACTCGCAAGACATCGTTTCCAAGCAAGGCCTGTCCTTTCGGTTCATGAAGGATGGTTCGACCGAGGTAGGTGCGTTTCAGGCAGGATCGATGAATGCGGATATCTCTCTCGTCGACAACTATCCTGTTGAGGTCCGTTTCTTCGATCAGGGCGACTATGATTTCGTTTTGGATCAGATCGCGCAGAACGCCGTTCTGAACCTTTCGATGGCTGACCAGGATGTCTCTTATGGCATCTTTACGCTCAAAGGATCATCTGCAGCGGTCAGATCCCTGCGCGCTTCCTGCGGCTCCAACGCTTCGACTTCACAGAGCATAGAGGCGCCAGAAGGCATTGTGTATTGCGGTGGCGGTGCCGTGCAGAGGGTCATCGAATACGCGATAGTAGGTAAATCAGGCGACCAGTGGGATGCCACTGTGATCGTCAATGGTAAGACCATTCGGGCGATGACTTCATATAGCTTCTTCGGAAACTCCGAACCACCAGCAGGCTTCCAGGTGGCGCTCCTGGGTGAAGATCGGTCAGAGTTCCTCGTCTTCAGCGATGGGGGCCGGAACTGGATCGAGTTTGGCGATTACACCTATGAACAGTGCAATTGAGCCGCACGAGAAGGCCGGAAATACAGACATGGTGAGCCGACTAGCTGAAAAGGGAAAACGCGCTTGTGTCGGCACAAGATTGGTTGTTTTCTGTGCGATCTCCGCAGCTTTCAACACTGCTTCGGCTCATGCGCAGGACTTGTCCGGTCTGCCCACACAGTTGCTCGAAAAAGTCGAGGCCGCGCAGCAGGCATGCTCCGATTTCGAGAATGGACAGTTCGCCCTTGAATTGGGAGCCATTCACCGCGTCGATCTCGATGGAGACATCCAGCGGGACTGGGTTCTGGACGAGGCGGGGTTTGCCTGCTCCACCGCCGTGTCGCTCTATTGCGGGACAGGCGGTTGCATGTCTCACTTTCTGATCGAGGATCGTATGTTTTCGCTTCTCAATCAGGGATGGGACATGGCGAACATTGGTCCATTCCGCGTGCTTTTGGCGGATGTGCATGGCTCGCAATGTGGTGGGATCAACCCAACGCCCTGCGTCGTGGCCAGTGTCTGGGATTCAGATGAAATGGTCTGGCGTAGCACGGGTGCAGAGTGGGAGTAGAATCTGTGGAGAGGAGCCTCGAAAAGGTCATGCGTGCCATCTGTGCCTGCGCTTTGGCGCTGACGGTGACGGGATGCGTCGAAACCGTTCCAGAGGTCGCGATCAGCGAACCTGACCCTGAACTGAACTTCGTTCGCGGTTACCGAAGCGTTGCGGACGAGTGCCAGCTTGTCGGCGAAACGGCGTTCACTGTCGATTTCCTTGACGATGCGGCCGATCTTGTGACCTGTCCGACGGGAAGTGAAGCAATGGCAAGCCTAATGGCGGAAACGGGAGCGCCCGTAATTACCCAGACCAACAGCTTCTCGTTCTACAGCATTTCATACCGCTGAACCACATGCTTGCACTGGACTTTGAATGGTCCTCTCTGTCGATGAGTTCAGAATAACTGCGGGACTACCCCCTAACATCCATCGAGAAGAAATATGTCGCGCACAACGCTTGATCGGCAATGCCTGAAGGTGGTTCCATGCCAGTAAACATCGCTACGCCAAGGTAGGTGAACCCGGAGCTGTCCTCACTCCAGGCTGCCATATACTTGACGGGTTGGTCGCCACAGAGCGTGTTTCCCTGCCTTAGTGGGCCTGCATCGCCTGATACACGAAACACCTGAGCAACAGGCACGTCGCCAGACGCACCCCAATTGCTTGAACTCTTGGGGTCATGAACTTCGAGATCAAGAAACCTGCCGGTCTCAAAGACCATCCGCTTGGTAGACAAGATTACTGGCCCGGTAATCGCCATTGACGTTTCGCTGGAAGGATTGAAAGCCCTAGAATCCTCAAAGAGCGGCTGGGATGATGCTGGCCCCCCCAATATCCCCATAGCCATTGGTAGCATCAGGATCGATCGACGCATTTGCTTCTCCATTTTGCGAAGTGGTCTGACAACCTTAAACATCCTTTTGCTTCGTCGTCGAATGCAGCCGAGAGTCCTAGCCAATCGTTTCGAATGCTGCGCACGCGACCAAGGTCTGAGAAGGGCTCAGAGCAGCCATTCGCTGCGTTCCGTCTAACTGGCCTCTTTGCGGACCAAGCCGCCTTTCGTGATGCATGCCACAATCTCGAAAGAGACGGAGCTATTATCCATGAACTTCTTGGGGGGGCTCAGGCGACTTTCATATCAGGGGAGTTCGCCCCCTTCGTAAAGCCAATTGACGGCGGCTGCATTAGGAAAAATCTGACTGCCCACTTCACGCAGGTGCCGGGATATTTCATCCGTCATACCGTCGGCCCTTGCTTTGCCAACTTGGCCCTTGCGGATCATTGCACCAGAACTAAGGATTGGAACCTTGCCAGCTGTGCTCGCCTCAAATTTGCTCTCATTTTCCTTCATCCACGAGAACGATGTGTATTCAAGGATTTTGGCCCATTGATCGTCGGTCGGTTCTTCGCCTAAAAATTCAGCTATCCTTCGGACAGATCCCTCATGGTCTTGTTTCATATCCGCAAAATGGATGAACATGACGTTTGGCTTGTGCCGAAAAGGCCACCACGCTGCCAGAAAACCAAAGAAGGCGCCCTGCATGCCATTGCCATCAACAACCTCGGAATAAAATGATGGAAAGTCTGGGCGACACAATGCTTCCCTTGGCATCTCCCAGAGGTCGAACCATTCGTCTGTGTGCTTGTCGAGGAATGTCTTGAAAGAAACGACTCCTTCTTCGGGATTCCGGAAAACAACAACGTATTTCACGTCTTTGCCCGACTCAGCGGCCTGAAATGGGACACCTGGAGGTGCGGAATGCGTCTTAAACGCCCTGCGAGTTTCAGTAGGCATCGCGGCCACTCGGTCCACAACATCCTGATGGGACTGTCCTGGGTAACCCAAGAACTCAATCCAAGGGACTTGCTCGTAAACGTCACGAAATTCAGCAGTCCCACCAGTCAGCAGTTGATGAACAATATTCATTGTCCAAGTTGTGCCGCTTTTGATCGGCACCGAAATGACGACGTCTCCATCGCGCCACTCGATCATCTGCTGGATCTCGGGCCGGATCCATGGAGGTCCTGCGAGGGGCTCATCGTGTTCCAAGGCATCGCTCATCTTGTCTCTCTCCCTATTGGCCAACCCCCAAGACGTGAGGACACCATTTTCTGTTCAGTCTTCCATACCATGCATGCGGAACGCCTATTCTTGTCAGACATTGGTATTCCTCAGCAGCGTGTTTCTAAAGCACACGGCTGTTGTATAGCATGGGTTGGACAACAGTTCCGCCCTGGGCTCTTAGCAGCCGTTCGCTGCACACGGCGTGAACGACTGCTACGCGGACATTGCTGACATTTTGAGAAATCCGTTTTAACGTTTCGAAGCGGAGGAGCAGCGATGTCAGAGCGATTGTTTGGTGGGTGCAAATGCGGGTCGGTTCGCTATGAAGGCACCCGTTTGGATGCACCCATGTTTCGTTGCCACTGTCGTGATTGCCAACAACTTACTGGATCGGGCCATTCAGAGATGGTGCCTCTCGCACTCGATGACTTCACGATAAGCGACACCTGCAAAACATACGAGATGTTGGGCGGATCTGGTCAATCAACCTTTAGCGGGTTCTGTCCGACGTGCGGGTCTCAAATTACGCGCAACAGCCAACGGATGAGCGACCGGATCTACGTACACGCGTCTTCATTGGACGATCCCGGCAAGTATGATCCAGAAAAATCTATTTACCAGAACTCTGCTCAGGAATGGGATGAAGCGGCGATCCTCAAAGGGTGAAAAGGGCTCTGAGCGGAAGATGAACCGGAGATTTCGAATGTCTGCTTGGGAGTGGCGAGCGGACGATCCCACCCGCCAATAGTGTTAAAGATCGATACGTTCGGCAATACTCAGGGCGTCTTCAAGCTCGACGCCGAGATAACGGACTGTACTGTCCACCTTGCTGTGACCGAGCAGAAGCTGAACGGCACGTAAGTTTCCAGTCTTTCTGTATATCAAAGCAGCTTTGGTGCGCCTAAGCGAATGCGTGCCGTAGCTGGACGGATCGAGACCAATCGATAACACCCAATCCCGGACAAGCCTAGCGTATTGCCGGGTCGAAAGATGTGGCAAAACACGCAAACGACTTGGAAACAGATAATGTTGTCCACGCATGGCCGCCGAAGAGACCCATTGTGACACGACTTCACGTGTATTCTCCGTCACTTCAAATTGCACTGGCTTCGCAGTTTTACTTTGAACAACGGATACCCGATCGCGAACAGAATTGCCGACGGCGAGATCGTTAACCCTCAGGCGGACGAGATCGCACCCGCGCAACTTGCTATCGATGGCAAGATTGAACAATGCCAGGTCTCTCAGCTTGTTTGCAAGTTCGAGCCGAGCGCGAATGGCCCAGACTTGCTTTGGCTGCAATGGCCGCTTTTGTCCAACTAGTCTGCCTTTGTTCCAGGGCGGACGACGCGTTGTGACAACGGGAAGTAGGGATTTGGACATCTTAGATCTCCGTCCATTCCCTTCCGCCCCAAACATCGACACTGTGCCGACAGCTGCAGTCTAATTGCCGCTCGCGTGTCTTCAGCACAGGAAAGTTCTCAGGTTTCAGGAACTGCCACCGCTGATCTTCTTACCCATCACATCCGCTGCCTGCCGCAACGGGTCATCTGCGAGGTGCGCGTAGCGTTGCGTGGTGGACGGGTTCGTGTGTCCAAGCAATCGACCGACTATAGGCAGACTCAGGCCGCTGGAAACGAGATGCGACGCATGTGTATGCCGATTGTCGTGGATACGGTAGTCTTGAAGACCTGCAGATGTGGTGACCGAGCTCCAAAATTTCTTCAGATCTTTATACGGTTGGTCCGGAGAGCGTCCCGGAAACAACCAGCGACTTTCGGTAGATTCCCCTGCGCTCATTGCCGCAAGCAAATCACAGGTTGCTGACGATATTGGCAGGTGCTCTCGTCGCTTTTGCTTTGTGTGGTGCGACGGCTTTGTCCAGACCGCGCGATCCAAATCGAAGTCTTCCCATTTTGCCGTCAGGACTTCGCCGATCCGTGCACCTGTCAGGAGTTGCAGGCGTATAGCGTTGGCTGCAACCTGATTTGGATGCTCTGACAGAGCCACCAAAAGCCTTTGCAGCTCATCGTCTGACAGCCAGCGGTCCCGCTTTTCCTCGGGAAACTTTTCTATACCGCGCGCCGGATTGTCAGAACGCTGACCCCAGCGTACAGACAGTTCAAACATTTTCGACATGAGGGCCAGAGTGCGATTGGCTTGATATGGCGTATCACGCATTTGATTGTGAAGCTTTTGAACATGCTGATGCGTCACTTCAATGACTTTAAAGCCCCCAAGCTTGGGGAGAATGTAACGGTCCAGCATCGACCGATCATTCCGAACACTACCGGGACGTTTCTTTGGCTCCGCATGTTCGGTCATGTATTGCTCCGTAAGTGATTTCACCGTTGGTGAATGCCTTAGCGTTTGAGCATCCGCGACAGGATCTCCGCCACGCACTACGTCAGCAAGAAGCGCGCGGGCCATTCCGCGAGCGGCGCCCAAAGACAAGGTTGGCCCATATCGCCCAAGTGTCTTGCGTTTCGACCGACCAGTTTGTTTGTTGCGATATTGAACCAAGAAGCTTTTGACACCGGTCGTTTTTACGCGGAGTCCAAAACCCGGCAAACCGTCGTCCCAATAGATCGTGTCCCGGTTTGTTGCTGAAATGCGATCGACACTTGATTTTGTTAGTCTGGCGTTGGGCATATTGCATCCAGATGACTTAGGTAAGCATAGGGTAAGCAAAATGCGGGGAGTTGGGAAGAGCCTTGTAGAAACCACAGAACGCGAATACTCTAATTATTAAAGGGAATAAGCTGCTCAATCGAACTGCCCATAACGCTATCGAAAAAGAGGCAATAAGACTTTTAATCAGTGGGTCGCAGGTTCGAATCCTGCACGGCTCACCACTTTTTTCAAATGTGATGTCATTAATGCATAAGAGTGCGTTTGGAATGCATAAGCGTGCAAGTGCCGTGTTTAGCGGTAGATGTCAGCGCAAAGCAGCGCGATCGTTTTGGACAAATTTCATAACAAGCGGGCTCAGTTTTAAGCTTTTTGTCAGGCAGTTTGTCCGAATCCGAGATAGCTTGCCGGCACCTTATCTGTGAGCCAAACACCATTATCTGCACAGAAGAACTCAAAGCCATCGTCGAACATTTGCTTAGCTTCGACGCGTAGTACAACTGGCTTGCCGTGACGCTGGCCAACGCGCTCGGCGGTTTCAGGGTTGGTTGAGAGGTGCACTTGACGGCGTCGCCCAGGGTTTAACCCATCGGAGAAAATTGCATCTAAATTTGTGCTGGCGGTTCCGTGGTATAACTCGTCTGGTGGGTGCCGAGGTTCTAAGCCAAGGTCCACATCAACCGAATGGCCCTGTGCTGCCCTAATCCGGGAGCCATCCTCAGACAAAGTGAACCGTCTTTTGTCGCTGCTTTCCACAAGCCGAATGAGCTCGTCGCGGCTTAGCTTGCGGCTTGCCTTTTTCAGCTTCCGCAGCAGCTCATCAACCCGAACCCACCCTTGCTTATCAAGCTGAAGACCAATCTCTTCAGGTTTGTGCCTAAGCACCAGGCTTAAAAAATTGCTTTCTCTACTCATACCCAAACTGCAAGTGCGCGCTACCCTTGTTGGTGATTAACACGAACGCAGTCGCCTAGGAATTACATATAAAGCGCTCGTTTGATCCCATGGTAAAACCCGTCGATTTGAGCTTGCTCCAGAACTCAATATAGCAAAAGCATCTGGGCACCAGTCGCAGTTCGCTCGAATGAGGCGGCCCTTTGCTGCCTTTGATCACGGAGTTGGATCGCCGCGTTGTGGGCGTCGAACCGGCCATTCGCTGTACTCGCGAACCATTCACCGTTTCGGTAGAGCAATATGAAGAGTTCTTCCGTCGCGAAGCTATCTTGGAGACGTGGTTGCGCGATCAAGACTAAGCACTTCCAGAAGTTATGCTGCGACACCTGCTTTCAGCGGGTGTTTTTTTGTCGGCCCGCATGTGTTTCTGCAAGGTTACGAGTTTCGCCTGCACGCATATGGTTGAATAACTGATGGTTCGGGGATCTTCTATATATTATCAGATGGCTAATTTTGCTTCACTTAGATTGGCTGCAAAAATCGCACTCTTATGCGTTACTGACACAAAATTTGGCGCCCTGAAGGTCAATTGACCTCCTGTGACAGTACAGCAACTTTATACAGGGCCATTATCGGAGCCATCGAATGTTTCAGGCTGTGTTCCGATCGAGTATCTCCCCAGCCTTGTTGACCGTGGATTGCTTGGCGAACT
Source organism: Ruegeria sp. CDSB013 (assembly GCF_059611165.1). Taxonomy (NCBI): domain Bacteria; kingdom Pseudomonadati; phylum Pseudomonadota; class Alphaproteobacteria; order Rhodobacterales; family Roseobacteraceae; genus Ruegeria; species Ruegeria sp. CDSB013. The sequence goes on along the minus strand of NZ_JBXWPA010000010.1, from coordinate 174,755 downwards.
TCGCATATTCCCAGTCAAGTCAGTTTTGGTGAAACTGGCGGAAAGATGCATGAGTGGGAATTCAGAAAGGCCGACAGTTCGGTCTACCCGACGATCCAGGAAAACCGGCTTGTTTAGGCACAGATTTTTGAAAGCCAAAGTATCGTGATTTCAGCTGAACACGGTATGAAATCAAACACCCCTGAGTGGCTGATCACCTCTGCGCTTGCAACCGCACATGAACGCTGGCGTGATCCCTATTCACAAACCCAAAGGTCCCCCTTTCGCCAACCCCTTGCATTGACTATGTGTAGCTGAACGCCAGCGGAGCGTCGCCGGCCCTTGATGTCTGCCTTGAACAATCGGGAGCGCGCCAATGTTCTTTCTCCGTCCGGCACTTGCTGCATTTTGCGCATGCACATTACCTGCAACCGCAATGGCACAGACCGAAGCAACTGTTTCGGGCGGCCTGCAAATCGAGCTGAATTCGGTTCAGGATGTCGAAAACGCATGTCGACTGACGTTTGTGGCGGAAAACCAAACCGGGACAGCCATTGACGAAGCCAGCTTTGAGACGGTGATCTTTGATGCTTCCGGCAGCGTAGTCAGCCTGACGCTCTTCAATTTCCGTGACCTACCGGAAGATCGCCTGCGTGTGCGCCAATTCGTCTTGCGCGACAGAGACTGCAGTTCGATTGGAAAAGCCCTGATCAACGGCACAAACACCTGCAAGGTGGCCGGGGAGGAGAGTTCGATATGTGAAGACAGTCTGAAACTGCAAAGCCGAATAGATGTGGAGTTGATTGGATGAGCCCCTTTGATGCGCTGCGCGAAATCCTTGATCTGGGCGGGCCTGTTGTTGCGATCCTGATCGCGATGTCGGTGGTGACCGTTGCGGTCACGCTTTATAAGCTTTGGCAGTTTGCCGCATCCGGCGTCGGGCGTCACCGAGTGTTGTCCGAGGCGCTGGCGGCTTGGGATGCAGGCGATCCGCAAACCGCCCACGCCCGCCTGGACAGAAGCCGCAGTTATCTTGCCCCCCTGGTACGGGCCGCGATGCAGGCCTCAGATACGCCGGGTTTGGACCAAAGGCTGGATGCCGAGGCCGGTCTGGCGCTTGCGGGGCTTGAGCGCGGCTTCCGACTGATGGACACCGTGGCGCAACTTGCGCCGCTGCTGGGTCTGTTTGGCACCGTCCTAGGGATGATTGAGGCGTTTCGCAGCCTGCAATCCGCCGGGTCGTCGGTCGATCCATCATTGCTTGCCGGTGGTATCTGGGTCGCCCTGCTGACAACGGCTGTGGGGCTTGCCGTGGCGATGCCGACCTCGATGCTGTTGTCCTGGTTCGAAAGCCGCACCGCGCGCGAACGGGTCTTTGCAGACAAGGCGCTGCGGACAATTCTGGTGCCGGGGCAGGCCGTTCCGCAGGCCGACGATACCCGGGCTGTGGCGACCGCCCCCGGACATGCGTAACACCGCACCCTTCGTACGGCGCCCCATGTCGATGACTCCGCTCATCGACGTGATTTTCCTGCTGTTGCTGTTCTTCATGCTGTCCTCGACCTTTTCCAAATATGGCGAGATCGAACTGAGCAACGCAGTGGGCGGCAGTGCGACCTCGGACACGCCGACCGAGCGGTTGTTCCTGCAGTTGGGGGCAGAACGACTGGTGCTGAACGGGCAAACGGTCTCTCTTAGTGATCTGGAAACGCAACTGGAGGCCGGGCAGGTTCTGGTCAGTTTGGACCCGGATACAACGGCGCAGCGCGTCATCGACGTCCTGGTCCGGCTGCGCGGGCGTGACGGATTAAGCGTTCTGGTGCTGGAATGATCAAGTACAGGCGCCCCAAACGCAGACGCGACTCAACTATTGCGCTGATAAACGTCGTCTTCCTGATGCTGATCTTTTTCCTGCTCACCGGCACGCTGGCTCCGCCGCTTGATCCGGATCTTGAGCTGGTGAACACTGCAGACCTAGAAGGGCGCGAGCCTCCTGATGCGCTGATCCTGCACGCCGACGGCTCGCTGAGCTATCGTGGAATTCCAACCGACCCTGAAATGCATATGCGTGACCAAGGGGCCGATGGCGTGCGCATCGTCCCCGACCGAAATGCACCGGGCCCGCGTCTGATCGAGGTGACCGGCGCGTTACGCCGTCTAGGCGCGTCATCCGTCTTTGTTGTGACCGAGAAGGCGCTGGAATGATCCGCCGGTCGGTTTTGATTGCGGCGGCGGCCATTCTGGTGTCGCTGTTCCTGCACCTGATGGGGCTCAGCGTGACCGGGCAGCGGCTTGCAGAAGACGCGCCAGGCGGCCAAGCGCCTGAATCAATCGAACTAAGCACGACATTCGAGGATCTTGCCGAGGTTGCCGCCGAGCCGGTTGAACCCGAACCGGCCGAGGCACCAGAGCCTCCGGTTGAAACACCGCCTGAGGAACCGGAAATCCCGGTCAGTGAGGCGCTTGTCGCGTCGGAAAACCCGCAGGAGGTTTACGCGCCCGATATCGGCGAAGCAGAAGTGGTTCAGCCGACTGCCACGGAACCGGTTGAGCCTGATGTGGCAGAGACCGAAAACACATCCGAAGGCGATGCCGCCGCCAGCGAAAATTTCAATGAAACACCGCCGGTCGAGGCGGAAACAGCAACCGAGGTGCCCGAAGGAATTCCCGAGGCAGAGGTCGTCGAGCCAGAGGTCGCGACCGAAGTCCAGCCCGTATCACCCCAACCGCAAGAGCTGGCGGCGCTGCCGGTCACCCCGTCGCCCGAGGCCGCGATTCCCGTTGTCCCGTTGGAGTCTGAGGCGATTGAGCCGGATGACCCGGTTGAACCGACCGACCAGGATGCGACGGAGGACGTGACAGAACTGGCCGTGACGTCTTCGATCCGGCCGCAGCGCCCCGACCGGCAACCAGCGCCCGAAAGGCGGGGCACACTGAACGGCGCGCGCGACTTCAGCGAGTTGCAGTTCCCGTCAGAGGTGGTTGAATCGCCCCTTTACGCCTACAGGCGCGAAGGTCTGGATGCCTTCACGACTGGCAGCAGTGGCAGCCGCTCGGGCGGGCGTGGCCCCGGCAATTCGGACACCACCAATTATGCGGGTGAAGTCTTGGTCCACCTGAACCGCGCGCCGCCGGTATTTGTTGCTGCCCGGGGATTTGCCAAGGTGTTTTTCGAAATCAATCCCGATGGCACGCTGGCCTGGGTCGATGTCATCGACAGTTCAGGGTCGTCCGATGTTGACCGGGCCGCAAGGGCGCAAGTGCAGGCGGCCTCGCCCTTTCCGCTGCCGCCAGGTGGGGTCAGCCGCAAGTTGTCCTTCTTCTACACCAGCAATTGATTGGCGGGTGTAAGCGCTCCATCCGTCCAAACCAGGGCCAGTTTTGGGCGGGATTTCGCCCGAATCCACCATTTCCGGACATGCCGGTTAACAACTCCGGAAGTCTCATTTGCAAACCTGAACGATTTTTGCCATTTAAAGAGGTATCGCCGCATTTCTGTGATCAAATCTTTGTAATAAAATACGACTGAATACGAAAACACACGTAAATGCTCGGGAAATTGGACTGTCGGCATTTTCTGCATTTGCAAAGATGCAACAAGTGCCCAGTGTGCGCCACGAGAAATGCTGCGAAATCGTTGCGTGTGCTCGGAAATTGTTCGAATAGGCCAACAGTCGCTTTGGCGGCTACACTCCTCTCAAATCTTATGGGTTTACCATGAAAAATCTCCTCATTGCATCGACCGCGTTGATCGCAACCGCAAGCGTTGCTGCCGCGGATGTTAAATTCAGCGGCTACGGCCGTTTTGGTATTGGATATCAGGAAGACCGTACCGGTACTGTTGACAACTTCACCGTTGATCCGGCAACCGGCGCAGTTACCAGCGCCGGCACCGCGACCGTCGACACCGACAACACCATCCTGGTCTCGCGCTTCCGTCTGAACATCGACGGCACCGCAGAAACCGATGGCGGCGTTGAGTTCCAGGCACGTGTTCGTCTGCAGGCTGATGACGATTCCGGCAACGGCGAACAGAACAGCGCGGGCCTGAACGGCGCACGCTTCTCTGTCATCTACGGTGGTCTGCGTGTTGACGCCGGCAACGTTGCGGGTTCTTTCGACAACCTGGCAAACTACTTCGGTAACGAACCGGGCCTGGAAGAGTTCCTAGGTCAGTATTCGGGCGTTGACTACAGCTTCCTGGAGTACACCTCGACCGGTTCGGGCGCGAATGCCGTGTTCTTCCAGTACGCAATTGGCGATTTCGCATTTGGCGCGTCATATGACCAGGCAACTGTTGCTCTGGACGGTGTTCCGCAAGACGCAGACCGTTGGGACATCAGCGCAACCTACACATTCAACAACATCACTGCCGCTCTGGCTTATGGTCAGACCAAGGCGAACGTGAACAGCAGCAGCGAAAAGCAGTCGCTGACCGTTCTGACCCTGGGCGCAGAATTCGGTGACTTCTCGGGTACACTGTTCGTAGCTGACGATGACGTTGTTGATGACGCCGAGAACGGCACCGCATACGGTCTGTCGCTGGCATACGACCTCGGCGCTGCAACCACCCTGCAGTTTGCTTACGGTGACGGTTCCGCTGACAACGATACCCGCAATATCGGAATTGGCGCCATCTACGACCTGGGCGGCGGTGCATCGCTGCGTGGTGGTATCGGCGAAATCAAAACGGGTGACGAGGACGGGCGCATCCGCGCTGACTTCGGTGCGCAGTTCAACTTCTAAGTTGAGCTAAACCACAAAGTTTAAGGGCAGGTCTTCGGACCTGCCCTTTTCTTTAGATGCTAGCTTATTTCTTCTCAAAGAACAGAATGACCTCGCCCAGCCGGACGCCATAACGCGAGACATAGGCTCGGTTCAGCAGACGGTCATCGTCCAGCAGCCACATCCAGTCGTCAAAGTTGACCCGCATGGTGCCTTCTTTGATCGGTAGGTCGATCTTGTATGTCCAGTTGAACGTATCGCCGCGTTCGACACCGCTGGCGGTTCCAAGAACGCCGGGGGCCGTGCCGGTCCAGGTGTCCTCGCCCGCCTTGGTTAGCGTCCAGACACGCTGTTCGGTGGCGCCGTCATCATAGACGAAATCCTCAACCAGGGTCAGGGTTTCACCATCCCACGTTCCGTCGATATCCACCGTAAATCGGCGCGGTACGTTGCCCAGAACATCCTGAAACTGACCATAAGCGACGGTTTTCCCTTCAAAAAACTCTTCAAGGTTCAGCAGCCGGTCTGACAGAAAGGTCTTGGGAATACGCGGTTTGGCAGAACAGGCGGTTAGAACCGCAAGACCGATGACTGCCAGACCAGCGACAATAACCCGGCGCGAGATCATTGCAGCGGCCTTTGCTCTGCGTCCGCATCATAGCCGTTTGAGCCGGGGACATGAGCGGATTTGACCTCGGGCGCGGGACGCATCGTGGCAATCAATTCAGCGACCTTAATGCCGAGCTTGCGCATCTCGGACCGGTTCATGATTATACCGTTTTCGGTCAGGTACATCCAGTCGGTGACGTCCAAAGTGTGCCCACCGGCATCCTCGGGAAGAATAATGCGGTAGGTAAGTTTGACAGTTGATCCTGAAATTGTTCCATGACCTTCGCCGACGATGTCATCCGCCGTGGCGGTGAACGTATTGCCGGTGCCCAGCGTCAGATACCACTTGCGTGTCATCTGTTTGCCGTTGGAATAGGTGAAATGCTCGGCCAACGTGCCGGTGTTTCCATCCCATTTCCCAACCATACGGGCGACAAAACTGTTCGACATCTTGCCGTTCGGCCCATAGATCAGCCCTTCGGACAGGATCTCTCCGCTCAGTACCTCTTTCATTTTGAATGCAGGCCCAGTGCCGGCGTAGTCGGCCGGTGTTTGCGACCGGAAGCTCAGGAACCGGTTCTTGGCGATAAACAAAGCGAGAGCGGCGAACAGTAAAACAACAAGCGTTTTCATTTGGCTGAGACCTCCGTGGGCAACGTCAGGACCATGCCAAACGCACCAAATTTCAGGATGCAGGGTAGTACCGCATAAGCCAGATTGAGTGTGTCCAGGGCTTGGGCGGTATTCGATTGACCAGGTGTAAAACCGCTGCGTTCCAGCAGGGGCAATGTAAAGAAGGCGGCCAGCGCAAGGCCCAGTTTGCCAGCAAAGGACCAGATACCGAACGCAGCTGACGCATTCAGGCCAGCGCGGGTCAAAACGACCGAGAACATGGCAGGCAGGACCACCATGTCAGCCCCGAGCGCCGCGCCAGAGGCAAGACAAATCAGGGCAAAGCCCAGAAGTTCGCCTGACGGCAACATCGCGGCACCTATGAAGCTGGCAATAGACAGCGGCATTGCAATAATTAGGGTCTGTTTTGGGCCAATGCGATTACTGAGCTTGGCCCAAAGCGGCACACTGGCCCCGGCGCTGAGGAAGAACAGGATCAGCAAGGGACCCGCCTTGCCCGGAAGTTGCAACCGGTCCTCGACGAAAAACAGAAACAGGGTCGAGGTGATGGCGACCGGCAGGCTGTTGACCAGAGCCAGCGCCAGAAGGCGCAGCGCCCCGGCCTGACCCAATCCGGTGAAAGACAGGCCCGCACCCGTAATCGGTGTCCGCCGCCACATCGGAAAGGTCACCGCGATGGTGACGATCGACAGGACGCCCAGGAACAGGCCAAAGGCTGGATATCCCTGCGCACCGGCCCCGAAAGCCACAAACAGCGCGGGCGCGCTGGCGGCGATGACAACCCCGGCCAGTTGTCCACCTTCACGGAAGGCTGCCAGTGTCATCAACTCTTTCGTGTCCGGTGCTTTAGCCAGTGTCGCGCTGCGCCCATAAAGCAGAATGGTTCCAAGGCTATAGGCCGAGAACAGCAGGATTAGGATCAGGATCAGCGATGTCACGCTTGCGCCTTCTGGAAGAGCAAAGAGCAGCGGGAAGCCCATGGCCAGCCCAATTGCGGCCACAGCGGCGAATGCCAGCTGGCCACCCGGCCAGCGGTCAATCGCCCAGCCAATCAGCGGGTCCTGCACCAGATCCACCAGTCGGATCACCAGCAGAACGGTGCCGATGACGCCAAGGCTGATCCCAAGGTTGACGGCTGCAAAGCGCGGCAGGTGGATATAGAGGGGGATACCCGCTGCCGCGAGCATCAGCGCATAGAGGCTGACCCGTGGATACAGCATCATTGCCCCTTCAACTGGCGCGTAAAGCTTGCCGATCTAGTGCTGTCGCCAAGAAAGATCGACATGAATGTATTTTTGATGCCCTGCCCAGTCAGGTTGCAGGTTTTGCGCCCGTTGAGCCAGAAACCAACCTTGTTCGGCCCATCCGAAACAGCCAGATAAACATCACCTTTGCTGACGGCCTCAAAGCACTGTCCCAGATTGGCCTGTGTAAGCCCGCTGTTGCCCTGCCGTGTCATTTCATCAAGCGTGGATTCGATCAAAGCCTTCTGCTTGATGTTCCTGCGGTAGGTCAGCTGCAAACCGAAATCCTCACTCCAGCTGAACGGGGCGCCACCGGGCGTAAACAGCTTGGCGTCATAAATCGGCAGGCCCAGATACCGGAACGTTGCCGAGCCGCGCAATTCGGCACTCGGCAAAGCATTCGATACGGTTGACGCTGCCAGCCCGCTTGGGGCCAGCAAAGTCAATGAAAGAAGAATAGCGCGCCAGAATGGACTATTCTGCCGCGACAGGGATGACCTGGTCTTTATCCAGAACGCCATTGTCAGCTCCGATGGTTTGCGGGGTGCCATTCAATCGCTCGAAAACATGCATCGCGCTGGCAATCCCGTCCTCGTGAAAACCGTGCCGGTTGTATGCGCCGGCAAACCACGTTTTGTTCTGTCCCTGCATCTCGCGAATTTGGCCTTGTGCCTTCAGGGCTGCCTGATCGAATACCGGGTGGGCAAACTCGACCTCGTCATAGATTTTGTCCGCGGGAATATCTGCCGAGACATTGAGCGTCACAAACATCGGATCGCTGTCCGGAATGTTCTGCAACCTGTTCATCCAATAGGTGACGCCGACATTTCCGGCTTGCGACCGATAGGTCCAGCTGGACCAGCAGGCCCGCCTTTTGGGCATCTGGCCCGGGTCGCAATGCAAAACGGCCTTGTTAGGTTGGTATTTGATTGCACCGAGGGCGGCTTTTTCCTCGGGTGTGGCGCTGTCGCCTAGAATGGCCAGTGACTGGTCGGAATGGGTGGCGAGGATGATCTCATCATACAGATCGGCCTGACCTTCGCTATGTACAGTTACGCCCAACTCATTCCGCTGAACGTTCTGAACCGGAGCAGCAACGCGGATTTCACAACCGCGGGCGCGCAGAGAGGCCTCGATGCGGCGGACATATTCGATGCTGCCGCCTTTGACCGTCCACCACTGGTGTTGTTTGGTTCGATCACCGGCCAGCAAAGCATGGTTTTGAAAGAACTGTACCAGCGACCGCGCGGGAAAACGGTCAATGAATTCAACGGGGGTGGACCAGATCGCCCCGCACATGGGCATCAGATAGTTGTGGCGGAACCAGTGGCCCAGTCTCAGTTGATCAATCAGTTCCCCAATTGTGGTGTCATCGTCCTTGGCTGCCCCTGGCGCCTCTTTGCCAAAGCGCAGGATGTCAGAGATCATCTTGTAATAGGCCGGCCGCATCAGGTTACGCTTTTGCGCGGTCAGAGTGCGCAGATTGTTCAGCCCGTATTCGAGGCGACCATTGTCGATCGTCGCGCCAAAGCTCATCTCACTTTGAATGACGGGGACGTTCAGTTCGTCGAACAATTTTGTCAGGTTCGGGTAGGTGGCATAGTTGAACACGATAAACCCGGTGTCGACCGGCTGATCACCGTTCTTGCCCGCCATCACCGTCCGGGCATGACCGCCCAGCCGGGGCTGGGCCTCATAGATCGTTACGTCGTTGTCTTCGGATAAATAGTAAGCGGCGGATAGACCCGAAATGCCTGCACCTACAATTGCGATTTTCTTGCGTGAGCCCCGTGGTTCGTCGAACATGTGATCCCCTTAGTGAGACATTTAAAAAGGATTACGTACTAGTTGCGGGTACGGATCAATCACGTTGGACTTTTTTTGAACGTGCGTTACTTCGTAAAGTCTGCCCGATTTTTGGTGCAGTCACGTGATCCAGCTTTGGTACCTGATCGTAGAATCCCTAACATGTCTTAAAAACACGAAACCAATGTCCGGATCATGTGTTCCCGACAGTGCGGATAGCCCAAGCATGAACAGTTTTGACGGAAAAACTATTTGGATTGTTGGCGCCAGCGAGGGCCTGGGCCGATCCTTGGCTCAGGCGCTAAGCCGTCAGGGGGCACATCTGGTCCTGTCGGCGCGCAATGCGGCACGACTGGCCGAGATCTGCGAAACCCTTCCGAATGCGCGGGCGGTGCCGTTCGACGTGACCGACCTGAAGGCTGTGCGCAGCGCCGTGGCAGAGGTCGGGGGGGTGGATGGTCTGGTTTACAATGCCGGGGCCTATGAGCCGATGAAATCAGCCGATTGGGACACCGATGCTGTTCTGTCGATGACAGACGTGAATTATCTTGGCGCGCTGCGCGTTTTGGGCGAGACGGTGCCCGGGTTTGTGCGCGCGGGTCGGGGTGACATCACGCTGATCGGGTCTTTGTCTGGTTATCGCGGGCTTCCGGCTGCGGTTGGGTATGCGGCGAGCAAGGCGGCGCTGGTCTCTCTGGCTGAAACGATGCGATTTGATCTGGCCGGCACGGGGGTAACCGTGCGGATCGTCAATCCAGGCTTCATTAAGACCCGGCTGACCGAAAAGAACGCTTTCAAGATGCCGATGCTGATGACACCCGAGGACGCGGCGGACCGGGTGGTCAGGGCGATGTCACGTCGCCGGTTCCGCACCGATTTCCCGGCACCGTTCTCTTGGGTTATCCGTTTGCTGGATTACCTGCCGGATTGGCTGATTTACCGCGGAAAATAGACTCTGATCTGGCGTTCTACCCAAACTGCCCGTGACAGAACCAGCCTGCCGACATCGTGCCGCCATGGCCGTAAAACAGCCACAGCCGCTCACCCTGTTCGGTGACAACCACCCAGTAGTCCCGCACGCCGCTGCGCCAGTTGGGATCGTCCAGCCACCATTCGGGTGCGATCCGTTCCGGACCGGTGGCCTGTGCCAACTGCCAGTCGCGCCCGCGCCACCGAAAGGCGGCTGGAACATCCGGGGCTTCAGCGGCCATCACCGGCTCGGGCTGCCACATCTGCAACGGACGCGGGCGCGACGGGGCAGGCCAGTCACGGGCGGGTTCCGACCACGCCGCCGCCAACGTCTGCGCGGTTTTTTCGGGGATATGTGAGGCTGCCGGGTGCCGCCGGGTGATCACGTCCAGCCCGACACGTGCGCCTAGCTTGCCGATCAGGTCATCCACGGCTGTGTTGCCCTCCAGCCGATTGCGGGCCACGCGGCGCGCCTCGGCGTGACCGGCCACTGTGCGGGTGTGGATGGGCTCGGTCTGGATCGCCTCAAGCCGCAGCATGTCGATGCCATAGCCTGCGTCGATCTTATCAATTTTCATCTCTAACAAAGGACGAATGCGGTGTTTGTCGTAAGTGGGCCGAGCCAAACCAACCTCGATGATCTCAGCCGCCTGATCGGCGCGATGTGCCTCAAGCCGCAGGGTGCGGACGCCACGCGCCTTCTCTTCCAGCTTCGCGCACAGCGTGGGCAAGACTCGGTCGATGGCGGCCATCACGTCCTCGATCAGGCCGATCGGATTGGGCAGGGTCATCCGCACCGCAAAGTGATGGGGCGGACGTGCGGGCGAGACCGGCTCGGGGGCGCTGCCCATCGCCTGATCCAATCGCAGAACTAACCCTCGCCCAAATCGCCGCGCCAAACTTGCGCGCGGCTGGCCCAGTAGATCGCCGATCCGGCGCAGACCCAGTCGGTTTAGTTGTGCGACTACCTGATCCTCAAGGCGCAGCGCCGCAATCGGCAGGGGGCTGAGCGCGCCATAAGATTGCCCTGGTGCTGCGATCCGCGCGCCACCGCCCAGAGCCATCACTTGCGGCGCGGCCCCGCCCTTGGTCCAGTGCCGCCGTTTCCCTGCACGCGCGCGGGTTGCACGGGCCTCTTGGCTGATGGCGTCACCGTTGCGATCTGATGTGGCCTCTTGCCCTGCATACCGCGCCAGCGCCCAGGCCGCGCCCAGCGTGTCGGCGATGCCCATCTGCACGCTTAGCCCCATATCTGCACAGTCGGTTTCAATGACGCTCAGTAGTGCCTCTTCCCCGCCGAACAGATGCGTGCAGCCTGACAGATCGACGACCAGCCCGTCCGGGGCCTCTTCGGCCACCCAGGGGCTGAACTTGCCGGCCCAACGGCGCAGCGCGGTTAGAAACGCGGCCTCACCCGGGGCGTTGCGGTGTCGCGTGATCAGGGCTGCACACATGGCGTGGGCATCACGCACGGGTTGACCCACACGCAGACCGGCGGCCTGCGCTTCCACGTTCAGCGAGGTAATCACCTGCATGTTTGACTGTTCCGCAACCACGGCCAGAGGGCCAGCATGCAGCCCCCGCGCAGCACGGATCAGCCGTTCAGCCCCCAGACGGGGGAACCACAATGAGAGTATTCGGCGTTTCGGCATCGGCAGACATCAAAATGTTCTCACTTTGTTCTTATCGCAGAATCGCCTATTGAGTCGAGAGCGACCCAGCCGAAAAAGGCGGTGATCAAGTTGCAATTTTCCCTATGGCGTGATTCAAATTTGCCAGCCAATGGGCGCAGTTCACCCCCGTTCAGGAACTTAAAAAAGAGATGATTTTCTATCGTGCGGCATTTCTTTCCGTTTCATTGCTTGTGATCTGGGGAGCGGTATGTACCGCGAAGGCCGCGGCAGAAAGTGCCACGCCGACGAGAGGGCCTATCGGAAATCCGCTTGAGCGTTTTCAGGAATGTGAAGATTGCCCCGAAATGATCGTCATGCCTCCTGGTTCATTCATGATGGGGGCCATCCCCGGCGAATCCCGTAACCGGTTCACGTTTTATGGCGAGGACGGCTATATCGGTGTGCGCGGACCGGATGAGGTCAACATTATACCCCATGAGCATCCTCGCCATCGGGTCGAGATGGATATTCCCTATGCGATTGGTCGAAACGAAATCACGCACGCGGAGTGGATGGCCTGTGTTGACGATGGTGGTTGCTCTCACGTGCAAGAGCACAGCGCGCTTACGCTGTCCGGTCATAAGAAACTGGGTCCGAGTCATCCGGTGATTAATGTGTCGTATCTGGATGCGCTGGAATACACGGCGTGGTTGAACTCGCTGGTTGGCGAGGAGGTTTATCGTTAACCAACCGAGGCAGAATGGGAATACGCCGCCCGCGCCGGGACGGAAACTAGGTTCGCGCAAGGGGACGAACTGACTGCTGATCAGGCGAACTTTTCGAGAAGGACGACAGAGCATCTGCGCGGGCGCGAAGTAACACTACCTGCGCTCAAGAACCGACGAATTCTGGTTCCGGTTGAAGACCTTGACGCCGCCAATGCGTGGGGTGTTCGCCATATGTCGGGCAATGTTGATGAGATTACCCTGTCTTGGTGGACGGAAGAGCATTTAGGCTTGCCAACAAGTAGTGCCTACCTGTCGCTCTCAAAACAGCAAAGTTCTTGCGAGCGCGTGGTCGCCAAAGGCGGGGCGTTCAATACCGCCATGGATGGGTTGCGTCCAGCGTCTCGTATACGCCCGACTTTGGATCGCAGGAGACCTTACCTAGGTATTCGGGTTGTTCGCATCTTCGAAGCGGAGAAGTAAAGAACTCCGTTCAGAGCTGATGAGGCACTGCCAAAATGTGTACTACCCGCAGGTCAGGCGCTGAATGATCCCCGAACCGGTCACATAAACGTTCAGCCGGTCGATGCGGTAATCCTGTGTGGCGATGTCATCGGGGCCCAGAACGCGCGAGCGTTCGGGCAGCTGGCCCTGAATGGTCGACACCGGTTGGCCAATGGAATCGGCAAAAGCTTCGCCCTGGCAAAAGGCCAGATCAACCGAGGCGGCGTCCGTCGACGCAGGTGTTGCAACAGGCGCGGTCGTCTCGGCGCAGGCTGCCAGCAGGACCAGAGCGGGAATAAATCGGTGCATTGGCGTTTCTCCTTCTGACAATGTCGTTACTGCAATATCAAACAATTAGCCAACCTGTCACCAAAGCGCAGTTGAAAATGCCCTGCAATTGACGCAGGGTCGGGGCAAATAAGACAGGGAGACAACAACCATGCGTACCCGTGCCGCCGTCGCCGTCCAGGCGGGCAAACCTTTGGAAGTGATGGATGTGAACCTCGAAGGCCCCAAGGCGGGCGAGGTTCTTGTCGAGATCAAAGCCACCGGCCTCTGCCACACCGACGAATTCACCCGATCGGGCGCTGACCCCGAAGGCCTGTTTCCGGCGATTCTGGGCCATGAAGGCGCAGGCGTTGTGGTTGAAGTGGGCCCAGGTGTGACCAGCCTGAAACCGGGTGATCACGTGATCCCGCTCTACACGCCTGAATGTCGTGAGTGCGAATACTGTTTGCACCCCAAGACCAACCTGTGTCAGGCGATCCGCGAAACCCAAGGCCGGGGCTTGATGCCCGACGGAACCTCGCGGTTTTCGACCTTGGATGGCGATCCGATCCTGCACTACATGGGTTGTTCAACCTTCGCGAACCACACGGTTCTGCCGGAAATCGCGCTGGCCAAAGTGCGTGAGGACGCGCCCTTCGACAAGATCTGCTACATCGGTTGTGGCGTCACCACCGGCATCGGTGCCGTCATCAACACTGCCAAGGTTGAGATCGGTAGCCGTGCCATCGTGTTTGGTCTGGGCGGCATCGGCCTGAACGTCATTCAAGGCCTGCGTCTGGCCGGAGCGGACCAGATCGTCGGCGTCGACCTGAACCCGTCAAAGGTCGAAATGGCTACCAAGTTCGGCATGACCGATTTCGTCAACCCGTCCGAGGTTGAAGGCGATCTGGTGCCTTATCTGGTCAACCTAACCAAAGGCGGCGCGGACTACACCTTTGACGCCACCGGCAATGTCGGCGTGATGCGCGCAGCACTGGAGTCGGCACATAAAGGGTGGGGTGAATCGATCATTATCGGCGTGGCGCCGGCTGGGGCCGAAATCTCGACCCGCCCATTCCAGCTGGTCACTGGCCGCTCGTGGCGCGGCACTGCATTTGGCGGCGCGCGGGGCCGGACCGATGTGCCCAAGATTGTCGACTGGTACATGGAGGGCAAGATCGAGATCGACCCGATGATCACTCATACAATGGGTCTGGACGACATCAACCACGGATTCGACCTGATGCACAAAGGCGAAAGCATCCGGTCTGTGGTCCTTTACTAAGGGTCTAAACCTTCGGAAAACGCTATTACGGCGCGCTAAACAGCGCGCCGTTTCTTATTCCCCCGGCCGCGTTGCCCCGGTATCTGACCGAGGTGATCGCACGCGCAGAACCGGGGTGTTGGCCGAGGTGGTGTTGATCCGGCTTTCGCGCCAGACCACATAGATGCCGGATGCGATGATGATGCTGGCGCCCACCGCAACCCAGATATCCGGGCGTTCACCAAAGAAGACCATGCCAAAGATCGTAGCCCAGATGATCTGGCTATACTGGCTGGGGGCAATAACTCCGGCGGGTGCCGCGCGATAGGCCAGAATGATCAGGTGCTGGGCGATGACCGAGAATACGCCTACCAATGCCATCATCGCCAGATGCAGCAAGGATGGCGGTTGATAGACAACGGGTTGTGCAAGGCTCATCACGGCGATTGCCAACAGCATGGGGTACAGGATCAGCACCGCCGAACGTTCTTCATTTCCGATCTTGCGTACCAGTACGGATGCAAAGGCGCTGCAAAAGGCAGCTGTCAGGGCGGCCAGATGGCCCAGCGTGATATCCGTTGCGCCTGGACGCAGGACAATCAGAACGCCGATCAAGCCCACGCCTACGGCGGCCCAACGCTGGGCGCGGACCACTTCGCCGAGAATGGGGATCGACAGGACTGTCACGATCAGCGGGAAGGAAAATAGCAGCGAGTAAACCTCGGCCAGCGGCAATACGGAAAAGGAGTAAAACGCGCAGGACATCGCGGTGACCATCAGGCCAGATCGCAGCAACACCAGCCATGGGTGATGGGGCAGAAAGTTCCCGGTTGTCCGGTCGGTCAGAATCGTGACGGCCATCGGCACAAACGAGAACAGCGTGGCGAAAAAGATGATCTGCATCACCGAGTAGACGCCGCCAAGCGCCTTGATCAATGCGTCATGGCTGGCAAAGACCGCAAAGCCCAAAAACGCATAGCCGAGTCCCCGGAGGGTGGAGTTCTGAGTGCTCATCTTTGTGGCCCCGGGTGATGTATCGGTGTTGTGACTGTGCCATCACACCGCAAGTGCGCGGGTGGCTTGCCTTTGAGTAAACTCATTTTGGTGGCGCGCATAGCCCCTAATTTACCGCTAACATTGCATGGCCGCCATGACGCGGGATCATCGCAGGATCGGTGGTGCGTCCTTGGGTTGGCGTGCGGATTGCACGCCCGCTTTCATTCCCACCCCGATGCGACGGGCCAGCGCGACCCAAGGAGTCGCGGTTTCAGAGGGCAGCGTTTGGGTTGCGACCTCTTCGAACAGGTCCAGCCAATGGGCGAAGAACTCGGGCTTTACGTCGGGCCGCTCGATATGGACTCGTTGCGGGTTGCCGTCATAACTGCGCTCGAACAAAATCGCGTTGCGCCAGAACGCGGCGATCTTCTCCTCATGTGCGGGCCAATCGTGGACATGTTTGTTGAAGACCGGTCCCAGTGTCGCGTCCTCACGCACGCGGGCGTAAAAGGTGCGGACCTGCGCGTTGATCTGATCTGGCGTCGCGGGAAAGCGTGGGGGCAGGGTGGGTCTGCTCATTGGGGTGGTCCGATTTCGACTCTATTTAGGGGCAATATCTCGTACTGCAGTCATGCGACAGGCGTGGTTTTGTCGCGCGGGTCCGGTGTCAGAATATGCCGCAGCAGGGCGACGGGATGCGCCTTGAGGCTGAGGCGGGTGGCCACGTAATCCTCAACCACCTGCTCACCCAGCGTCATTTTTGGCAGATATGCTTCGGGTTCATCCAGTGCCTCGCCCTCCAGATCCTGCGAGAACAGCGGCAGCGGTTTGGCGGTGGCAATCGCCTTGGCCTGCCACAACGCCTCGCGCCGCGTCAGGTCGCAGGCGGCAAAAGCATCGGCCTCGGCCAGCCGTTCGATCACCGAGGGCCCCAGCCCGGCACGGCGCCAGACATCGTCGACCTGATGGTAGCCGTTGCCACGCGCGGCGGTGAGCCAACTGGCGTCTTCCTCGCTCAGCCCCTTGATCTGGCGAAAGCCCAGCCGCAGGGCCAGCCCGCCCTGGCCGTCAGGCTCCATCACATTGTCCCAGAAACTGGCATTGATGCAGACCGGGCGCACCTGCACCCCGTGCTCGCGCGCATCCCGCACGATCTGGGCGGGGGCATAGAATCCCATTGGCTGCGAGTTCAGCAGCGCGCAGGCGAAGATGCCCGGGTGGTGGCATTTGATCCAGGCCGAGGCGTAGACCAGCAGCGCAAAGCTGGCCGCGTGGCTTTCGGGGAACCCGTAAGAGCCAAAGCCTTCGATCTGGGAAAAACAGCGTTCGGCGAAGTCCTGTTCATACCCGTTGCGTTTCATCCCGCGCAGGAACAGCGCACGGAATTCGCTGACATTGCCGTGTTTCTTGAACGTCGCCAGCGAACGGCGCAGCCGGTCCGCCTGTTCCGGGGTGAAACCCGCACCGACGATGGCGATCTGCATCGCCTGTTCCTGAAACAACGGCACGCCCAGCGTTTTGCCCAACACCTCGCCCAATTCGTCCGAGGGGAAGCTGACTTCCTCCTCTCCGTTCCGGCGGCGAATATAGGGGTGGACCATGTCGCCCTGAATTGGACCGGGGCGGATGATGGCGACCTCGATCACCAGATCATAGAAATTGCGGGGCCGCATCCGGGGCAGAAAGTTCATCTGTGCCCGTGATTCCACCTGAAACACCCCAATAGAGTCTGCTTTGCAGAGCATGTCATAGACCACCGGGTCCTCGGGCGGCAGGGTTGCCAGCGTATAGCTGGTCTGATGGTGCTGGCCGATCAGGTCGAACGCCTTGCGGATGCAGGTCAGCATCCCGAGGCTGAGGACATCGACCTTCAGAATACCCAAAGAGTCGATGTCGTCCTTGTCCCAGCAGATGACCGTGCGGTCCTCCATCGTGGCGTTCTCGATGGGGACAAGCTCGTCCAAGCGCCCCTCGGTGATGATGAAACCGCCGACATGCTGCGACAGGTGACGGGGGAAACCATCGATCTCATAGACCAGCATTAGAGTCTGTTTCAGACGGCGATCCTCGGGATCGAGGCCGATTTCACGCATGCGCTGGGCTTCAAGGCCAGAGGCGGAAAAGAACCCCCAGAGCTGCGAAGACAGAGCCGAGATCGTGTCTTCGGTCAGCCCCATCGCGCGGCCAACCTCGCGGATGGCGCGTTTGCCGCGATAATGCACGACCGTGGCACAAAGGCCGGCGCGTTCGCGGCCATAGCGGTCATAGATGTGCTGAATCACCTCTTCGCGGCGTTCATGTTCGAAATCGACGTCGATATCAGGGGGCTCATCCCGCGCCTCGGACACGAAGCGCTCAAAAACCATGGTGCCCATCTCGGGGCTGACCTCAGTGATGCCGAGGCAGAAACAGACCACCGAATTGGCCGCCGACCCGCGCCCCTGGCAGAGGATGTCGCGCGAGCGGGCAAAATGAACGATGTCGCGGACGGTCAGGAAATAGGGTTCGTATTTCAGCTTACCGATCAGGGTGAGCTCATGCGCCAACATCTTTTGCGCTTTCGCGGAGGCGCCTGCCGGATAGCGCCATTTCAACCCTTCATGCGCCAGCCGATGCAAGCGCTGGGTTGGGGTTTCCTGTTCGCTACCCTCGCTGGGATATTCATAGCGCAGCTCGTCCAGCGAGAATGTGAGCTGTTCGCTGAGTTCATGCGCGCGGGCAACGGCCCCCTCATAACCTTTGAAGATGCGCAGCATCTCGGCCTCGGACCGCAGGCGTTGTTCGCCATTGGCCAGCGCCTCGCGGCCCAGCTCATCGACCTTGCGGCGCAGGCGGATGGCGGTCAGCACATCCCCCAGTTTGCGGCGCGTGCCGTGATGCATCATCGGCGTGGCGCTGGCGAGTGTGGGGATGCCGAGTTGTTTTGATTCAGTCTCTAATAAAGAGAAATATACGCCATCTGTGCCGTCATACCGGGGATGCATCAACAGATGCACCCGCCCGGCAAAGCGGCGCGTCAGCTGTTGCGCTTGTATCCGCCAGCCGCCCGCGCCGCCCTGAGACCGGGCCGTTTGTGGCCACAGCAGTAGGTGGAGACCGTCAGAAAACTCCAGCAGGTCGGACAAGTGCAGGATGCAGTCGCCCTTTTCGGCGCGTAGACGGCCCTTGGACAGGATGCGGCATAGATTGGCCCAGCCCTGCCGGTTCAGGGGCAGGGCGGTAACCGTGGGTGCGTCGGTAAAGATCAGCCGTGCCGCCGGTATCAGACGGGGCACCGCGTGGATCGGGTACGAGGGCGGTTTGGGGATGTGATCGGGGCAGGGTGGGCCTACGGACGTGTTCTGCGCCTCCCACTCAAGCCGTTCGCGCACCTTGCGGGTGATCTCGCGCGCCTGCGTATGGGCGCGGACGATCCCGGCGACCGAGTTGTCATCAGCGATGGCGATGGCGGGCAGGCCCAGGGTCACGGCACGCTCCATATACTCCTCGGGGTGGGACGCCCCGGTGAGGAAGGTGAAGTTCGACGTGATCGACAGCTCGGCATACATGACGAATCCGTATTATATTCACGTTTTGTTCTTTTTCGAGTCCTTTGCGCAGGAAACGGGTCGATTGGGTTTGGTCCGATGGGCAGTGTCGGGAAAAAGGAGACCCAAAATGTTCAAAATCACCGCATTACCCACCGACGACGTACGCGCCCTTCAGGCCGGTCACCCGGATGCTTATGGCGCAACGCCAGAACGGGCCGTTTCCACGGGTGCCGGAAACCCGTGTCGCCATTGTTTGCAGAATATTCCCGAGGGCGAAGAAATGCTGGTCTTGGCCCACAGGCCCTTTTTAGAGACACATCCATATGCTGAAACCGGGCCGATCTTTCTGTGTGCGGCACTCTGTGAGCGATACGAAGGGCAAGACCTGCCCGAGATTCTGACCTCGTCGCCCGACTACCTTATTAAGGGCTATGGCACAGATAATCGCATCGTCTATGGCACCGGGGCGATCACGCCCACGGATCAGATCGGTGCAAAAGTCAGAGATATCTTTGCCCGACCAGATGTGGCCTACATCCACGTCCGATCCGCGCGAAACAACTGCTATCAGGCCCGAATCGACCGAGACTAAAGCTTAACCCTATGCATCCCCCGGCGCGGCTGATCCGGATCAGCCGCCGGGGTGTCCCCTGTGCGGCTAGACGTCAAGGCGAGGAACACATCCTCTAGATCAGCCTCTTCAGTGCGGACGTCGCTAATGCGGATATTGGCTGCGCGGACGGATTCCAGAACTTGCTCGGCGTTGGTTTGGGCGCTGCGATATTGCAGCACTAGGTTGCCATCGTCGCGCAAGGCGGCCTCGACCCCTTCGGTTGCGGGTAGATCGATGACCGGGCTGTCGGGCACGATGACCATGGTACGGCTGTCCATTCGGCCCAGCAGGTTGGCGGTGCTGTCCTGCGCGATTTTCTCACCGTGATTGATGATGGCAATCTCGTCACACATTTCCTGCGCTTCTTCCAGGTAATGCGTGGTCAGGATGATGGTCATGCCCTGATCGTTCAGCTTGCGCACATTTGTCCAGAGCATCTGGCGCAGTTCGATATCCACGCCTGCCGTCGGTTCATCCAGCACCAGAATCTTGGGGTGATGCACCAGCGCCTTGGCCAGCAGCAACCGCCGCCGCATGCCACCCGACAGGGTACGGGCATAGGCTTCGGCCTTGTCGCTGAGGCCGACCAGTTCAAGGATCTCATCGCTACGGCGCTCGGATTTGGGTACGCCGTACAAACCGGCCTGCACCTCCAACGCGCCGCGGGGGGTAAAAAACGGGTCAAGGTTCAGCTCTTGTGGCATCACGCCAATCGCGGAACGGGACTGGCGTGGGTTGCGGTCCTGATCATACCCCCAGATCGACACTGACCCGGCCGATTTCACCACCAGACCAGCCAGAATGTTGATCAGGGTCGATTTACCGGCCCCGTTCGGGCCCAGCAGGCCAAACACCGAACCTCGTGGAATGCTCAGGTCAATGCCCTTCAGTGCCTGTTTCTCGGGCTGGCCCTTGCCGCCGCGATAGGTCTTGCGCAGTCCATCGATCCTGATTGCCGCATCGGTCATGAGACCCTTGCCCCCGGTTTGCTCATCGCTCATAAACGCACCTAATGCATGCCCGCGAGGCCGACAACCAATGAAGGATCGCCAGCCGTGACACTTGATGCACCGGAAACCAAGTTCGTCGAAACCGCACGTGTCGCCTGTGACGGCGGCGAAGGCGCATTGGGTCATCCGCGCGTTTGGTTGCAGATCCCCGAAGATACCGGCTGGGTCGAGTGCCCGTATTGCGATTGCAAATACGTACTGTCGGAGCACGACGCGCAATAAATTCGGAGGCCGGATGCTTTTTGCAGTGCAGCTTTTGCGGGTGTCCGATCAGGACCCGATTGCCAGCGGCGGACATCGAGACGTGTATGCCTGTCCAGGGCAATCGCACTTATTGATAAAGGTGACGCGCCCGCGCAAACGGCCCAACCGATCTTTTTCAAAACGGCTGATCCGGCGGCTTCTGCCCGATTCTGTTTTTCGCAATGCGCTGAAGGAAATCGAGGGTGAGATGAAGGCGTCGTTGAAAAGCGGCACCGACATCGAGCACCTGCCCTTGGCGCGATGTTTTGGCATAGCGCAAACCGACATTGGCCCGGCGATAATTGTGGAACGGATCGAATCCGATGACGGACAGCTCGCACGTCCCCTTGCGAAGCTGTGCGAGGATGGAACGCTGAGCGCTGATGTTCTGAGTGAATTGAACAGCTTTGCCCAAAAACTGTTTAAGCTTCAAATTGTTGCCCGCGATATTCACGAGACCAACATTGTCTACGGGCTGCGCAATCAAACCCGGATGTTTCTGCTGATCGATGGTTACGGAGAGCGCAATCTAATTCCATTGCGTACATTGAGCCGCAGATTGAACGACCGGTCGCTGCACAAGCAGATGAACGGCATCGCCGAGCGTGTGGGACTGATCTGGGACAGAACCGGGCAGGAATTCCGCGTCGCGTGATTGACGGCCTGCGTTGACGTTCCGGAACAGTTTTCCGGCCTCTTGTGTGGATTGACCACCTTCTTTGCTGGCCACCCGCGCGGGCCTGTGGCAGAACCGTTTCCAACCAGAACGGAGCGCGCGCATGAGCAATTTCGGAAAAGGGTGTCACCTGCATCTGATTGACGGATCGGCCTTTATTTTCAGGGCCTACCACGCGCTGCCGCCACTAACGCGAAAGTCGGACGGACTGCCGATTGGTGCAGTTTCTGGCTTTTGCAACATGTTGCAGAAATATGTTGAAGGGAACGCCGGCCCGGACGCACCGACCCATGTGGCGGTGATCTTCGACAAAGGCTCGCACACGTTCCGCAACGATATGTATGACCTCTACAAGGCCAACCGCGAAGCGATGCCCGAGGACCTGCGCCCGCAGATGCCCCTGACACGCGAAGCGACGAAAGCCTTCAACATCGCTTGTAAAGAGTTGGAGGGGTACGAGGCCGACGACATCATCGCGACCCTTGCGGTGCAGGCGCGTGAGGCGGGCGGGCGTGTGACCATCGTAAGCTCGGATAAGGACCTGATGCAGCTGGTTGGCGGCGGTGTCGAAATGCTGGATGCGATGAAGAACAAGCGCATCGACCGCGATGGCGTGATTGAGAAATTCGGTGTCGGCCCTGAACGCGTGGTTGATGTACAGGCACTGGCTGGCGACAGCGTCGATAACGTTCCCGGGGCTCCAGGCATTGGGGTCAAGACGGCCGCCCTGTTGATCAACGAATACGGTGATCTGGAAACGCTGCTGGACCGCGCAGAAGAGATCAAACAGCCCAAGCGTCGCCAGACCCTGATTGAAAAGCGCGACCAGATCGAGCTGTCGAAGAAACTGGTGCAACTGGACGAGAACACACCGCTGGACTTCACCCTCGACGATCTTGAGGTGAAAGACCCCGAGCCGGACACTTTGTTGGGCTTTCTGGCCGATATGGAGTTTCGCACGCTCACCAAGCGGATCGCAGACAAGTTGGGAGCCGAAGCCCCGGTAATCGCCGACGCGCCTGCGCCGGCTGCTGAGGAGGTCGAGGCCGAGACCATCCCGTTCGACGCGTCCAAATATGAATGCGTGCGAGATGCGGGTGCGCTGCAGAAATGGATAGATCAGGCGTATGAGCGCGGCTGGATCGCCGTGGATACGGAAACCACCGGCCTAAATGAAATGATAGCTGATCTTGTCGGCATCTCCCTGTCGGTTGAGCCGGGCGAGGCGTGTTACATCCCGCTGATCCACCGGGAAAGCGCCAGCGACGATCTGTTCGGTTCAGACGCGCTGGCCGAGGGGCAGCTACCGTTGGAAGAGGCGCTGACGCTGCTGAAGCCGATTCTCGAGGACCCGTCGATCCTGAAAATCGGGCAGAACATGAAATACGACGCCAAGATTTTCGCCCGCTATGGCGTGAATGTTGCGCCGATCGATGACACGATGCTGATGTCCTACGCGATGCATGGGGGTGAGCATGGGCATGGTATGGATACTTTGTCCGAACGCTATCTGAATCACACGCCGATCCCGATCAAACCGCTGCTGGGTTCGGGTAAATCGGCGATCACTTTCGACAAGGTGCCGATTGATGAGGCGACCGCCTATGCCGCTGAAGATGCCGACATCACTCTGCGCCTATGGAAGCTGTTCAAACCGCAACTGCATCAGGTGCAGGTGACAACGGTATATGAAACGCTCGAACGTCCGCTGGTGCCGGTTCTGGCCGAGATGGAGATGCACGGCATCAAGGTCGACCGCGATGTTCTGAGCCGGATGTCCAACGCATTTGCCCAGAAAATGGCAGGGTTAGAGGCTGATATCCACGAATTGGCGGGCGAGAATTTCAATGTTGGCTCTCCTGCCCAGCTTGGTGAGATTCTGTTCGACAAGATGGGGCTGGAAGGCGGCAAGAAGGGGAAAACCGGAAAATACTCGACCGGGGCTGACATTCTCGAAGACCTCGCGACCGAGCATGAATTGCCACGCCGAGTACTGGACTGGCGGCAACTGTCCAAGCTGAAATCGACCTACACCGATGCGCTGCAGACCCATATCAATCCAGATACGGGCCGGGTGCATACGTCTTATTCCATCACGGGGGCGAATACGGGGCGTCTGGCCTCGACCGATCCGAACCTGCAGAACATTCCGGTGCGTACCGAGGAGGGTCGGCGCATTCGCGAGGCGTTCATAGCCGAACCAGGCAATGTGCTGGTCAGCCTCGACTACAGCCAGATCGAGCTGCGCATTCTGGCGCATATCGCCGATATTTCGGCTCTGAAACAGGCGTTTTCCGACGGGCTGGACATTCACGCCATGACCGCGTCCGAGATGTTCGATGTGCCGCTGGACGAGATGACGCCGGATATCCGCCGTCAGGCCAAGGCGATCAACTTTGGTGTAATCTACGGCATCTCAGGCTTTGGGCTGGCGCGCAATCTGCGCATTCCGCGGGCCGAGGCACAGGGGTTCATCGACCGTTATTTCGAACGCTTCCCGGGTATTCGCAAGTATATGGACGACACTGTCGCCTTTGCCAAAGAGCATGGCTATGTGCAGACTTTGTTCGGACGTAAAATTCATACACCCGAGATTAATGCCAAGGGGCCGCATGCGGGGTTCTCGCGCCGGGCGGCGATCAATGCACCGATTCAGGGAACGGCGGCGGATGTAATCCGGCGCGCGATGGTGCGGATGCCAGATGCGATCAATGGTCTGCCCGCCAAGATGCTGCTGCAGGTGCATGACGAATTGCTGTTCGAAGTCGCCGAGGATGCGGTGGACTCTTTGATCGATGTCGCACGCGACGTGATGGAAGGCGCATCTGATCCAGCTGTGAAGCTGGATGTGAAGCTGAGCGTGGATGCCGGGCAAGGCGCCAACTGGGCTGAGGCGCACTAGAAATTCATCAAGCGGGCGGCGCTGCTCATCAGGCCCGGCGGGCCCTCTTTGCAGCGGGTCAGTCTTGCGGTCTGACCCACCCCTCGACCATACGTTTTACTGTTGGTCCAAGGGTTAGGATGACGGCGAAGGCGATGGGCCAGCAAAAAGCCCAGGAACCCATCCAGTCACCAAATGTGGACGGTCCGAAACCGACAGCTTTGACCGTGGCGATGCCAGTGACGATACAGGACATGAGGCCGGACATGATCAGTCCGAATACAGCGTGGGCCAAGCGGGCAGGGATCATTTCGGGCATCCTTAAGGTCGCGATGCCCCGGTTTTAGATATTTTCCCCCTGATTGCCAGACGGAATAGGGAATCTGGCGTCACATCCAGCCCAATGAGTGCACGGTTCTGGATGTTGACGGTGTGTATTCGGCGCTAACCCAACCGGAATATCCCGACGCCGTCATAGCGTTAAAAAGCTGAGCGAAATCCGTCGGACCGCGTCCCGGTTCAGAGCGGTCCGGGGCGGCTCCGACCTGGGCATGTACGACCCTTGGATGAAACTGTTCCCAAACAGCCAGCGCATCTCCATGGATCATATGGGCGTGAAAGCTGTCGTATTGCAGGCCGACATTCGGGCGATCCACACGGTCCAGGATGTCAGCAGCCAGGTTGTAATCGTTGAGGAAGTAATCGGGCTGAGACACGGGGTTGAGCGGTTCAATCGTAAATTGTTGGTGCGGTGCAAGGTCGGCCGTCCATTGCAGGTTGTGCACCATGCATTCAAACGCGTCCGGTCCCGAGGAATAACCTGACATGATGTGGATCAGCCCCGGGCGCAGAACCTGAGCATAGCGCAAAACGCGGCGGATATCCGACTGGAACCGGCCTTCACCACCGGGAACAGCGGCATAACCGGGATCGCCGCCGGTGTAATTGGGTGGAGGCGCATTGATCAGCACCAGATCCAAACCGTTGGCCAGCAACGCGCGGTGTGTCTCTTTGGCGGCCAGGTCGTAGGGAAACAGAATTTCAACCGCCATGAACCCGGCCTCTGCGGCGGCCTGAAACCGGTCCAGGTAGGGAAGCTCGGCAAAGAGCAGGGAGATATTGGCCGCGAATTTTGGCATCGGAAGCCTTTTGATAGCTGGTGCGCTGATCTTATCCGCGAGGCGTTTTTAACGAAAGAGACCGAAAACGACAGTTTGTCGAAATTCGACCAGATCGGCCTGACTGAATCAGCGAGGGTCTGGGCAACGCGGCGAATCATTTCAGAACGCCGTGCCAACAAAAGGTTCGAACATTATGGCGATGAGCCCAAACCCCGCGCGCGGGAACGCCCTTTCTGCGTCTGCCGGGCAAAATTCGGCCTTGTCCGGCAACGGCTTGGCAGTGGCATCCATGCTGACGTGGGCGGCTGGGTTTCCGGCGGCCGAGGTGCTGTTGCAGACATGGCCGCCAGTTGCGCTGTTGGTTGCGCGCATGGCCATGGCTGTTGCGTTTCTACTCCCGATTTGGGTCATGATAGATGGCCCGGAACGGGTTCTGCGCGCCCGTTGGGGACATGCGTTTGTTGTCGGCGGGTTTGGCATCGGTCTGGGGATGTTTCTGCTGATCGTGGCGCAAAAACTGATGGACCCGGTCACAACGGCCATCATTGCCTCATGCGCGCCATTGATTGCGACATTGCTGGAACTTGCGTCTGGTACTCGGCGACTCAAGTGGAATTTTGCTGTTGGGGTTCTGATCTCGGTAGTGGGTGGATTGATCGCCACCAGCGCGGTAGCCCCGGCACAGTTGGGTTTGGGCGCGGCCTGTGCCGTTGCAGCGACAGCCCTGTTTTGCTGGGGTAGCCAGGCAACCTCGCGAGATTTCCCCGAATTAAGCCAGACCGGGCGCGCAGCGGTCACATTTGTTGGCGGGTTCTTCATGGCAACCATCCTGATGGCCGGCGCACATCATCTGGGCATGGATATCGTGCCGTCCATTTCTATCGACACGCGTCAAATTGGGATGCTGGCGATCTATTCGCTGATTTCCATGGCGCTCAGCCAGATCCTGTTTGTCGCATCGATTGGCAAACTGGGCGTCGCGCTTACGTCCTTTCACATCAATGTCGCCCCCTTCTACGTGATGCTGATCATGCTGGTGCTGGGCGAAGAGTGGAACTGGACCCGAGCGCTGGGTGCAGGGGTCGTGGCAATGGCTGTTGTTCTGGCACAGGATCGTCGGGTCGCAAAACCGGCCTAGTCGGTCAGGCTGTCCGACCGGATAAGCGGGAAAAACTGCCCACTGGACCAGACGCCAAACCAGCCATCTTTGTGCGTTGCGATGTCCACAAGACGATAAAAGCTTTTGCGATCTATGCGCGCCTCAAGATTTGCGCGAACCAATACGTAAGGTGACGGCTCGTCTGTTTCGGGATTGATGACAATCCGGATCGGGTGATCAGGACCAGCTATCGCGGTATCACCAACACGGGTCGTAAATGTCAGTACTTGGGCCTGACCCTCGCCTGCCGCGTCAAAATCCACGGCCACAAAGGGCGCATCCTCGACAGTGATTCCCACCTTTTCCACCGGGGTCACAAGGTAGTATTTCCCGTCTTCTTCCTTAAGAATTGAGGAAAAAAGCTTCACAAGCTCGAACCGGTTGATCGGCGACCCTAAATAAGTCCAAGACCCATCTTTTGCGATATGGATGTCCAGATCGCCGCAAAACGGAGGATTCCACAGGTGAACAGGGGGTAAACCCCTGGTTTTGGCCGCTTTGACCGAGGCCGCCAGCCCGTCCGGAGAGGGGGTCACAGGTTTTTGTCCGCTCATTGCTTTTGCCATTTCCTTTTCGCGCGATACACTTCAACCATAATAGTCCACGGAAGGGAAAGTCATGACCGAACCTGCCGACCTCGTGTCCGAGATCGAAGCGCTGGAAATCAAACTGCAAGAGGCCAAGGCCTCGATCACCCGTCGCTTTATCGGACAGGAAAGGGTCGTGGACCTGACGCTGACCGCGCTATTGTGCGGTGGGCACGCCCTGCTGATCGGCCTGCCTGGGCTTGGCAAGACGCGGCTGGTTGAAACGCTGTCGACCGTGATGGGTCTGCACGGTAACCGCATCCAGTTCACGCCTGATCTGATGCCCGCCGATATTCTGGGGTCCGAGGTTCTGGACACAGCCGAGGATGGCAGCCGCCACTTTCGCTTTATTTCCGGTCCGATCTTCTGCCAGCTGCTGATGGCGGACGAAATCAACCGCGCCAGCCCCCGGACTCAATCAGCGCTTTTGCAGGCGATGCAGGAACGCACTGTGACTGTGGCTGGCGAAGACCGCGATCTGGGTGAACCATTCCACGTATTGGCGACGCAAAACCCGATCGAGCAAGAGGGTACTTATCCACTGCCCGAGGCGCAGCTGGACCGCTTTTTGGTGCGGATAGACGTGGATTATCCCGATCGCCAGACCGAGCGCGATATTCTTTTGGCCACGACTGGCGTGGAAGAGGACGAAGCGCACGAGATTTTCAGCAAGGAAGAGCTGTTGGCCGCTCAGACCCTGTTGCGCCGGATGCCGGTCGGGGACTCGGTTGTGGAACTGATCCTCGATCTTGTCCGCGCCTTCCGCCCCGAAGAGGCGGGTGTATCTGAGCGGGTGGCTGAAACCGTCGCCTGGGGCCCCGGCCCCCGTGCTGCACAAGCGCTGATGATGACAGTGCGCGCCCGGGCGATGCTGCAGGGGCGTTTGGCCCCAAATTCCGAGGATGTGCTGGACATGGCGCGTCCGGTGCTCAGCCACCGGATGGCGTTGAACTTTGCGGCGCGGGCGCGCGGTGACAGTTTGGCTGACCTGATCGACTCGACTGCCGCTGGTCTTGTCCGCACCGAGGCTGCGGCGTGAATGCGGCGCTGACCCTTCGAGAAAGATCTGAGGCCGAGGCGTCCCGGCTGCCGCCGCTCTTGGCGCGGGCCGAGCAGCTGGCCGGTACGGTTCTGCTGGGCGATCACGGTCGACGCCGCGCGGGGCTTGGTGACGATTTCTGGCAATATCGCCCTGCTCAGATCGGCGACAGCCGCCGGATGATCGACCATCGGCGCTCTGCCAGGGGCGATCAGCAATTTGTGCGTGAACGCGAGTGGCAGATTGCACAATCGGTAATGCTGTGGGTCGATCAGGGCGCGTCGATGCGGTTTGCGTCTGACAAGAACCTGCCTACCAAGGCCGACCGCGCTCGTCTGCTGGGGTTGGCAACCGCGATCCTGCTGGTGCGCGGGGGTGAGCGTGTCGGTTTGACTGGTACGACCCTGCCGCCGCGACGCGGTAATGCTCAGATCATCCGACTGGCAGAAGCGTGGTCCGAGGATGCTGAGAGCGACTATGCGCCACCCGAACACCGCGCCATGATCCCGCATGCCCGCGCCGTTTTCATTTCCGATTTCCTTGGTCCGCTGGACGAGGTCGAACTGGCCCTCACCAAAGCCGCCGACCGGGGGGTGCGGGGCTTGGTCCTGCAGGTTCTCGATCCCGGAGAAGAGACCTTTCCGTACCGGGGGCGCACGATCTTTGAAAGCGTCGGCGGGTCTGTCCGACACGAAACCCTAAAGGCCGGAGAACTGCGCGAGCGGTATCTGGAACGACTTGCGAAACGCAAGGATGCGCTGACCCATTTGTGCCGCGCAACGGGCTGGCAGCTGGGGCTGCATCACACCGGTGACAGTGCGCAAGCAGCTCTGTTGTGGCTCTATCGTGCGCTGGATGGGGGAACGGGATGACGGTTTTGGCGGGAATTGGCTTTACCGCACCGTGGGTGTTGATGGGTCTTTTGACCCTGCCGGTCCTGTGGCTAATCCTGCGTGCCGTGCCACCCGCGCCGATCCGTCGGTTGTTCCCGGCGGTGACGCTGCTGCTGGGGTTGAGGGATGACGAAAGCGTTTCTGACCGCACCCCATGGTGGCTGTTGTTGCTGCGCATGCTGGCGGCGGCGGCGATTATCATTGGATTGGCCGGACCGGTCCTGAACCCCTCGCGCGATCAGGCAGGTTCAGGTCCGTTGCTGCTGGTTCTGGATGCCAGCTGGGCCGGGGCGACCCGCTGGTCAACGACGCTGGATCAGATCGATGTGCAGCTGACCGAGGCCGGGCGCGCGGGTCGCACCGTGGCCATCCTGCGCCTGACCGAACCTGAAACCCCCGTTTTTCAAGCCGCCGAAGCATGGCGCGGCCGTTTACCCGGGCTGACCCCGACACCGTGGCAACCGACCCCGGCGCAAGTCGATATGGCGCTGGCTGCCATGGATCAGGTGGACGGAGGGTTTGACACCCATTGGTTCAGCGATCGCTTAACCTACCAGGGGCACGAGGCGATCCTGTCTGCCCTGCGCGCGCGCGGTGATGTGACAGTCTATCAGGCCCCGTCGCCTGCGGTTGCGATTCTGCCTGCTACATACCAGGACGGGGTCATTCAATTGTCCGCGCAACGGGCGGAACCCGGTCCGGCAGATCGCGTCACGATACTGGCTCAGGGGCGTGACCCCGCCGGTGCAATGCGTGTTCTGCAATCGGCCGAGATGGAGTTTGCCGGCGGCGAGACACAGGCGCAGGTAGAACTGTCGCTGCCTTCCGAACTGCGCGCGCGCATCACCCGGTTCGAGATTCAGGGTGAGCGTTCGGCAGGGGCCGTCACGCTGACCGATGACAGCTTGCGGCGACGCGAAGTCGCCCTGATTGCCGGATCGCTGAACCGCGAAGGGTTAGAGCTGTTGTCGCCGTTGCATTACCTGACGCAAGTTCTGACCCCTACGGCGGACTTCGTCGATGGCGGATTGCTGGAAGTCCTGCCCGCCAATCCAGATGTGATCGTGCTGGCCGATGTGGCGAAACTGGCCGGGTCCGAACAGGCGGCGCTGGTCGAATGGGTGGAACAGGGCGGTTTGCTGCTGCGCTTTGCAGGGCCGCGGATGGCGGCCAGTGATCTTGGCCGGGATGCTGAGGATACCCTGTTGCCGGTGCGCCTGCGCAGCGGCGGACGCTCGGTCGGTGGCGCGATGAGTTGGGGCGAAGCCAAAGGGCTGGCACCTTTCCCGGAGAACTCGCCCTTTTATGGGTTGAAGGTACCGGAAGATGTCACAGTGACCACGCAGGTCATGGCGCAACCAGACCCTAATTTGGCGGATCGGGTCATTGCCTCACTTTCGGATGGCACGCCCTTGGTGACGCGCAAAGCGTTGGGATTGGGGCAGGTGGTACTGTTCCATGTGACGGCAGATGCAGAATGGTCCAGCCTTCCCTTGTCTGGGCTTTTTGTTGAAATGTTGGACCGGCTGGCGGTGTCATCAGCGGCGAAATCGCGGCAGGAGTCACAGTTGCAAGGCACCACGTGGGAACCGATTCAGGTTATGGATGGCTTTGGTGTTCTGTCTGATGCCGGAAATCTACCGGGCGTCGATGGTGTTGAGCTTGTGGCCGGTCAGATCGGTCCCGATCTGCGACCCGGCCTTTACGAAAGCGGCAAACAGAAATTGGCACGCAACGTTCTGTCCGATGAAACGGTTCTCAGCCCAGCGGTCTGGCCGTCGGATGTTCCGATCAAGGGCCAGGAGGTCAGCACCGAAACACCCATTGGGGGCATCCTGCTGAGCCTTGCATTGTTGTTACTGACGATTGACGTCATCGCCTCGCTGGCACTATCCGGTCGCCTGGGTCTGGCCAGGGCGGCTGCTGTCGCACTGGGGGCGGTTTTGCTGGTGCCCGAAGTACAGGCGCAAACGCCCGAAAGTACAGATTTCGCGTTGAACGCCACACAGGAATTGGTTCTGGCGCATGTTCTGACGGGTGATCAGCAGGTTGACGATATTGCGGCTGCAGGAATGCGCGGATTGGCTCAGACGTTGTTTTTCCGAACCTCGGTAGAACCTGCTGAACCCATTGGCGTAGATCTGGAGCGGGACGAGTTGGCGTTTTTTCCGTTGCTTTATTGGCCGATCGCACCCGACCAGCCGCAACCGTCGGCTGAGGCTTATGCCAAGCTCAACGCTTACCTGCGTTCGGGCGGAATGATCCTGTTCGACACGCGAGACGCGGATGTAGCGCGCTTCGGGGCCGCCAGCCCGAATGGGCGCAAGTTGCAACAGATCGCTGCCCCGCTGAATATCCCTTCGTTAGAGCCTGTTCCGCGTGACCATGTTCTGACCCGTGCCTTCTATCTGCTGCAGGATTTCCCAGGCCGCTACGCGGGCACTGAAGTGTGGGTCGAGGCCGCACCCATGGATGCCGAGCAGATCGAAGGCATGCCCTTCCGCAACCTCAATGACAATGTGACACCGGTGGTGATCGGCGGCAATGACTGGGGCGCGGCCTGGGCCATTGATCGCAACGGCCAGGCGCTGCTGCCGGTCGGCCGTGGGTATGCGGGTGAGCGGCAGCGTGAGCTTGCAAACCGCTTTGGTGTCAATCTGGTGATGCATGTGCTGACCGGGAACTATAAATCAGATCAGGTGCACGTGCCTGCCTTGCTGGACAGGTTGGGACAATGACTGGAACCGTCATCTTCGATCCGCTGATCCCCTGGCCCATTCTCGCCATCGTGGTGGCGATTGCTGTCGCTGGGGTTGTTCTGGCCCTGTGGCGCGGTCTGTCTGGCTGGGCTTTGCGCGGTTTGGCGGCGCTGGTTGTGATCGCTGCGCTGTCAGGTCCGGTCTATCAGATCGAAGATCGCGCGCCGCTGACCGATATCGTTCTGATGATCGAGGATGAAAGCGCCAGTCAGACCCTTTCGGACCGGGCGGATCAGACTGCACAGGCCACAAAGGAATTGGCGGCCGAGATTGAATCCCGTGACAATACGGAACTGCGCCGCATTCGCGTAGGCGACGGAGACGGGGATGAAGGCACGCAGGTGATCGCGGCGCTGAACGAAGCGTTGGCCGAAGAGCCGCGCGCGCGGATCGCGGGCATCCTAGTTGTATCGGACGGCATCGTGCATGATGCCGATCAGGCCCCCGACCTGCCCGCGCCCATGCACCTTTTGCAGACAGGGCGTGCAACGGATTGGGATCGCCGTCTGATCGTCCGCAATGCACCTGCCTTTGCCATTATTGATGAACCCGTCACCTTGACCCTAAGGGTTGAGGATAGCGGTGCAGCACCCACTGGGGCCTCGACCGCGCCGCTCGAAATTTCGGTCGACGGGGCCGAAGCCGAGCAATTCACGATCCCCATTGGTGTTGATGTCGAGCTGCCGATCACGCTGCCCCATGGCGGGCGCAACGTGATTCAGTTCACCGTGCCAGAGGCTGAGGGCGAGCTGACCGATCGCAACAATACGGCGCTGATCCAGATGAACGGGGTCCGTGACCGGCTGCGCGTGTTGCTGGTGTCTGGAGAGCCGCATCCGGGTGGGCGAACATGGCGCAACTTGCTGAAATCCGACAGTTCTGTGGATCTTGTGCATTTCACCATTCTGCGCCCCCCTGAAAAGCAGGACGGGGTGCCGGTGGATGAATTGTCACTGATCGCCTTCCCGACGCGCGAGCTGTTTCTGGAAAAGATCAACGATTTCGACCTGATCATCTTTGACCGCTACAAGCGGCGTGGCATCCTGCCTGCTATCTATCTGGACAATGTCACCAACTATATCAACGAAGGTGGTGCCGTTCTTGTTGCTGCCGGACCAGATTTCGCCAGCGCCGACAGTATCTTCCGCTCACCCTTGGCACCGATCCTGCCTGCGCAACCCACTGCGCGGGTGATCGAGGAACGCTATGTACCTATGGTCACCGACCTGGGGCATCGCCATCCGGTCACGACGGACCTTGGCGACTCGGATAACTGGGGTGCTTGGCTGCGCCAGATCGACGTCAATCACCGCACGGGTGAGGTGTTAATGACGGGCGTGGATGACCGGCCCCTGTTGGTGCTCAACCGTGTTGGCGAAGGGCGCGTGGCGCTGCTGGCCTCGGACCATGCCTGGTTGTGGAGCCGGGGATTCGAAGGTGGCGGACCGCAGCTGGAATTGCTGCGCCGATTGGCGCATTGGATGATGAAAGAGCCCGAGCTCGAGGAAGAGGCCTTGTGGGCCGAGGCCAATGGTCAGGTGATGCGCATCATCCGTCAAACGCTGGGGGATGAGGTCGGGCCGGTAACCGTAACCCGCCCGAACGGCGAAACGGTCGAAATTACCTTGGATGAGGTCTCGCCGGGGCGGTTCGAAGCACAGTATTTCGGGCCGGAAATCGGCCTCTATCGCCTTCAGGAAGGGGAGCAATCCACCGTCATCGGGCTTGGCCCCGCGGCACCCAAGGAATTCGAACGCACGATCGCAACGGCCGAGGTTCTGGAACCTGTGACGGCAGAATTGCGCGGCGGTACGGTGCGTTTGGAGGAGGGTTTGCCGTCGATCCGCAACGTACGTGCCGGGCGTCCCGCATCAGGGCGCGGATGGATCGGTCTGACCCCGCGCAACGCCTATGAAACACGTGACGTGACGCAGGCCGGGCTATTGCCACCTTGGCTTGTATTGCTGCTGGCGGGCGGGTTCCTTCTGGCGGGCTGGCTGCGCGAGGGACGGTGACAGGTCAGTCAAACACCACGCTTACCGTGGGATTGCCGGGCAAGCCGACGTAAGACACAGACGCCCCGCCTTTACCCTTTGCGGGCGGGAATAACGGCCCGAATGATCCGACGGAAATCAGGTCCCCCGGTTGAAATTCAATCCCTTTGGACATCAGCCAAAGGGCGGCATTGGCCGGATGCCCCAGTACCGCTGTGCCCGGTGCCTGCGCCAAAATCTCGTCATCTACGGCGCGGAGGGTGACGGTCATATCAGCCAAGGCCTGCACCATAGCTGCCGGATCGGACACAGGGATTTCTGCTCCCAAAACACCCAGCTTCGGAGCAACGCCAATTGCTGTCAGCGTGACCGGGGTGATCGGTTCACCCTCGGCAAAGGTCAGGTCCGGTAGCTCGATAAACGGGCGAATGGCTGAGATGCCTTGCAGCACCTCCTCTGGCGACGTGGCCTGATTGATATCCGCTGTGCCAACAACTAGCACCAGATCGGCCTCAAATACCGGTCGCGCACCCCAGTCTGATGGAACGGTCGCGCCGTCATCCAGCATCATGTCGCGGAACAATACGCCCTGAACCGGTTCGGATGCGCCAAATCTTTCTTGTGCCGGTGCGCTGGTCAAACCGGCCTTGTAGCCGATGACCGGCCCTAAATGTGGCTCTAATGCGGACACTATGAGCGCTTGCGTGCACAGCGCGTCATTCATTGTGCCATCAGATGAAAGGGCAGGTGTGGGCGAAGCTGAGAGGTAATCCGCGATGAACTGATCGATCTGATCATCCGTTGCGCAGCCTGCCGCCACAGGATGGGCAAACACGCCACAGGCCAACAAAGCGCCGAAGAAACCCTGCATATCACACCTCCGTTTTGGCAAGAGTGGCACGAGGTTCGATCATTGGGCAACGGCTTAAACAGTTCTTCACTCTCTGCCCGGATGCTGGACGCAGATTGTTCCGGAAACACCAAAGATGAGTCTTGCAGGAAAACTGTCACAGGAACGGCGCGCACGTCTGGCGGCCGAGCGGTTGTTGGAAATGAAACAGGCAGAGCTGTCGGCGGCGAATCGCAAACTGGGCCTGCATGCGATGGCATTGACCAAGCGGATCGGCGAAACCCAGGCCGAGGTTGAAACGGTCCGGGGTGAAAATGAAAAGGTCAAATCCGATCTGACGGTCGCCAACGCCAAGATCGAGGTAGCCGAGCGCCGCCTGTGGCATTCTATCCAAACTATTCAGGATGGATTCGCGTTCTTTGACGAGGAAAGTCGCCTGATCGGGGCAAACGCGGCTTACTTGAGCGTCTTTGACGGGCTGGAAGAGGTTGCGCCGGGTGTAACCTATCCTAGGATTCTTGAGATTCTGACGACCGAGGGGCTGATTGATCTTGGGTCCGAGCCGACGTCCGGCTGGCGTGAGAGAATGCTGCAGAGATGGGCCATGCCGCATCCACAGCCCGAGGTTATCCGGCTGTGGAACGGCCATTACATCAAGCTAATCGACCAGCGCGGTCATGGTGGCGATGTGGTGAGTCTGGCCCTGAACATCTCGGCATCCGTGCGCCATGAGGCCGAATTGACCTCTGCTCGTGAACGGGCCGAGGCGGCAAACCGCGCCAAATCGGCCTTTCTGGCCAATATGAGCCATGAAATCCGAACCCCGATGAACGGTATCGTGGGCATGACTGAATTGCTGACTGAAACACCTTTGGATGAAGAACAACGGCTGTATTTGAACACCATCCGCAACTCGGGCGAGGCGCTATTGGTGATTATCAACGACGTCCTGGACTATTCCAAGATCGAGGCGGACAAGCTGACCCTGCACCCGGAACAGTTCGACTTTGAACGCTGCATTCTTGAAGTCGCGATGCTGCTGCAACCCAGCGTGCGCGATAAAGGTCTGACGCTATTGGTGGATTACGATCTGTTCCTGCCCACATTGTTTGTCGGCGATCCGGGGCGGGTCCGGCAGGTTTTGACCAATCTTGTCGGCAATGCGGTCAAGTTCACGTCCGAGGGCCATGTCCTGATCCGTGTCACCGGCGTACCGAACCCGGATGCCCAATCCTGCGATGTGCATGTCGCGATCGAAGATACCGGTATCGGCATCGACGAAGACAAGATCGGGCACATTTTTGGTGAATTCAATCAGGTCGAAGACGAGCGAAACCGGGCCTTTGAAGGAACCGGTCTGGGCCTTGCCATTACCAAACGACTGATCACATTGATGGGCGGTTCTATCTGGGTGGACAGCGAGCCGGGGCAGGGGTCCTGCTTTGGCTTTCGTGTCTCACTGCCGACCGCTGAAGGCCCGCAACCTGCCCCGCCCGATCTTGATGGGCGCCTGCGCCATGTGATGATCGTCGAGGATTTGGCCGCCAATTGCGCGATCCTGTCCAAACAGCTGGGTCGACTGGGGGTGCAGGTCACCGTTTGCACCTCGGGCCGAGAGGCACTGACAGCGCTGGACGACAGTGTGGACCTTCTGCTGTGCGATCATGACCTGCCCGACATGGACGGGCTTGAGCTGGCTGTCCTGCTGAAAGACAGGGGATGGGGCGCTCTGCCGGTTGTCGTGATGTCGGCCAATCCCGGTGTCATTCACGCCCACCCCGCACGCCACCTGATCCAAGGCGTTCTGCAAAAACCGATCCCCAGGGCCGAGCTATACGCCCGCCTGAAAGCGCTTGGCAATCCAAAGGGCGTCGAGACGCCTTCGGAGACCGCTCCGATCAGCCAGGCACTCGACCAGCCCGCATGTGAAGGAACGCAGCGCATCATGCGTGTTCTGGCGGCCGAAGATAACCGGACCAATCAACTGATTCTTAAGAAGATGGTCAAAGATTTAAACATTGACTTGCGCTTTGCCGGCAACGGGATCGAAGCGGTGCAGGAGTATCAAGAGTTTGACCCCGACCTTATCTTTATGGATATCTCGATGCCTAAAATGGACGGCAAACAGGCCACAGCCGAAATCCGGCGCCGCGAGATTGAGACCGGCCGACATGTTCCCATTGTCGCTCTGACGGCTCATGCGATGGCTGGTGATGATCAGGGGATCTTGTCTGCCGGGCTGGATCACTACCTGACCAAACCGCTGCAAAAGCAAACGATTCACCAGATGGTTCTGACCCATAGGCCGGATGATTGTTGCCCGGTTGTTGCAGAGGAAATCCAGGCTGACTAGATTGAACCCATGTCTGAAGATCGTGGATTTCAGCCCCGCGCGCTGGGTGAAATTGCCATCCGCTGCGCGGATATGGCCGCCATGGTCGCGTTTTATGAAAACGTGATCGGGTTAGAGCGTCTCAGCGGTGACCACAACAGCGCGATCACCTTTTTCCAAATCGCGCCCGGATATGGTGGCCATACGCAGGTTCTGGCCCTGTTTCACCACACTGCCGCCCCGCGACCAGGGTTGCACCCGACCGGGTCGCAAAACCCGGTGACGGGTGGCGCGTCATCCCTTCATCATATCGCATTGTCGCTGCCATTTGACGAACAAGACGCGGTAATGCGGTGGTATGACCACCTTGGCCAGCCCTACCGCGTCGAGCAGTTCGGATGGATCGGCTGGCGCGGCATCTTCACCGAAGATCCCGAAGGCAATACGGTCGAACTGGTCGCTTATGACCCATCTATGTTGGATCAGGCCTGATAGGGGCGCACGAAGACTGGTTTGTTTTCTTCTGACAAATCGGGGCGGTATTCATAACCACCTGAGTCAAAGTCCAGCAGCCCTTTTGGATCGTCCAGCCTGTGCTGAATGACATACCGTGCCATCGCACCGCGCGCCTTTTTGGCAAAAAAGCTCACGATCTTTGGCGTGCCGGCTTTGTCTTCCATGAAAACAGGGGTGATAACGCGAAGTTTCAGCGCTTTAAGGTCTACTGCGCCAAAATACTCCTGGCTGGCGCAGTTCACCAGGACTTCTGATCCAACCTCAGCACCTTGCGCGTTAAGCGCTTTGCTCAGTTGATCGCGCCAGTACTCATACAGGTTCTTTCCGCGGCGGGTTTTAAGCTTGCTGCCCATCTCAAGCCGATAAGCCTGAATGGAATCCAGCGGGCGCAGCACACCGTAAAGACCGGACAGAATGCGAAGATGATCCTGCGCCCAGGCCATCTCCTCGGCATCTAGCGACGCAGCTTCAAGCCCTTGATAGGTGTCGCCCGCAAAGGCCAGCGCGGCGGGGCGTGTCACATCCGCCTCGGGCGCGTCTGAGAATGCGCGATACCGGTCGCGGTTCAGGCGCGCGAGATCATCGCTTAGGTCCATCAGTTTTTTCAGATCACCCAGTGTCAGATTGCGGGCGGTTTTTGACAGGCGGATGGCATCGTCCTGAAAGTCTGGCTGCGTGACTTCGACATCCCGTTCCGCCCAGTCCAGCCGCTTGGCCGGGGAAATAACTACCAGCATATCCGCTCTCTTTCCTTGCCTGTTCTGGGCCGTATCTAGTCCGTCTGTCGCAGCACGTCCAGAAAGGCGGCTCCAAACCTTTCGTGACGGCGGTCACCCAGAACATGTTCCATTGCGCGCGGGTCATCTGACCGCAATTGTGCAACCTTGGCGAGTTGCGAGGCCGAGCAAGTTAGCGGCTTGTCGATCCCCTGCGGACCGCGTGACAGCTGCGACTGCACTTCAAGCAACTGGTCATAGATATCTCCCTGATCCCGGCCAGCCAATTTGCGGCGCGCGGGATGAACGGCTTCAACCTCACCGGCGACGACTTCAAGAAACGTGTCACCATAACGTTCCAGCTTTTTCGCGCCGACCCCGCCAATTCGGGCCATATCGTCCAGAGACAGGGGGCGTTTCTCAGCCATTTCGATCAGCGTGCGGTCGGGGAAGATGACATAGGCCGGAACCCGCGCGGCTTCGGCCAAAGCGCGCCGTTTGGCTTTCAGGGCCGATAGCAGCGGCGCGTCTTCTTCAGACACCATCATTTTGACCGCCGGGCGGCGTCCGGCCTTGCGCAATGTGTCCTTGCGCAGGTTGATCCGGGCCTCACCCTTCAGGATGGGCTTGGCAGCCTCTGTCATTTGCAGTGCGCCGTGGCGTTCGGGGTCCGGGCGGACCAGATCATGCCCCATCATCTGTCGGAAAATGGCCTGCCATTGCGGGCGCGACCACTCATTGCCGATCCCATAGGTCGACAGTTGGTCATGACGTCGCGCGCGGATCTTGTCGGTTTCATTGCCCAGCAGGATGTCGATCAGGTGGCCGGCGCCGAACCATTCCTCGGTGCGCAGGATTGCAGACAAGGCCATGCGGACGGGCGTGGTCCCATCGAACACTTCGGGCGGGGCGTCACACAGATCGCACTTGCCGCAAGGTTCTGCCTGTTCACCGAAGTAGCCCAAGAGAGTCTGACGGCGGCATAACAATGCTTCGGCCAGACCCAATAGAGAATTCAGGCGTGCATGGTCGGCCATGCGACGTTCTGGCGGGGCCAACCCTTCGTCGATTTGCGAGCGGCGCAGGCGGATATCGTCGGGGCCGAACAGAGTCAGCGTCTCGGCAGGGCCACCGTCGCGGCCCGCACGGCCGATTTCCTGATAATAGGCCTCGATGGATTTGGGCAGGTCGGCATGGGCGACCCATCGAATGTCGGGTTTGTCGATGCCCATGCCAAAAGCGACGGTGGCAACCACGATCAACCCGTCTTCGCGGGCAAAGCGGGTTTCGACGATACGACGATCCTCGGCCTCCATTCCGCCATGATAGTGGCAGGCAGAGTGACCTTCCGCGCGTAAGGCTTGCGCGAGCACTTCGGTTTTGTTGCGAGTGCCGCAATAGACGATGCCAGATTGCCCTTTTCGGGCACTGGCAAAGTCTAGGATCTGTTTGCGGGGGCCATCCTTGGCCCCAAAGGCAAGGTGGATATTGGGCCGGTCGAACCCGCGCAAAAACTTGTTGGGGGGCGTGCCGTCGAACAGTTTTTCGACAATCTCGTCCTGCGTTTCGGCATCCGCGGTGGCGGTGAAGGCGGCGAGGGGGACGCCCAGCGCGCGCCGCAGCTCACCGATCCGCAGGTAGTCGGGGCGGAAATCATGGCCCCACTGGCTGACGCAATGGGCTTCATCCACGGCAATCAGACTGACGTTGATCCGGCGCAGCATCCCCAGCGCCGATCCTGCCGCCAGACGTTCGGGGGCCATGTAAAGCAGCTTGAGCCGCCCGGCCTCCAGCGCTTCCCACACGGCATCCGTTTCTTCGGGCGTGTTGCCCGAGGTCAGAGCACCTGCTTCAACGCCGGCCTCTTGCAGCCCGCGAACCTGATCGCGCATCAGGGCGATCAGCGGGGAAATCACCACCGTCACGCCATCCCGCATCAACGCAGGTAGTTGGAAACAAAGGGATTTACCGCCACCCGTCGGCATGATCGCCAGCACGTTTTCACCTGCGGTCACGGCATCGACGATCTCTTCCTGCCCGGGGCGGAAGTCGTCGAATCCAAAGACATCTCGCAGCATCGGTGCGGCGTCGAACATGTGCGGGGTTGCCCTGTTTTAAGGTTTATCTGCTCTTAAGACAGGACAATCACATACTAAGATTCGGTGAACAAGGCCTCAGACAAAATAGCCCACATTGTTGATCAGAATAATCCGCAAGGCATAAACGCCGATCAGTACCACCAAGGGTGTCAGATCGAGTCCGCCCATATTGGGCAGAATGCGACGGATCGGACCATAAATAGGCTCTAATATGCGATTCAGGCCGTACCAGATTTGTGCGACCAGCTGTTGATGCAAATTAAGCACCTGAAAGTTGATCAGCCAGCTCATGATCACATGGGCCAGGATGATGAACCAGACAATGTCCAGGATCAGCAGAAGGATTTGGATCAGCGACAGCATGGGCACTCCGTTTTCACATTTGCTGAGACGTAAGCGCCCCTGCGGCAAAGAGCAAGTGTAAGCCAACAGAACCCTTGCGAATTAGGCCAAAGCCCCGTCTTATGAAGACAACGATAAACAGGGGCAGTTATGGCAGAAATTTCCAAGCGCAAGCGCATTTGGGGTTGGTGGTTTTTCGACTGGGCCAGTCAACCGTATCACACGCTTTTGGTAACCTTTGTTTTTGGTCCCTACTTTGCCGGGGTGGCGGCAGAGTATTATCTGACGTCCGGTCTGGATGCTGATGCGGCCGATGCGCGGGCGCAGACGGTGTGGGCGAATTGCATGACCATCATTGGGTTGATCATCGCCTTTGGCGCACCGTTGATGGGGGCCATGGCGGATGTTTCGGGTCGCCGAATGCCATGGATTTTCGCGTTTTCGGTGATGTATGCGGTGGGGTCCGCCGCGCTTTGGTACACGATGCCCGACGGGTCGAATATGTGGCTGATGTTGTCGGCCTTTGGTCTGGGCTTTGTTGGCGCGGAATACGCTCTGATCTTCATCAATTCGCAGCTGCCCGATTTGGGGGACGAAAATGAGGTTGGTGAGATTTCGGGGTCAGGATTTGCCTTTGGCTATTTTGGTGGGCTGATCTCACTTGCGATCATGCTGGCGCTGTTCGTCGAGCAGGCCAACGGCAAGACCCTGATCGGGATGGATCCGCTGTTTGGGCTGGATGCCTCAATGCAGCAGGGCACACGTTTCGTGGGGCCATTCACGGCGGTTTGGTTCGTTCTGTTCATGATCCCCTACTTCCTTTGGGTCCGGGATGATGCGCCGACCGACAAAAAAGGCAATGTGGGCGACGCCCTGCGCCTTCTGGTCAAGTCGATTTCCAATCTGCGTCACCGGGTCAGCCTGGCCACCTACCTTGGATCATCCATGTTCTACCGTGACGCGTTGAACGGGCTTTACACCTTTGGCGGTGTTTATGCGCGACTGGTGCTGGAATGGGACCTGATCAAGATCGGTGTCTTTGGTATCGTCAGCGTTCTGGCTGCGGCTGCGTTTTCGTGGATCGGCGGTAAGCTGGACAAGAAATACGGCCCTAAACCAGTAATTTTAGTGGCTATCTGGGTGCTGATCTTTGTTTGCATCACCATCGTGTCGATGGACCGCACACAGATCTTTGGCATGTCTTTACCCGAAGGATCCGGCCTGCCTGATCTGGTGTTCTTTGGCTGTGGGGTTCTGATCGGCGGTATGGGCGGTATTCTGCAATCCGCCAGCCGTTCGATGATGGTGCGACACACCGACCCCAAAGCCCCGGTCGAAAGCTTTGGGCTTTACGGTTTGTCGGGTCGTGCCACAGCCTTTGCCGCCCCCTTGCTGATCGGAATAGCCACAACTGTAACCGGCAGTGCAAGACTGGGGGTGTCACCCATCGTTCTGTTGTTTATTCTGGGCCTAATACTGATGCGCTGGGTGAAACCGGAAGGGGATCAGAGCAGATGATTTTATTACGTTTTTTGACGATACTGGCCGCGATAGTTCTGACGAACACTGCTACGGCGCAGCCTCTGGCAAAGCAGTTGTTCGGGGCGCAAAAAGTAAGTTCGCAGCAGAAATCCGCCGCCTTCGGCAGTTATTCGCGCGGGTGCGCAGCTGGGTCGGTGCAATTGCCCGAGACGGGACCGACATGGCAGGCGATGCGGCTGTCACGCAATCGCAATTGGGGACATCCTGAGGCGATTGATTATGTGCAGGACCTCAGCAGGTTTGCGGCAAAGCAGCCCGGGTGGAACGGGCTATATGTCGGCGATATCAGCCAGCCGCGCGGTGGGCCGATGACATCCGGGCACCGCAGCCATCAACTGGGTCTGGACATCGATATCTGGATGCTGCCCGGCGACAACATGCGCTTAAGCCGCAAGGCGCGTGAGAATATCTCGTCGATTTCATTGCGCCGATCGAATGGCGCGTTTGTCAACGGTAACTGGACAAAACAACACCATGCTGTGCTGCGTGCGGCGGCCAAGGACAAACGCGTTGCGCGTATTTTTGTCTTTCCCGGTGCCAAGGCGGAAATGTGCAAAAACGAGAAGGGCAATCGTGCCTATTTGCGCAAGATCAGGCCCTGGTGGGGACATCATTATCATTTCCATGTCCGTCTGAAATGCCCGCGCGGCTCTAAAGGTTGCGTTAATCAGGATCCTCCGCCAAAAGGGGATGGCTGTGCCGAGGCGCAGCAATGGGTGAATAATATCCTTAACCCACCCCCACCCGACCCAAATGCCCCAGCGCCCAAGAAACGGCGTGAATATCGATTGGCCGATCTACCTCAGCAATGCACACAAGTTCTGCAATCCAACTGATCGTCGCAGTATTGCTGGCCGGGGCGGCTTGGGCAGTTGATCTCAAGACACCCAACCACCTTGGCAGTTTTACATGGCGTCACACGGCCGAGTGGTTTGGCGGGATTTCTGCCATCCACATCTCGGATGATGGCCGCCATTTGATTGGAATTACAGATCGTTCGACACTGATTGCCGCACGGGTCGAGCGTAATGATGACGAAATTATCGACATTCAGATCACTGAAAATTGGCCTCTCATTTCCAGCAGAGGACGCCCTCTGACTGGTGGGGCCGGGGATTCCGAAGGCATAGCCATTGCCCCTGATGGCGCCCTGTTCGTCTCGTTCGAAGGTATCCACCGCGTGGTATATTACCCCGCGCCAGGGACCAAAGCGCAGGTTCTGCCGCGACCCAAGGCGTTCGACGGCTTTGAGGTCAACGGCTCGCTTGAGGCGTTGGCCATTGATCGGCGCGGCCACATTTTCACAATGCCCGAGGAAAACCGAACAGCGACGGGTGATATCCCTGTCTATCGGTGGGACGGTCAGGCGTGGTCGACGCCTTTCGCCTTGCCACAACGGGGGGATTTTCTGCCGGTTGCAGCAGATTTCGGACCGGATAGCAGGCTTTACGTTTTGGAACGGGATGTCGGTTGGATCGGGTTCCGTTCGCGTCTGCGGCGATGGGAGTTGGACGGTGACACCCCAAGCGCCGAAGAGATTCTTTTCCAAACTGGGACCGGTGCACATGACAACCTCGAGGGTTTGTCTGTCTGGCGCGACGACGAGGGCCGCTTGCGGGCCACTATGGTGTCAGATGACAATTTTCTGGCGCTTCAGCGTACTGAACTGGTCGAGTATGCTCTGCCCGATTGACACGTCCAAAGCAAAGGTCTAGAAGCGCGGCTTGCCTTGGGACGGTCCCTTGGCCAAGTCGCCGCTACCTTGTCAAAACGGGCATCTGAAAATGCAACGCGCTTATATACCCGGCATTATTGCCATGGCTGCCATTGTTGTGGCCTCGAATTTTCTGGTTCAGTTCCTGATCTTTGACGGGCTGCTTACCTGGGGTGCTTTCACCTATCCGCTGGCCTTTCTGGTCACCGACATCATGAACCGCGTCTATGGCGTGGCGACCGCCCGCAAAGTCGTGTTTGCCGGGTTTATCACCGGTATCATCTGCTCGCTGATCGGCAGCCAGATCATGCTGCAAGGTGACGGTTTCACTTATGCCGCTGTGCCGCTGCGAATCGCCGTTGCGTCCGGGACCGCTTTCCTGCTCGCGCAGCTTACGGACGTCACCGTGTTCAACTCATTGCGTGGCGGCCGTTGGTGGCGCGCGCCGCTGGTCTCGACCCTGATCGGATCGGCGTTGGACACCACTTTGTTCTTCACCATCGCATTCTCGGCTTCGATTACTCTCTTTGGTGCCGACGCCGACGCCGCAATCAGCTGGGCGTGGGAGCCTGTACCCTTCATGCTGACCGGTCCGATGGCGCCCCTGTGGGTAACGCTGGCCTTTGCGGATTGGCTGGTGAAATTGTCGCTGGCGATGATCGCGCTGATCCCGTTCAAGGTGATCGTGGCGCGACTGACCGCTCAGCCGGCGTAAAAAAAAACGTTTTGAGTTTCGTGCAACTCGTGGCACGATTCCAGTAACCGAAACAGTTTG
This sequence comes from Ruegeria sp. CDSB013, assembly GCF_059611165.1. Lineage (NCBI taxonomy): Bacteria > Pseudomonadati > Pseudomonadota > Alphaproteobacteria > Rhodobacterales > Roseobacteraceae > Ruegeria > Ruegeria sp. CDSB013. Next base: position 130,030 of record NZ_JBXWPA010000010.1, on the reverse strand, counting down.
AAAGGAGGTGATCCAATGTCGAGAAAGGGATTGGAGAGAGGTGTTGGAACAACCGGGGGGATCGCCTGTTAAGGCAGCCCTTGGCGGAGCGCTCGCTCCGGCTGGTCGATTGATCTAACCGACCCAACCTCCTGAGCTTTCGAAGGGCCGTCCCATACGGGGCGGCCCTTTTTGTTTTCGGATCAGGCCTGTAAGGTCAGCCTCATGTTGCGCATCACCGACGATATCACCCTGCAAGACTGGGAAATGACCGAAAGCTTTGTTCGCTCATCCGGTCCCGGCGGGCAGAACGTGAACAAGGTGTCCACCGCCGTCGAATTGCGGTTCGAGGCGGCGCGCTCACCTTCTTTGCCTGATCCCGTCAAATCGCGGCTCAAGCGGCTGGCGGGGCGACGCTGGACCAAAGAGGGCGCGATCATCATTCAATGCGACGAAACCCGCAGCCAGGCGCGCAACCGCGAAATCGCGCGCAACCGGCTGGCCGAGCTGATCACCCGCGCTATGATTAAACCCAAGCGCCGTATCGCCACCAAACCCACCTATGGCTCGGTCAAACGACGTCTGGCGGCCAAGAAAGCACGGTCGGGCGTCAAATCCCTGCGCGGTAAAGTTTCCGAAGATTGATCTGGTATCTTTGCGGCGCATCGCTACTCTGACCCGGCGCAGTTGCAAGAGGACAAGATCATGAGGTTAGAGGGAAAAACCGCCATTGTAACCGGCAGCGCATCAGGCTTTGGTGCCGGTATCGCGCGGAAATTCCTGTCCGAAGGTGCGCGGGTCATGATTGCCGATATCAACGGCGATGCGGCAGAGGTTCAAGCCAATCAACTGGGCCCGAACGCTTTTGCCCATCAAGTCGATCTGGCCAACGGCGCATCGGTTCAGTCGATGGCAGACGTGGCTTTTGATCGTCTGGGTCATCTCGATATTCTGGTCAACAACGCGGGGGTCACTCATATGCCTACCCCGTTAGAGGAAGTCAGCGAAGAAGATTTCGACCGCGTTTTCAACATAAATATGAAGTCCGTTTATCTGACGGCGCGCGCCCTTGTTCCGCATATGAAATCGCGTGGTACTGGCGCGATCCTGAACGTGGCCTCGACAGCGGGGCTGTCGCCACGACCGAACCTCAACTGGTACAACGCCTCCAAAGGTTGGATGATCACCGCGACCAAGACGATGGCAGTCGAACTGGCACCATCAGGCGTCCGGGTGAATGCCATCTGCCCGGTGGCGGGCGAGACACCTCTGCTCAAATCCTTCATGGGAGAGGACACGCCCGAGATGCGGGCCAAGTTCCTGTCGACCATACCGCTGGGCCGATTCTCAACGCCTGAGGACATGGCCAACGCGGCCTGTTTTCTGTGTTCCGACGAGGCCAGCATGATCACCGGCACTGCATTGGAGGTCGACGGTGGCCGCTGCATCTGATCCGCTCTTCATTTGGCAAAAAATATCTCGACCGGAGGCAGCGCGGTTGCGCGCTCTTCTGCTCCAACATCTTAAAAACCAATGAACCCCGGACCCAGAAACCTGATCACCGATGTCCCTGGCCTTTTGGTTGGAAACGCTCAGGATGATGCACTCAAATCCGGCGCAACAGTCCTGACGGCCGCTGATCCCTTCACGGCCTCCGTTCATGTGATGGGCGGCGCGCCAGGTACGCGGGAAACTGACCTGTTGGCGCCCGATAAGTCGGTGTCGCGTGTGGATGCGATCGTTTTGTCCGGCGGGTCGGCCTTTGGTCTGGACGCCTGTTCCGGGGTGACCGACGCCCTGCGCACGCAACACCGCGGTTTTGAGGTTGGCAATGTCGTCGTCCCCATCGTTCCGGGGGCGATCCTGTTTGACCTTCTCAACGGCGGCGACAAAACCTGGGCCGAGAACCCCTATCGCGCGCTGGGGCGTCGAGCATTTGAAGGCGTATCCGATCAGTTCGATCTGGGCACCGCTGGTGCGGGGACTGGTGCCTTGGCTGCCATGCACAAGGGCGGGCTGGGATCTGCCTCGTTTGTGATGGAAAACGGGGTCACGGTTGGCGCCTTGGTTGCCGCCAATCCGCTCGGCAGTGTCACCACGCCCGGTGACCGTCATTTCTGGGCAGCAACGTTTGAAATGGGCGATGAATTCGGCGGATTAGGGCCTGATACCAGTACTGGCCTCGGTCGCAGCATGACTAGCCGAAAAGCCAAGGCAATGAGGCCGACCGAACCGGGCAAGGGCAATACCACCATCGCAATTGTTGCGACAGATGCCGCGCTGTCCAAGTCGCAATGCAAACGGATGGCGGTTGCGGCACATGACGGGATCGCGCGGGCGATTGTCCCCGCGCACACGCCGGGAGATGGCGATCTGGTGTTCGGCGTCAGCACGGGCAATCACCAACTGTCTGAGGGCGAACTGGGGCTTCTCGGCCACGTGGCTTCGATCTGTCTGGCGCGGGCGATTGCACGAGCCGTGTTTTTGGCGGTCCCCGCACCAAGAGATCTATTGCCCTGTTGGTCCGACATACATGACTTAAGTTAAGGACGGCCTATATGCCGCAGTGGCACAGTGCCCTCGCGCGGCAATCTGCGCGTTGACTCTTTTTTGCGCCGACGGTCCATTCGGTGCAGCCAATTCGTATCGGAGCAAAAGCTATGAATCGCATTCTCGCGACCGCAATCGTCGGCCTTCTGGCCCTTCCCGTATATGCCGAAGGCGACGCCGAAGCCGGCAAGAAGACCTTTAACAAGTGCAAATCCTGTCACCAGATTGCCGACTCTGAGGGTGAAGTCATCGTAAAGGGCGGTAAAACCGGTCCGAACCTGTATGGGATTGCAGGCCGGACCGCAGGCACCGTCGAAGACTTCAAATATGGCGATAGCATCGTTGCCGCTGGTGAAAACGGTCTGGTCTGGGACGAAACGACATTCGTTGAATACGCAAAGGACCCCAAGGCGTTTCTGAAAGATTATCTGGGTGAAACCTCGGCCAAATCCAAAATGACCTTCAAGCTGAAGAAGGGTGCCGAGGATGTTTACGCCTATATCGTAAGCGTGTCTGGCGAATAAAGCCGCAGACCAAACACCGTTTGAGGTTACAAAAGGCCGCAGCCCCTGCGGCCTTTCGTGCGATTGATAACCGCGTTGAACAGCGCCAATTTGAAAGCGCGCGGTTTTTCATGCATTGCATGCATAAATTCGCAGAGCCAAGCCGACCCGGTGGCAGCCAATTTCGAATTTCCGGCCCTTCGGGTGGATCGGCAGCAGGAGACGACAGATGGGAATCATGATCCCGGCCTGGGTTGATGGCGAGTTGACCCCAGTGGACAAGCTTGAGGCGCATGAAAAAGGCCTGCGGCACAAGGCGGTGTCGGTCTTTGTCGTGCGCGGGACCGAAATTTTGATGCAGCGTCGGGCTTTAGGAAAATATCACACCCCTGGCCTTTGGGCGAATACTTGCTGCACCCACCCCGATTGGGGCGAGACACCGTCTGTCTGCGCCGTGCGCCGACTGCGCGAGGAATTGGGAATTACCGGGCTTTACCCGGAATACCGTCACCGGCTGGAATATCACGCTGATGTTGGCAACAATATGATCGAGCATGAAGTGGTCGACATCTTTCTGGCCCATGTGCGCGGCCCGCTGAAGATTGAGCCCAACCCGGAAGAGGTCATGGAAATTCGCTGGGTCGATTACCACGATCTTCTGGCCGAAGTGCAGCGCTATCCCGAGCGATTTACACCGTGGCTCAAGATCTATTTGCACAATCACGCCGACACGATTTTCGGACCTGATCTGATTATCTCGGCCACCTCCTGACGGCTACGCCTTGCAAGGGCCGCCCAAGCCGCATAGATCAACGCGTCATGGCTAAGCAAAAGACAGACCCGAATTACAAAGTCATCGCCGAAAACCGGCGCGCACGCTTCGATTACGCAATCGAGGACGATCTTGAGTGTGGCATCATGCTGGAAGGGTCCGAGGTCAAATCCCTGCGTGTAGGTGGGACGAACATCGCCGAAAGCTATGCCTCGGTCGATGATGGCGAGCTGTGGCTGGTCAACAGCTATATCGCCCCCTATGAGCAAGCGAAATCGTTCAAACACGAGGAACGCCGTCGGCGCAAACTGCTGGTGTCACGTAAGGAATTGTCGAACCTGTGGAACGCGACCCAGCGCAAAGGCATGACACTGGTGCCGCTGGTTCTGTATTTCAACCACAAGGGCAAGGCCAAGATCAAAATCGGTATCGCCAAGGGTAAGAAAAACCACGACAAGCGCGAAACTCAGGCCAAGCGTGACTGGTCACGTCAAAAGCAGCGGTTGATGAAGGATCATAGCTGATCCTTCATACTTCTCAGAACGCCATCGCAGCTGACACCGCACGTTTCCAGCGGTCATAGGCGGCATCACGCTCTTTGGCAGAAAGTTCCGGTTCGAACCGGCGATCCAGCGCCCAGGTTTCCGCAAATCCCTGTTGATCCGGATAAACGCCTGCGCGCATACCGGCCAGCCAGGCCGCGCCCAATGCGGTGGTTTCCTGCATAACCGGTCTGTCGACCTCGGCGCCAAGGTAGTCCGACAATCCCTGCATCGCCCAGTTCGATGCACTGGCCCCACCGTCTACACGCAGGATGACGTCGGTATCTGCACCCCAGTCGCCCTGCATGGCGTGCCACAGATCGCGTGTCTGATATGCGATACTTTCCAGCGTGGCCTTAGCAAACTCGGCACGACCTGAATTCCGGGTCAGACCGAACACCGCGCCACGGCAATTGGGTTTCCAGTAAGGCGCGCCGAGGCCGGTAAAGGCGGGCACCAGCACGACATGCTGGTTCGGGTCTGCCTTTTGGGCCAGCTCGCCACTTTCCGGGGCGCTCTCGATGATCTGCAATGCATCGCGCAGCCATTGCACGGCAGCCCCGGCCACAAAGATTGACCCTTCCAGCGCATAGGTTCTTTTACCGTCCAATTGATAGGCGATGGTGGTCAACAGGCGGTTCTTCGACTCGACCGGCTTATCCCCTGTGTTCAGAAGAGCAAAACAACCGGTGCCATAAGTGGATTTCATCATGCCGGGTTGGAAGCAGGCCTGACCGATGGTGGCGGCCTGTTGATCACCGGCAACACCAAGAATCGGGATATTTCCCCCAAACAGGGTCGTATTTCCAAAATCCGAGGCGCAATCATGCACCTCGGGCAGCATGTTCATCGGCACGTCCAGCAGATCACAGATTTCGGCGCTCCATTCGCCCTTGTGGATGTCGAACAGAAGCGTGCGCGCCGCGTTGGTGGCATCCGTCGCGTGGTTGCGCCCTTCTGTCAGGCGCCAGATCAAGAAACTGTCGATGGTGCCGAACATCAGCTCTCCGGCCTCGGCCCGGTCCCGCGCTCCCGGCACGGTGTCCAGCAACCATTTAACCTTGGTGCCCGAGAAATAGGGGTCCAGCAGCAGCCCGGTCTGGGCGGTCACGTCATCCTCGCACCCGGCTTGTTTGTAACGCGCGCATATCTCGGCGGTACGACGGTCCTGCCAGACGATCGCGTTATGGATGGGCGCGCCAGTAGCGCGGTCCCAGACAACAGTTGTTTCGCGCTGGTTGGTGATGCCGATACCCGCGATCTGATCAGAGGTTACCCCGACACTGTCCATAACTTCGCGGCAAACCCGCAGAACGCTGTTCCAGATTTCCTCTGCGTCGTGTTCGACCCAGCCTTCCTGCGGGAAGTGCTGGGTGAATTCGTGCTGCGCGGTGCCTGCGGGCTGCATCTCTGCGTCGAACAGAATTGCCCGCGATGATGTGGTGCCCTGATCAATGGCAAGAATGTAGGTCACGCCTCATGCCCCCTCTTTTGGTTTTGCGGGACTTTAGCGCAAACAATGACGAACGTGCCAGTACGTTCAGACAGGAATGTTGTCGATCAGTCTCACGCCATCTGCCCAGGCCGCAGCAAACAGGCGTGCAGGGCGGTTTGCGTGGGTGAGAGGTTCCAGCGTTTCGGCACATCGCAGTTGAATATATTCTACCTGCTTGAAGCCCGCGGCCAGTAGGTCGATCTCGGCCTGAGCAGCCAAAGGATCAAACGGCGCCCCGTCTTTCAGGGCGGCTGCCAATTCCCGCATGATCCGGTTTTTGTGGGCGGCAATATCCAGCCCCTCGGGCGTCAGTCGCAGATTGCGCGATGACATGGCCAGACCCGAGGGCTCGCGCACTGTGGGGCATCCGACAACTTCGGTCGGAATGTTCAGATCGCGCGCCATTCGGGTCACAATCATCAGCTGTTGATAGTCTTTTTCTCCGAAATAGGCTCGATCTGCCTGCGTTTGCAGGAACAGTTTGGCCACAACTGTGGCAACGCCGTCGAAATGGCCGGGGCGGAACTCGCCCTCCATCACATCGGTCAGGCCCGCGACGGAAACGGTGGTGGCAAAGCCCTGCGGATAAATCTCTTCGGGTTCCGGGACATAGATCGCATCAACGCCGTATGGGGCCAATTTCTGCGCATCCTCGTTCTCGGTGCGCGGGTATTTTGCCAGATCCTCGGGGTTGTTGAACTGTTTGGGGTTCACAAAGATCGTGACGATCACCCGCTCACAACCCGACTTGGCGGCCTCAACCAGCGACAGATGCCCCTGATGCAGCGCGCCCATAGTCGGAACCACGCCGATCTCTTCACCTTTCCGCGCCCATTCCGAGGTCAAGGCACGCAGGTCGGCCAGACGGCGAAATATTGGGGCGGTCATGTCTTTGGTCCTTTGCTCGGGGCCTGATCGGAAAAGACGTGTTCGTTCGCTGGAAATGTTCGTGCGCGCACCTCGGCCGCGTATTCGGCAATGGCGGCTTCGGCCAATGGGCCAAGCTCAGCATAGCGTTTGACGAATTTCGGTTTGAAGGCGGTGAAAAAGCCAACCATGTCGTCGACAACAAGAATCTGACCGTCGCACCCAGCCGAGGCGCCGATTCCGATGGTCGGGATCGTGATTTCACCGGTAATCTGATCGGCCAGCTTCTGCGGTACTTTTTCAAGAACGACCGAGAACGCGCCCGCCTCGGCCACGGCGCGGGCATCTTCCAGTACAGCCTCGGCCTGTTCGTCCCGACCCTGAACCTTGTAGCCGCCAAGTGTGTTGATCGACTGCGGGGTCAGTCCGATATGCGCCATCACCGGAATCCCGCGCTTGACCAGAAAGCGGATAGTCTCAGCCATCTCGACGCCGCCTTCCAGCTTGACCGCGCCTGCGCTGGTTTCGGACATCAGCCGGGCCGCGTTGCGGAACGCCTCAGAAGGTGAGTGCTCGTAACTGGCAAAGGGCATGTCGATGACCATCATCGCACTTTCAAGACCGCGTGCGACGGCCTGACCATGCATCACCATCATCTCCATCGTCACGCCCAGCGTTGATTCCAGCCCGTGCAACACCATGCCGACGCTGTCGCCCACCAAAACGAAATCACAATGATCATCCATCAACCGCGCCATCGGCGTGGTGTAGGCTGTCAGACTGACCAGCGGCTCGCCGCCTTTGCGGGCGCGAATATCCTGTGCATTCGGGGCTTTTTTGCGGGCGGTGGCGCTCATTGTCGCTCCTCCGGTTGTCATGTTGCAGCGCGGCATAACAGATGGGAGCGGGCTATAGAAACCCCGGTTGCGCGAACATTTCCTTGAATGACCTAAGGTTTAAAGGGAAGTTGGGTGCAGTACGGCCCAAAAAAACGCAGGTTTCCATTTTCAGTGGGGAGTAATTTACATGACAAAGCAGACATTTCGGTCCTTTGCTTCGGTGCTGGCGGTTAGCGCCAGCCTGTTTGGTACACAGGTTTTCGCTAAATCCGACATTACCATAGCGTTGCAACTAGAGCCGCCGCATCTGGACCCGACCAGTGCAGCAGCACAGGCTATCGATTCGGTGGTTTACACCAATATCTTCGAAGGCCTGACCCGGTTTATGGGTGACGGATCGGTGGTTCCTGGTCTGGCTGAAAGTTGGGAAATCTCGGAAGATGGCAAGGTCTATACCTTCAAACTGCACGATGGGGTTACCTTCCACGACGGCACCACGATGGATGCTGAGGACGTCAAGTTCAGCCTGGACCGCGCCCGATCCGAGGACAGCGCAAATGCGCAAAAGGCCCTGTTTGCCGGGATTGAAAACATCGAGGTGGTCGACCCGCTGACCGTCAAGGTGACCCTGTCTGAGCCAAACGGGAACTTCCTGTTCAACCTAGCCTGGGGTGATGCGGTTATTGTCGCGCCCGATAGTATCGAGGGCATCAAGACCAACCCCGTCGGAACCGGCGCTTTTACCTTTGGTGAATGGGTGCAGGGCGACAGTATCACCCTGAACCGCAACCCGGACTATTGGGGTAATCAGCCCGCATTAGAGACTGCTACGTTCAAATTTATCTCCGACCCGACGGCGGCTTTTGCGGCTATGATGGCCGAGGATATCGACGTGTTCGACAACTTCCCTGCGCCAGAGAACCTGCCGCAATTTGAAGCTGATCCGCGCTTTCAGGTGCTTGTCGGTTCGACCGAAGGGGAAACCATTCTTTCCACCAATAACAAGATGCCACCCTTCGATGATATCCAAGTGCGTCAGGCATTGGCCCACGCGATTGACCGTCAGGCGATCATCGATGGAGCGATGTTTGGCTACGGCACGCCCATTGGCACGCATTTCGCGCCACACAATCCGGCTTATGTCGATCTGACCGGGAACTCGGCCTACGACCCCAAAAAGGCCGCCAAGATGTTGGCCGATGCTGGATATGCAGAAGGGTTTGAAACGACGCTGCATTTGCCGCCCCCATCCTATGCCCGCCGCGGGGGTGAGATTGTGGCCGCCCAACTGGCCGAGGTCGGGATCACGGCCAATATCATCAACGTTGAATGGGCTCAGTGGCTGGAAACGGTGTTCAAAGGCAAGGACTTTGGCCTGACTATCGTCAGTCATACCGAGCCTATGGATATCGGGATCTATGCGCGTCCTGACTATTACTTCCAATATGACAGTACCGATTTCCAGGCACTGATGGACACGCTGAATTCGACGACAGACCCCGAAGAACGCACCCGTCTGCTGGGTGAGGCTCAGCGCCTGATCGCAGACGACTACGTCAACGGGTACCTGTTTCAACTGGCCAAGCTGGGTGTGGCCAAAGCCGGAGTTCAGGGCCTGTGGGAAAACGCGCCCACGGCCGCAATCGATCTGACGCAGATCAGCTGGTCCGAGTGACTCAAGGCAGGGGCCGCTGGTTCACGGCCCTTGCATTTAATGTTGTCGAGTGAGCCAAGGATGATTTTGTTTCGTGTCCTGTTTCTGGTTTTTGTGACCGTTGCCCTGGCGGCAACGACTGTGGAACCGGTTGTGGCGCAGAACATTCTGGACAGTCGGTTGGACACGCCCATCGGGACGCCAGAGAACCCGCTGGATGTTGGTATCGGTATTCGAATAGATCAGATCACCAGCGTTGACCAGAAGGCCGAAAACTACGGTGCCGTGGTTGTGCTGCGAGTTGAGTGGACCGACCCTGCGTTGGCTTTTGACCGGCAAGAGCTGGGGCGCGATTTCCGGGTTTTCAACCCCCCGGCGCTGGCCGATCATGCCGCTGAGATTGGGACGGTGGTACCAGCATTCGTCATTCACAACCAACAATCCAACAAGTGGATTCACGAAGCCGCCGCCTCTCTGCGATATGACGGGCGGGTGTTGTATGTCGAGAAATCCTCGCTGACATTACAGGCCCCACATTTCGATTTTCGGAGATACCCTTTCGACACACAGGAGTTTCATTTCGAGGTCGTTTCGATCTTTCCATCCCAATATGTGTCCTATCATCCGATGAACGAGTTCTCGGGCCTTGGTGACCTGCTGGGCGAAGAAGAGTGGATTCTGGACAATGCGCGGCTTGAAACCTCTCAGGTCACGGGCCTTTCCGGTCAGGACAGCGATCAGGTTGCGCTGATCTTCGAAGGCCACCGGCATCTGACCTACTATGTCATTCGGGTGTTTCTGCCGATGCTGGTGCTGATCTCGGTTGGCTGGGCACTGTTCTTTCTTGATGAATACCGCAAAAGGATCGAAATTGCCGGAGGAAACTTGCTGGTATTCGTAGCTTTCAACTGGGCGATTTCTGCTGATCTGCCAAAGCTTGGATACCTGACATTTCTGGATTTCGTTCTGCAATGCATGTTCCTGATGACCGGGGCTTTGATTGTGTTCAATGTCGCCTTGCGCAGGCTCAAAGTCTCGGGTCGCGAATCCGGGGCGCGCAAGTTGGATAACTACGCCATCAAGTGGATTTACCCGCTGGGCTACGCCGCAATCGTTGGCTATGCGGTTTTTGCCTATCTTCTGGTTCCATAGGTGCTGGACCCGCAGGGCGCGCATCCCTAACGTGGCCTCGATGCTTCGCTATGCCCTCAAACGACTGATATCGCTGGTGATCAGCCTCGCCGTCGCCTCGGTGGTCATATTTGCCGTGATTGAGGTGGCGCCCGGCGATCCTGCGTCATTCATGCTGGGCGTCAATGCGCAAGAGGATACGCTTGCCGCTCTGCGGGCCGAGTTGGGTTTGGATGTATCCAAGGTGCAGCGGTATTTCAATTGGGTTGGCGGGATGATGGTGGGGGATTTCGGAACCTCTTACACCTATCGCACGCCCGTGTCGCAGATGATCGCGGATCGGCTGTGGGTCTCGCTGCCCTTGGCGCTGTATGCGCTAACTCTGTCCACCGCGATAGCGTTTCCTGTAGGCATCTACGCCGCCGCGCGCCGGGGCAAACCGGGCGATCTGACGGTAATGGGGGCAACACAGCTGGGCATTGCGGTTCCGAATTTCTGGTTCGCCATGATGCTGGTTCTGGTCTTCGCCATCAATCTGCGCTGGTTCAATGCCGGAGGGTTCGCAGGCTGGGATAAGGGACTTTGGACGGGATTACACTCCTTGACCCTTCCGGCCATCGCGCTGGCCCTGCCGCAGGCGGCCATTCTGGCGCGAGTCATGCGGTCGTCTTTGTTGGATATATTGGGCGAAGACTTCATGCGCACCGCACGTGCCAAGGGGTTATCGCGGCGTCAGGCCCTGTGGCGGCACGGGGTGCGCAACGCGCTGATCCCGGTTCTGACAATCATCGGGTTACAGTTTTCGTTCCTGCTAGCCGGTTCAATCATCATCGAACAGGTGTTCTACCTGCCGGGTCTTGGACGATTGGTGTTTCAGGCAATCTCGGCCCGCGATCTGATTGTAGTGGAATCCGTGGTAATGCTGCTGGTCTTTGCGGTCATTACCGTGAACTTTCTGGTCGATCTGGCCTATGCAGCCGTTGATCCAAGGTTAAGGAGCCGGACATGAGCCGGAGCCTGATCCTTGGGGCTTGTCTGTCCTCGCTGGTGCTGTTGGCGGCGGCGGTTTCATTTGTCTGGACGCCCTATGACTATGCCGCACTGAACATCCCCGACAAACTGCAACCACCCAACGCGCTGCATTGGTTTGGTACGGATCATTTCGGACGCGACATGTTCTCGATGATCATGGTCGGTGCCCGAACCTCGATTGCCGTGGCTTTGGTGGCGGTGGGGATTGGCATGGCGCTGGGCGTGCCTTTGGGCCTGACAGCGGCTGCGCGCAAAGGGTCGTGGCTAGACGAGCTGATCATGCGCGGCAATGATCTGGTCTTTGCCTTCCCTTCCCTGGTCATTGCCATACTGATCACTGCCGTTTTCGGTGCTGGCGCGATAAACGCGATCATCGCCATTGGCATTTTCAACATCCCTGTCTTTGCACGCATCACTCGCGGCGCAGCGCTATCTCTTTGGGAGCGGGAATTCATTCTGGCCGCGCGCGTTTCGGGCAAGGGTGCTGCCCGCATTTCCGCGGAACATATCCTGCCCAATGTCGCCAATCTGCTGATCGTTCAGGGCACCATCCAGTTCTCTCTGGGCATTCTGGCTGAGGCTGGCCTGTCCTATGTCGGTCTGGGCGCGCAACCGCCCACGCCAAGTTGGGGCCGGATGCTGGCCGATGCGCAGACAATGGTCAGTTTTGCCCCGCATTTGGCTCTGATTCCGGGTCTGGCGATCATTGTCACGGTACTGGGGTTGAACCTGCTGGGCGATGGGTTGCGCGATTGGCTGGATCCCCGGATCAGGGTGGCCCGTGCATGAATTTGCTTGAGATCCAAAACCTGTCGCTGTCCATTCACGGCACGGACATCCTGAAACAGGTCAATCTGTCCATTGCGCCCGGTCAGATCGTGGCCGTGACCGGGGAAAGCGGATCGGGTAAATCGATGACCGCGCTCGCCGTGATGCAGCTTTTGCCGGACGGGGCCAAGACAACCGGGGTCATCCGGCTGAACGGTTCAGATCTGCTGGACCGCGACGAAAACGATATGTGTGCCTTGCGCGGTGCCGCGATCGGTATGGTGTTCCAAGAACCTATGACCGCACTGAACCCAGTCAAAACCATCGGCGATCAGGTGATGGAGACCATCCTGATTCACAAGGCCATGCCGCCCAGACAGGCGCGAGACCGGGCGGAGGAAGTTCTGACCCGTGTTGGCCTGCCGCTGGATCGCTTCCCGCTGTCCCGCTTTCCGCACGAACTGTCCGGGGGGCAGCGTCAGCGTGTCGTGATTGCGATGGCGATCGCGTTGCGTCCCAAGCTGTTGATCGCGGATGAGCCGACCACAGCGCTAGATGTGACAACGCAGGCGCAAATCCTCGAGCTTCTGAAAGGGTTGGTGACCGAATTCGGCATGGGGCTGCTGATGATCACCCATGACCTTGCCGTGGTCGCGGATATGGCCGACCAAATCGTTGTTATGCGCCATGGCGAAGTGGTCGAATCCGGGGCCACTGACCACCTGCTACACCACATGCAGCATCCATATACCCGTATGCTGTTCAAGGCTTCGGGGCATCAGGTATCCCTGCCCGAACTCGCGCAATCCCGCCCTTTGCTTGAAGTGACAAATGTCGTTCGCGACTATCGTCTGCCTCGCAAGGGGCTGTTTGATACACCGGGGCACCACAGGGCAGTGGACCAAGTCAGCTTTACGCTCAATAGCGGAGAACGTCTGGGCCTGGTCGGCGAGTCGGGGTGTGGAAAATCGACCCTAACAAAGGCGATTCTGGGCCTTGAAGAAGTTCAGGGTGGTGACATTCGTCTGGATGGCCAGCCTGTCTTTTCGGGTCACAAACCCAACCTCGCCGTGCGGCGCAAGATGCAGGTGGTCTTTCAGGACCCCTATGGCAGTTTCAATCCACGTCACCGCGTGGCCCGACTGATCACTGAACCGTTCCATCTGCTCGATGCTCCTGTAATGGGGCCCGAGAAGCAGGACCGGATCGCTGAAATGTTGACAGCGGTGGGTCTCAGCCCGGATGACGCTGGTAAGTACATCCATGAATTCTCGGGCGGTCAGAGACAGCGCATCGCCATCGCCCGTGCCTTGATCATCCGTCCCGAACTGATCTTGTTTGACGAGGCTGTTTCGGCCCTTGATGTGTCGGTCCGGGCCCAGATCCTCGACCTGTTGGCCGAACTATGTGAGGCCTATGAACTGACTTATCTGTTCATCAGCCATGATCTGAGCGTCGTACGCACCATCACTGACCGCGTTATGGTGATGCGGGCCGGAAAGATCGTCGAAGAGGGCGATACCGAAAGTGTCTTCTCTGACCCACAACATCAATACACAAAAGACCTGATTAATGCCGCGCCAGTGCTGCCAGACATTGGTCGGGATGTGGCGTGAACCACATATTAGAGCCGAATATAGGAGTATCCCATGTCCAGCCCCCTTTGGTTTAATCCCGGCCTTTGTCTGATCGGCGGAAATTGGGTGCCGCCAACCTCCGAACAAACATTGCCTTTGATCAATCCTTCTGACGGTTCAGAGATCTGCCAGATCGCAAGGGGTGGCGCGCATGATGTTGATGCTGCGGTCAGGGCGGCTCAGACTGCGATTGGCGGGGATTGGGGACGAAAGACTGCGCTGGAGCGGGGCCGTATCCTTACGCGTATGGGAAGGATGGTTTTGGAGCGTGTCGAGGACCTGGCCACACTAGAGGCCATGGATGTCGGCAAGCCCCTGACACAGGCACGCGCAGATGCGGTTGCGTTGGCACGGTATTGCGAATTCTATGGCGGGGCCGCGGACAAGGTCATGGGCGAGACCATCCCGTATCTGGATGGCTACACCGTCTATACTTTACGGGAACCGCACGGCGTGACGGGGCATATCGTTCCGTGGAACTATCCGATGCAGATCATCGGGCGGTCGGTTGGGGCTGCGCTGGCGATGGGCAATGCCTGCGTTCTGAAACCTGCGGAAGAAGCTTGCCTGACCGCGCTGGCCTTTGCGCATCTGGCGCAAGAGGCCGGTTTACCCGCCGGTGCCCTGAACGTCGTACCCGGGTTGGGGGCCGAAGCGGGGGCTGCCCTGTCGGGCCATTCAGGCGTGCACCATGTCTCGTTTACCGGGTCAGTTGCCACTGGGGCGCTGGTGCAGCAGGCAGCGGGGCAAAACGTGGTTCCTGTGACGCTGGAGCTTGGGGGGAAATCACCTCAACTGGTGTTTGACGATGCTGACCTGGATGCTGCCCTGCCGTTTTTGGTCAATGCGGGGGTTCAGAATGCCGGACAAACCTGCTCTGCCTCGTCACGTATTTTGGTACAGCGCGGGGTTTATGATCAGGTCAAGCAACGCATGGCAGCGGCTTATGCAGATTTGACCGTTGGTCCCGCGCAGGATGATCTGCGCGTTGGCCCGCTAATATCGGGCCGTCAAAAAGAGATCGTGTCGGGCTTTCTGGCCAGGGGCGCAGACCTGACTGTCGCAGGGCAAGGTCGGATTGTAGACGGTGCCCCGTCTGAGGGGGCCTATGTTGTGCCGACGCTGTTTGCGGACGTTCCGCCCGATCACGGTCTGGCCAAGGATGAGATTTTCGGCCCGGTTCAGGTGCTGATCCCATTCAGCACTGAGGAAGACGCGGTAAAGATCGCCAACAGCACCGAATACGGGTTGGTTGCGAGCATCTGGACCCGCGACGGGGCACGACAGATGCGGCTGGCAAAGCAACTTCGCTCCGGTCAGGTGTTCATCAACAACTACGGTGCGGGTGGTGGCGTAGAGCTGCCCTTTGGTGGTGTCGGAAAATCCGGACACGGCCGCGAGAAAGGGTTCGAGGCCCTTTATGGCTTTTCACAGTTGAAAACGGTCGCGGCGTGCCATGGTTAGAGCCTAAACGATCACCTCGATTGCCTCTTGCGCGCCTACGCCGAACACTCGTTTGTAGCGTTCGATCTGATCCTTCGGTCCCATCGCCTTTTCCGGGTTGTCCGACAGTTTCACGGTCGGCTGGCTATTGGCGGACACAGCCTTGCAGACCAGCGAGAACGGCGCCAACGCGTCGTTTGGCACGAGTCCGCGGAAGTCGTTGGTCAGCAAAGTGCCCCACCCGAACGAGACTTTGGTTCTGTGGGCGAATTGAGTGTGCAGTTCCCGAATTTTGTCGACATCCAGACCATCCGAGAAAATCACACGCTTTTCCAGGGGGTCTTCTCCTCGAGACTGCCACCACTTGATAGCGGTTTCCGCGCCTGTTGCGGGATCACCGCTGTCGATGCGAATGCCGGTCCATCCGGCCAGCCAATCGGGCGCGCGATCCAGAAAGCCCTGCGTGCCATAGGTGTCCGGCAGTATGATGCGCAGATTGCCGTCATGTTCGTCGTGCCAGTCGCTCAGCACGTCATAAGGCGCTTGCGCCAGTTCGGCATCGTCTTTGGCAAGGGCGCTGTAGACCATCGGCAGTTCGTGCGCGTTGGTGCCGATGGCCTCAACTTCGCGCCGCATGGCGATCAGACAGTTAGATGTACCAGTAAAGGACGGTCCCAGACCCTCGATCATGGCCTGCACGCACCAGTCCTGCCAAAGAAAGCTGTGTCGACGCCGGGTTCCGAAGTCAGCGATCCCAAGCCCGTCAATATCCCGCAGTTGTTCGATCTTCTTCCAAACGCGGGTCATGGCCTGGGCATATAGCACTTGCAGCTCAAACCGCCGCATGTTGTTCAGCACCGCGCGCGAGCGCAGTTCCATCAGAACCGCAAGCGCCGGGATTTCCCACAGCATGACCTCGTGCCATTTGCCCTCAAAGGTCAGCTCGTACTGATCGCCCTTCCGTTCCAGGTGATAGGGCGGCAGGCGCATGTTTTCGAACCATTCCATGAAATCCGAACGGAACATCTGGCGTTTGCCATAGAATGTATTGCCCCGCAGCCACGTGCTTTCGCCCCGGCTGAGGCTAAGCGACCGGATATGATCCAATTGCTCGCGCAGTTCGCCTTCATCGATAAGTTTTGCCAATGGGATGTGATTCGACCGGTTGATCAGGGAAAAAGCCACATCTGTTTGGGGCTTATTTCGAAACACTGACTGGCACATCAGCAGTTTGTAGAAGTCCGTGTCGATCAAAGACCGTACAATCGGGTCAATCTTCCATTTATGATTGTACACGCGTGTCGCAATATCGACCATGGGGAACTCCTGCGATTTCCGTTGTTAGATCAATCAGTGCGTGGAATGGCAAGAGTCGCTGGAATGATGACAATGACAAGGTCAGGTCACATTGCGAGCATATTGTGTGTTCTTTTCACAGTTTAGTGAAAAGGAAGGGATGGTTGAACGAGGTTAATTTGGTGAATGGTTCTCGAGTACGATTTTGACATCGTTGTTAACGAAAAAGCGGATGAGGAAACCGGTTCCGAGCAATTGGACCAGTGCGCCACACGCGCGCGATTCCGTCATGTGAAAACGGCTGACGCGCTCAGATCGGCGTCACCTAAGATTCGTTTGATTTTTCAGGAAGCCGGGTTCGATCTGGATTCGACTGACAGCGACATGATGCACGGGTATTACCCTACACGGGATGTAGCCGAACGCGAGCGGATTTTGCGCGCGTTGTTCACGAATATTCGGGAACTTGGCATCAGTGGCGAATATTGCGGTGAGTTCGATTTTCATCGCTTTTTGGACAATGTCAAAACGGCCAAACCGCGCAACGATCAGCGCCCAAAAGTCGAGAATTGGACGCCGAACCCGCGCTACAAATCACCCGCAACGCCCGAGCGCCGCACATTGCCCGGACGAATTGGCGTTGCATTGGGACTGGCGGTGATCTTGTTCGCAGTGCTCAGGTATCTTGCCGAAAAAGGCGCTACGCCTTAGATCAGCGCAACACCGGCGTCACGCATCGCGGCCTTGGCGGCTGCCAATGATCCATCCATGTCGATCGCCCGACATGCGTCCATGCGCACGGTGACATCAAATCCCAAGCGGGCAGCGTCAACAGCCGAAAAATGAACACAGAAATCTGTGGCAAGCCCAACTAGGGTCAGTTTGGTGATCCCGCGTGATTTCAAGTAACCTTCTAAACCGGTCGGTGTCTTTTGGTCGTTCTCAAAAAATGCGGAATAGCTGTCGATACCGCGTCGAAAGCCCTTGCGAATGACAAGATCGGCATGGGTCTTCAGGTCCGGGTGGAATTCCGCACCTTCGGTGCCCTGCACACAGTGATCTGGCCACAAGACTTGAGGCCCGTAATGCATGTCGGTTGTTTCAAATGGGGACTTGCCGTCATGTCCGCTAGCAAAGGACGAATGCCCCTCAGGGTGCCAGTCCTGTGTCAGGATCACGGTGTCAAACTCAGCCATCATAGCGTTGATGTGGGCCACGATCTCGTCACCTCCAGGCACAGCCAGCGCACCACCGGGGCAAAAATCGTTCTGAACGTCAACTACAATCAGGGCATGGGTCATCAGGGTCTCCTCACATTGCCCTATCGGTAGGGGGCTGGGCGGGGGGCGTCAATCCGGTCCCTTGCGACTCTGGCCCAGCGGGTTTAGACCGCGCGCATGTATACGATCGCTGCTCTCTATCACTTCACCCGTTTTTCGGATCACGTGTCCCTGCGCGACCCGCTGCTGGACCTTTGTCGCGCGCAGTCAGTCAAGGGCACCTTGTTGCTGGCTGCCGAAGGGATCAACGGAACCATCGCAGGCCCGCGTGGCGGGATCGATGCGGTGCTGGCCCATATCAAGGCTTTGCCCGGTTGTGCGGATCTTGAGTGGAAAGAGGCCACATCCGATCACCCGCCCTTTGGCAAAATGAAGGTGCGTCTGAAAAAAGAGATCGTGACCATGGGCCAGCCGGACGTCGATCCGCGTGCCCGCGTCGGCAATTATGTCGAGCCTGAAGACTGGAATGATCTGATCCGCTCTGACGACGTGGTCGTGATCGACACTCGCAACGATTACGAAGTGGCGATTGGTACTTTTGAGGGCGCAATAGACCCTGAAACAGCCAGTTTTCGTGATTTCCCGGCCTGGTGGGAAGAAAACAAAGACCGCTTTCACAACAAGCGGGTTGCCATGTTCTGCACCGGCGGCATCCGTTGTGAGAAATCCACCAACTACCTGTTGGGGCAGGGGGTCGAGGATGTGTACCACCTGAAAGGCGGCATCCTGCGGTATCTCGAAGAGATGCCCGCCGAGGACAGCAGCTGGCAGGGTGAGTGCTTTGTTTTCGATAATCGCGTCTCGGTCGGACATGGGTTGGTCGAAGGACCACACAACCTGTGCCACGGCTGCCGCCGCCCGATTCTGCCAGAGGATATGAAGCGCGCGGAATACGAGCACGGCGTGTCCTGCCATCGGTGCATCAATGAGACTTCGGATGCGGACAAGACGCGTTTCAGGGAACGTCAGAAACAGATCCTGTTGTCGCGTCAGCGCGGGCAAGAGCATCTGGGCGCTGAATGACAGGCGAATGATTTGGGTTGCGGGTACAGGCCGGAACCCTGATGATCGCGGAAAAACCTAGGTCATCGGAGGTTTTATGCACCGCGAACCTACAACACTGGAAGAGTGGAAATCGACGCTTATCGCAGCGGTCGGACTGGTTATTGCCAGTTTTTTCGCGTGGTATGGTCTGTCGCGCCTGAGCGAGGCGGCCGCAGGCGAAACCATTGGTACTATTGTGTCGGTCTGCCTGGTGGTTTGGGTCGCATCGCAATCCTGGTACTACATGACACAGGTGAAACTGCCGCATCGACGCTTGTTTCTGATGGGTGTGTCCTTCATTCAGGTCGTGCCGTTCTTGTTCGCGGCGGCGTATGGCGCGTTCGGCTACGCCGACAATTGCGTGGTGGGTGCAGATGCTCCAGCTGATTTTCTGTATTTTTCATACGTCACCTTCACCACTGTGGGATATGGCGACATGATCCCAACAGGTTTATGTCGCGGGCTGGCCGTCGCTGAGGCTGTTACCGGCTACATCCTCTTGGGTATGTTTGTTGCTGCTACGGTTGCGCTCTATACCCGCCACCATAAACATTAGACGGCCATCATTTGTTCTGATCAATCCAGCGGGACATCATCTGTTTGTCGCGGAAACACTCGGACGGGATAGGCCTGCGCTTGCTACGGGAAATGCGTTCGGCAAAGGCAACCTGCTTACCGGTTGGATAGTCCGCAAAGGGCGATGGATCGGCTGGCTTGTGCGCCGAAATCCAGGCAGACATCGACTTGCGATCCCGTTGTGCCTCGACCGGGATTTCCAAGGCTGACTGCTGGGCAATTGCACGAGCGTATCGCATTTGCCGGTCTGTGACGGGCAACAGGTGATAGTCGTTCGATGGGCCATCCTTGGCCGGGTTGCGGGCGTGGTAAGACATCGGATTGTTCCTCTGACTATGTAGAACATAAATGGAACATTAAGCTTTTTATTCAAGAGGGGGCCGATTCACATCAGCGGGAGTCCGCCGTGATTCACTTTTGTTGACTGACCAGTCAATAAAATATAGACGCGAAGGAAAGGACTTCTGAGAAGGAAATCGGCATGAAATTCCAGCCTAAGGCGAGCCATTTTATCGACGGCGCATATGTCGAAGATACCGGCGGAACCCCGATAGACGTGATCTACCCGGCCACCGGTGAAGTCATCGCTCGGCTGCATTCTGCCACGTCGGATATTGTTGATCAGGCTCTAACAAGTGCTAAAAACGCTCAGGCAGAGTGGGCGGCAATGTCCGGGACCGAGCGTGGGCGCATCCTGAGACGGGCATCTGACATCATGCGTGACCGCAATCGCGCGCTTTCGATCCTCGAAACCCACGACACCGGTAAACCCTTGCAGGAAACCCTGGTGGCCGACGCCACATCGGGGGCGGATGCGCTGGAGTATTTCGGTGGGTTGGCCGCGTCATTGACGGGCGAGCACATCCCGCTGGGCCGCGGAGACTTTGTCTACACCATCCGCGAGGCGCTGGGCGTTTGCGTCGGTATCGGCGCATGGAACTACCCGACCCAGATCGCTTGCTGGAAAGGGGCCCCGGCACTGGCCTGTGGCAACACGATGGTCTTCAAGCCGTCCGAGACCACGCCCCTGTCGGCGCTTCAGGTGGCCGAGATCTTGATCGAGGCGGGCGCGCCTAAGGGCGTCTATAACGTGGTTCAGGGCTATGGCGATGTTGGCGCATCGCTTGTGACGGATCCGCGCGTGGCCAAGGTTTCGCTAACCGGGTCCGTGCCGACCGGTCGCAAGGTCTATGCCGCGGCCGCCGACGGCATGAAGCATGTGACGATGGAGCTGGGTGGAAAGTCCCCGATGATTGTGTTCGATGACGCGGATATTGAAAACGCCGTGTCCGGTGCGATCCTGGGCAACTTCTATTCTTCGGGTCAGGTCTGTTCGAACGGCACCCGTGTCTTTGTGCAGAAAGGCGTCAAAGAGGCATTCCTCAAGCGACTCTCTGAACGTTTGGCGACTGCAAAAATCGGTGATCCGCTGGATGAGGATGTGAATTTTGGCCCTATGGTCAGCGAAAACCAGATGAATATCGCACTAAGCTACGTTGAAAAGGGCACGGCGGAGGGCGCACGTCTGGTATTCGGCGGCAAGCGGATCGAAGGCGACGGTTTCTACATGCAGCCCACCGTTTTTGCGGATGTAACCGACGATATGGCCATCGCGCGCGAGGAAATCTTTGGCCCGGTGATGTCCGTGCTGGACTTTGACACCGAAGAAGAGGTTATTGCCCGCGCCAACGACACCGAGTTTGGATTGGCCGCCGGTGTCTTCACCAACGACCTGACCCGCGCGCACCGCATTGTGGCCGGGTTCGAGGCGGGCACATGCTATATCAACACCTATAATCTGGCTCCGGTCGAGGCCCCATTTGGCGGATCTAAAATGTCAGGTGTCGGGCGCGAAAACTCGAAACTGGCGATCAATCACTTCAGTGAAATGAAGACGGTCTACGTTTCGATGAACGACGTCGAAGCGCCTTACTAATCAAAACCGGCCATTCAAGCTCTGTTCCCGACATTTCGCGTCGGGAACAGAGCATAAGCCACATAAGACATGTGGCTGACTTCCTCCAAAGGGTGCCGTTTTCGGCACCGTCGGCGGGAGGTCAATTTCATGAAAACGCACGCGCAGGCCGTAGTCATCGGCGGAGGATTGGCTGGCTGTTCAATCCTTTACCATTTGGCCAAACTCGGTTGGCGGGACGTTGTCCTGCTTGAGCGGGATGAACTGACCAGCGGATCAACCTGGCACGCGGCGGCCAACATTCACGGACTGCACGACAACAACAACATCACCCGCATCCAGCATTACACGATGAATCTGTATAAAGAGCTGGAGCAGGAAACCGGCCAGAGCTGCGGAGTGTTCCAGCCCGGTTCCCTCTATCTGGCCCAGACTGAAAACCGCGAACATCAGTTACGCCTGCAAGAAGCAAAAGCCCGGTTCTATGGCCTGAACTTCTACGAAGTCAGCCGCGAACAGGCGATGGAGCTTCACCCGCTGGCGCAGTTCGACGATATCCGCTGCATTATGTTTGAACCCGATGGTGGCAACGTGGATCCATCCGGTGTGCCGCACGCCTATGCCGCAGGTGCGCGGGCAATGGGTGCAACGATTGAGCGGTTTTGCCCCGTGTTAGGCACTGATCAGCAGCCAGATGGGTCATGGATTGTGCGCACGGAAAAGGGGGATATCCATACGCAATGGGTTGTGAATGCCGCAGGTCTTTGGGGCCGCGAAGTAGCGGCATTGGCGGGTTTGAACCTGCCGCTGCAACCGACCGAACACCAATATTTCGTAACCGATTCCATTGATGAGGTTGCCAAACTGGGTCGCCGTTTACCGTCGATCGCCGATCGGGACGGTGAGTACTACTTCCGACAGGAAGGCAACGGGCTGCTGATCGGGGCCTATGAAAAGGACATGAAGTTCTGGGCCGAAGAGGGCACGCCGTTGGACTTTGCCCATGATCTGTTCCCCGACGATCTGGACCGGATTATGGAGAACGTGATCCGCGCAACCGAACGTGTGCCCGCGGCGGCGACGGCTGGCGTGAAACGGGTTATCAACGGCCCAATGATCTGGTCCCCGGACAGTTCCGCCCTGTGGGGTCCGGTTCCCGAGCTGAAGAATTATTTCCTCTGCGGTGGTCTGATCCCGGGCTTTTCGCAGTCGGGTGGTTTGGGTTTGCTGGCGGCGCAATGGATGATCGAGGGCGAGCCGCAATACGACATGTTCGCCTGGGATCTCGCCCGGTTTGGCGACTGGGCGGACAAGAAATTCACCAAGGCGCGGGTTGAAGACCAGTATACTCACCGTTTCGCCATCCATTTCCCAAACGAGGAACGCAGCGCTGGCCGCCCGGCCCGCGTGCGCCCGGCGTATGAGATGCAAAAGGACATGGGCTGCGTCTTTGGTCTGAACTGCGGCTGGGAACACCCGCTCTGGTTCGCGGATCAGCCCGGCACCACCGAGACAAACGGGTTCACGCGCCAGAACTGGTGGGAATCGGTCGGGCGAGAGGTCAGAGTGCTGCGCGAGAATGTCGGTGTGATCGACATCTCGAACTTTGCCAACTACGTCATTAAGGGCTCGGGTGCCTATGAGTGGCTGGACCGTTTGGTCGCGAATAGGGTGCCGACCGAGATTGGGCGGTCGTGCCTGACACCGCTGATCTCAGTCCGGGGCGGCGTTGCCGGGGATTTCACCATCACCAAGGTGGCCGAGGACGAATACATGATGATCGGCTCGGGTATGGCCGAGCGCTATCATCAGCGGTTCTTCAACATGGTCGATCTGCCCGACGGCACAACACTCGAAGTGGCAACAGATCGCATCGCGGGTTTCAATGTAGCGGGTCCCAAGTCGCGTGACCTGTTGCAACGACTGACAAATGCCGACCTGTCGAACGAAGCGTTCCGTTTTATGCGCTCACAAACGATCGAGGTGGCGGGCGTCACCTGCCTTGCCATCCGCGTCAGCTTTACCGGCGATCTGGGGTGGGAGTTGCACTGCGCGGAAGTAGATCAAATCAGGCTCTATTCCGCACTTCTTGAGGCTGCGAAGGAGTGCGACGGTGGTCCAGTGGGCGGCCGCGCGTTGGGGTCACTGCGGATCGAGAAGGGCTATGGCTCGTGGGGCCGCGAGTATTCTCAGGAATACTGGCCGCAGGAAGTCGGACTGGCGGGTCTGATCAAGCTGGACAAGGACTTCCTGCACAAAGACGCCTATCTGCAGATCAAGGACAACGCCGCGCGCGAGGTTCTGTCGATTTTTGAGGTCGAGGCGACGGATGCCGACGCGTCCGGTGGCGAAACTATCTTTACACCAGATGGCGCACCGGTCGGACGTGTAACGTCAGGCGCCTATGGCTATTCAGTCGGCAAGTCCCTGGCCATCGGCTATGCGAATCCGGCGGTCGTACAGCCGGGGGACATGGTGGAAATCTTCATCCTCGGCAAACCGCATAAAGCCAGAGTTTTGGCCGAACCGCCCTTTGATCCATCGGGTCTCCGGCTGCGCGATGTCCCATCCAAGGTGATGGAGGCAGCCAAATGACCGGCACGCTTGATCGGGTCACGGATTTTGCACTGAACCTTTCAGCGCAGGAAATGCCTGACAGCGCGAAAGAGGCCGCCGCCCTGATGATGCTGGACACAATGGGCATCCTGATCGCCTCCGGCCCGATGGAGGCCGGCGTGATCGCCCGCGATACTGCCGCGTTGCTCTATGCCAGTAGTGATGCGGCATTCAGCGTTCCGATGATGTTTGATGGCCGCCCCGTCAGCATGGCAGGCGCTGCCTACGCGGCAGCCACGCAAACCGACAATCTGGATGGGCATGACGGCTACAACCCGACTAAGGGGCATATCGGTGTCGTCGTCCTGCCTGCGTTAGTTTCACTTGGTGCGCATTGCCCTGATTTGTCCGGCCCCGAAGCCCTGGCTGCCGTCGTCACAGGATATGAAATCGCGGGACGTGCGGGGCTGTCGCTGCACGCATCGGTCAGCGATTATCACACGTCCGGCGCGTGGAACGCACTGGGTGTGGTGGCCATGGCCGCGCGCATGCGCAGGCATATGCCCGACCAGTTTCGACAAGCATTGGGAATCGCGGAATACCACGGACCTCGAAGTCAGATGATGCGCGAGATTGCAAATCCGACGATGCTGCATGACGGATCGGGTTGGGGCGCGATGGTTGGTATATCATCTGCGATTCTGGCCGAACGTGGTTTCACGGGCGCCCCGGCCATCACAATCGAAGATGCCGATGTTGCGTCGTTTTGGAATGATTTGGGTCAGTTCTGGCAGGTCGAACACCAATACGTAAAACCCTATCCGATATGTCGCTGGGCCCATGCGGCCATTGATGGCGTTCGGACAGTGATGATGGAGAATAACCTGGCGCACGACCAGATCGGATCCATCCATATCAACAGTTTTCACGAAGCGGCCTGCCTGTATGGCGGGATGCCTGATACCACGTCTCAGGCCCAATACTCTCTGCCTTTTGCTGTGGCGGTTCAGGCGATCCATGGTCGGATCGGGGTCGAACATATCTCGGGTGCGGGTCTGTCTGATCCGGCAGTGGCAGAGTTGGTACCGCGTATTCACGTTCAGGAAGATGCGCGCCACAGTGCACGCTTCCCGCAGTGGCGGTGGGCCGATGTCACCTTGAAATCGACCGATGGGCGTGTGTTCGAATCCGGCGACACTCACGCGCGCGGAGGGCCGGAGGCCCCGCTCAGCAGAGGAGATGTGATCGCCAAGTACACCGAGTTTGCCGCGCCAATTGTCGGTTCAGACCGCGCGGACGCGATCCGCGCGGCCATATTGGGTTGGGTCGAACCTACATCCAGATTGTCGGACCTGATGCCGTTGGTCTTTGATCCGTAAAAGCGGCCGGTGCGGGCTGCGGGCCGACGCTCAGTGGGCACCTATTGAAAGACAAACCGTGGTTGCAGGTGGCGCCGACCTGATCCGCTATTGGTCCACCTCCGCAAGCAAATCCAGAATGTGCTGGCGTGTTTTTGCGCTGTCATCCAACAAGCCCTTTGCGTCAGCTAAAGGTTTATCCTGCATTCGTGTTGGCGGAACGGACAGGAGCTGCGTTGTTTGCTGAACTGCGAGGAACTTTGTGTCGCGTTCGGGCTCGACCGTTTCCGGATGATCGGCCAACCAAAAGAACCGATCGGCTTTTTCGTCTGCACCCACAGCCCGCAAAAGCTGACCAGCTGCCACGTAATCGTCCGTCATCTGCAATGCTTGCCCTCGCAAAAGCTGGGCCGCGTCTGATGGATCGTCGGCCAGCTCCAACATCGCTTGATGTGGTCGGCGTTGCAGTAAGGCAGCGCGCGCGCGTAACCGTGCCCTTTCTGCGCGTCGGACCTTGTCCTGTGGCCGGCTGGCCAACTCCATCGCCGCGTCCGCAAAACCAAGGGTGACCAAACGCTCGGCCATCGCCACGCTTGTATCTGTGACTAGCGCCAGTTTCTGCTCGGGTGTCAGGGTAACGACCAGTCTAAGGAATGTCGCGTCGTCGGCGCGTTCGGTCAGGATCTGGGCGACGCGGTTCAACGTTTCGATGGCATTGGCCTGTGTATCTTGGGCGCTCAGCAGATCCATCGCCATGTCGAACTCATGGCTTAAGCTTAACGCAACGATCTGTGTTTGCAGCATGCGCGGCCCGATTTCAGACCGGCGAAACTCCACGACGTAAGAGGCCGTAAGATCAAGTTCTTGCGGAGATATTGCCCCACGTTCCGACCATCGCTTGTCGACCAGTCGCGCAAGCGCAATCGGTGCCTCCAACTCTGCACTCGACGCGGCGATGATCTCGTTCAACAGAGCTTCTGACTTCGGGCCGTCGCCTTCGGCAGCCGCGACCTTGGCTTTGGCTTGGGACGTATCGGCGCTGTCCTCAGTCGCAACGCGGTCGACCGCGCGCAACACGCGCCTTGCTGGTTCAAGTTTCCCAGCTTCTGTCAGAATTTCCGCCAATGTCGGCCCAACATGACGGCGCAGATGGGCGGGCAAGCGCGCAAAAGACTGTTCGATCGATTGCAAATGGGCCTCTTCCTGCAGCACTCCTTCGATCAAAAGAGCCCAAAGCGCGGCGTCGCTTTCACACCGCTGAAGACTGGTAAACGGGTTCGGATGGGACGGCTGTGCGCCATCAAGGTACCGGGCTATGGCGGCAACCCGATCTGTGTCCGGCGCATGCCGCCCAAGCAATTCAAGCGTCCGAAGAGCCTCTGCGCCGAACCCGAAATAGGCGTATAGCTGCGCCAGCTTCAGCGTTTCATCTTCGTCGAGATGATCGAATTCTTTGAACAAAGCGGCGCGCAACGAAGCCACCTGTTCCGGAAAGGGAGTTGCCCCAGACCAACGGTCAAACCCAAGCTCAGCGCTTGAGATGCAGGGTGGGCGTTGTTCAAGCTGCGGCAGGGATGGCCCTAAAAGTTCATTCAAGCCGTCCAGAACGGATGTCACATGAATATTCGCATTAAGATCTGAGGGGCTAAAGGGATCGTTCTTGGGGACCGACAGCCTTGGTCCAACCGGAGCAAGCCTCAAATCAACGACTTCCCGGTCAGAACCGCGCAGTAGCAGGGTAGAGAGCTGTTCTTCAAATCGTTTTGTGTTCAGGCTTAGCAGTGGCAATTCGAGACTCTGCAGATTTTGCGCGACCAACGGGTCTTTCTCTTTGGACGCTTTGGGCAAAACAGGCGACGGTACATCAGTGCTGATTGTGGGTGGCGCCGAGCCTGGTGCAATATCCACCACGATCATCGTGCCCTTAAACAGAAAGGCATTGGCAACACAGTCGCAGCCAAATTGCATATCAAGTGCCGCGCCCGGTTCGAACTGAGAGATCGCGGCCAAGCGGTTTTGCGTCAAACGCTGGAAAACGGCTGCTGTGTCAAAGTTAACCTTTTCCAGTTGGACACTCAGACGCGCACCATTTTTCTTGTGCGACAGCACCCATTTAGTGCCCGGCGGAACCTGTGCGACCAGTCGCGTATACCCATCATGTTCGCCCGAGCTTACCTGCACATTTTGTGCTTGAACCTGCGCTGCCGCGGCGGTTAGCGCCAAAGCAAGAAAAACTGTCCGGATCATGCCGCTGCCTGTTTGAGTTCCTTCAACGCATCTTCCAGCTCAGAAAATCCGGGTCGGTTATGTGTCGGCGTGTTCTGGCGGCCAACTTCAATACACATGGCTGCGTTATGGTTGTGCAGGTTGGCGACCAGAACCTCTTTGATCAGCTGATAAAAATGGTTGTCCTCTTCGACCACCGCTTTCAGCTTGCCAGCGAACGGGCCAACCAGGCCATAGGCGAGAAACACGCCCAGGAACGTCCCGACCAAAGCGCCGCCGATCAATTTGCCCAGTACTTCGGGCGGCTGGTCGATGGACCCCATCGTTTTGATTACGCCTAAAACGGCGGCCACGATACCAAGTGCGGGCAAACCATCGGCGACGGTTTGCAGTGCGTGGCTGGAATGCATGGCGTGGTGAA
The DNA here is from genome assembly GCF_059611165.1 of Ruegeria sp. CDSB013. NCBI lineage: Bacteria > Pseudomonadati > Pseudomonadota > Alphaproteobacteria > Rhodobacterales > Roseobacteraceae > Ruegeria > Ruegeria sp. CDSB013. Next base: position 102,146 of record NZ_JBXWPA010000010.1, on the reverse strand, counting down.
AATTGGTCTCCATCCGCTTTTCCAGCACTTCTTCAACTTGATGTGGATCGTCGTAATTCATCGACGCGGATCGCATCGTGTCGCAGATCAGATCGACGGCTTCCTTGTCCTTCTGAATCTTCGGATAGGCCGAGAATAGGGTCGAATTCTCGGGGTCTTCGATATGCTGTTCCACCTCGACCGGGTTGGCCTTGGCAATGCGGATCAGAGAAAACAAAAGGCACAGCAGATCGCGGTAGTCTTCGGGTTTCCATTTCGGGCCTTTAAAAACTTTACCCATGTCCTTGATCGTATGTTTGACCGCGCTCAAGTCGTTGCTGATCATGAATGCGCCAACGGCCGCGCCGCCGATCATCATCATCTCGAAAGGGAGCGATTTCATAATGATCGTCATCTTGCCCCCGGCGGCAAGATAACCGCCAAACACCATGGCGAAAATGACGACGATTCCGATGATTCCGATCATGAGCGGTCTCCTGCAATGTCAGATGCGGGCGTAAAGTACATGTGCGCTACTCCTGCGGAGCCGCAGCATTGCGACCGGCGATGATCACACTGATCGTATAGGCGGCTTCGGGGCTGAGACCGGCCAGAACACCTGCTGCTGCGTCAGGTGGCATCCGCGACAGAAAGCCAGCCGCAAAGCCGGGGTCCATGGTTTCGAACAGGGCGGCTGCGTCCTTGGGCTTCATGCTCTGATACACATCCGTCAGGCGCGTCAGATCGGTCTCGGCGGCTTTTTCGGCGAAGGCCAGTGTCTGTCGCAGCGACTCTTCGGCCTCCTGCAAGGCAGCCAGGCGCGTTTCAATCGCCTGATCCGCGATATCGAGCGCCTTTTCCTTGTCTTCCAAAGCGGCCTCTCGTTTTTTGAGTGCGTCTTCGCGGCGTAGCAATTCGGTCAACAATTCTTGCGCACCGGGCTGTTCGGGTTGGCTGCCCCTCGCCAGCGATGGGGCGGGATCGGATCCTTTAGCCAGCGCGGGGCCGGCCTCGAATCCTATTCTGATCGCGGCGGAACCGATCATAAGCATCGCGATCACCGCAAGAACGCCGCCTTTGGGGCGATTTTCCGCCCGCTTCCGCCTCATGTCGCGGCCTCGCTGCGGTTGTGACGCAGGAACATCAACCCACCTAGACGTTTGACCTGAGTCTCGGCTGGCGCGTCTTCTTCAATAACGGGCACTGAGGTGGTTTGGGATTGTTCTTCGGAAACAAATGGCACAGGCTCTGGTATAGGGGACTCGGTCGTCTCTTCATCGTCCGGCACTACGTCATGCATCGAGGCCATCATCAGCTCAAGCCGCTGCGCCACTGTTTCGGCGCGCTCGGTTAAATCCTTCAGCGCAACGCCAGATTGATCCGAGGCGTCGCGCGCTGAATCCAGTGACCGTTTCAACTCTTCCGCTTGCGATGACAGCACGCTCACGGCACCACCGACGCCTCTTTCAAGGTCGGTAAAGCGTTTCAACCGCCTGGACAGGACGAAACAATAAAGACCCGCACCCAAGGCACCTGCCACCAGCAAAATATCTGCAATCAGCTCCAACTTCGCCTCCTAGTTCAGTACGAATTCCATGACGAGAACATCACGCACACGGCCTTCACCGACGACGATTTCGATACGCCGTAACAGATGTCCTCGGATGCGCATAAGCGCGAGCGAATCCTCAAGATCCGTTACCTCAATCGCGCGCAGATATGCGTTCAGCACGTCCATGATTCGCGGTTGCATCTTTTCCACATCCGCCATGTACGGCGCGTTCACCTCGAGCTGGGCATGAAACTTCAGATGTCGCGAATCGCTGGTGTTTACCGAAACGACGACTGGGGCAAGGTCAACGAATCCGACCTTTGGCAGAGCCTTGGCAGGCTTGCTTTTCTCTGTTTCCTCGGCGTTTTGTACAACGGGTTTTCCACCTATTGGCAACAGGCCGGTGGTGGTCAGGAAATACCCGCCCGCAGCACCGGCTATCGCCAGAATCGCGCCTATTATCATTCCCTTTTTCCCATATTTTACTGGGACTTCTGCCTGTTCTGCAGTCGCGTCGGTCATGACGTCCTCATTCCTACAATCTGCAATCGTCATAACCCGGCAGGGACTAACCGATTGTTAAGGGCAATCGTCCAAACAAGGGATGCGTCGCACAGAATGTCGGCGAGTCGGAGGTGATCGTGCAGCAGATCGGAACTGTCTGGGCAAGTTTGGACAGGCGTAAACAATTCATTGTCGCGGGTGCAGTCGTGCTGGTGTTTTTGGGGGTCCTTGCGATGTCGCGCCTAGTGACAACGCCGTCGATGACCCTGCTTTACGCCGGATTAGAAAGCGGCGCTGCGGGGGATATCGTCCGTTCATTGGATCAGCGCGGGGTGCAGTATGAGATTCGCGGTGGCTCAATTTATGTGCCGGGATCACAACGGGATGAATTGCGCCTGACGCTGGCCAGCGAAGGCCTGCCTGCAACGGGAAACCGGGGCTACGAGCTGCTGGATTCGCTCAGCGGGTTTGGCACAACATCGCAGATGTTTGACGCCGCATATTGGCGCGCCAAGGAAGGTGAATTGGCCCGAACCATTGTAGGCAGCCCCCATATCAGTCAGGCGCGCGTGCATATTGCCAATGGATCAGCCAATCCGTTTCAGCGCAGTGTTGCACCAACCGCATCGGTCTATCTGGTCGCATCGGGCACGGACATCACGTCGGATCAGGCAAAGGCGATCCGGTTCCTGGTGTCGTCCGCAGTCAGCGGACTGGCGCCCGAGAACGTCACCGTCATCGATTCGAATGGCGCAGTGATCGGGGCACAGGACAACCCGGTGTCCGCAGATACCGCTGACGATAAATCGCGCCAGCTGCGCGAGCGGGTTCTGCGTCTGGTCGAAGCCCGGGTCGGAGCTGGAAATGCTGTCGTCGAGGTGAGTGTCGATACGGTGACCAAGACAGAATCAATCCGCGAACGGCGTTTTGATCCCAATGGCCGTGTGGCCATCAGCACCGATGTCGAAGAGCGTTCGGACAGTGCTCGCAACCAATCCGGGGATGTGACGGTTGCGTCAAACCTGCCCGATGGCGATGGCGCGGGCGGGGACGAATCCAATTCGAACGCAACCCAGACCCGAGAACGGGTCAACTACGAGGTTTCCGAAACCGAGCTTGAGGTTCACAACGGTCCCGGCGCGATCAAGCGACTGACGGTGGCTGTTCTGGTAAACGGAACGCGATCCGTGGACGCAAACGGCAGTGAAACATTCACGCCGATGCCGCAGGCCGAGATGGATGCACTGCAAGAGCTTGTGGCCTCGGCAGTGGGCTACGATGCCGAGCGGGGCGACGTTATTACGCTGAAATCGCTGGATCTTCCGGTGGTGGAGCCGCAGGGCAGTTTGGCAACCGCCTCGCTGTGGCAGAAATTTCATATTGACGCGATGTCGCTAATTCAAATGGCAGTGCTGGCGCTGGTTTCGTTGGTGCTTGGTATGTTTGTCATCCGCCCCATTTTGACGCAGCCGGCGACCGTTCCGGCGCTGTTGTCCGCAGGTTCGGCTCAGGAACCTGACGCATACCTGACCGGCGAAATTGCGACGGAAGAGGGCGGGCAATTCACCACCTTGCCAGGGCAGGCGCCCACAGGGAACGTTCCGGCGCTTGCGACCGATGCCGGGGCGGACCCGGTGGATCGGCTCAGGGCAATGATCGGCGACAAACAGGAAGAAACGGTCGAAATCCTGCGCAGTTGGCTGGAAGAAGGTGAGGAGCGTGTGTGATGTCGATTGCCCATCTTCTTGAGGATTTCACTTTACAGGCCGGCGGTGGACAGCTGCACGTACTGGATGAGGACGCGTTAGAGGAACAAAGGCTGGCCTCGTTCGAGCAAGGCTATAGCGCCGGCTGGGAAGACGCGGTCCAGGCGCAAGAGCAGAGCCGGGGGCAGGTTTCGGCCGAATTGGCCAAATCGCTCGAAGATATGTCTTTTACCTACCATGAAGCGGTTAACCGGATGGCCCTGTCGCTGGTACCGATGTTTCAGAGCCTGACACAGCTGGTTTTGCCGGAAATGCTGGACCGAGGGTTTGCCGTTCGGCTTGTCGAGCAGCTCACCGATATGGCGCGCGGGCAGATCGGACAGCCCATGCAAATCTTCGTACCCTCAGGTCGTGTGAACGAGGTGGAAGACCTGATCCCCGCTGAGCTGTCATCACCTGTACAGGTGATTGAAGACCCGTCGCTTGAAGCGGGGCAAGCGCGGCTCAAGGTCGGGGTTTCCCAGCGCGAGGTGGATTGCAGCGGTTTGCTTGCTGCAATCGATCAAGCCTTTCAGGCGTATGTTTTTCAGGCAAAAGAGGCAGTGACCAATGAGTGATCCGCAAACCCCGAAATCCGAGAAGCCCAACCCGTTTGAGGCCGTTCCGATTGAAGTCACCGTATCGGTTGGCCGGGCGCGCCCTTTGATCCGCGATTTGCTGAACATGGGAGAAAACGCCGTGCTGATGCTGGACAAACGCATCGAGGATCCGGTTGACCTTTATGTCGGCGACCAGCTTGTCGCACGTGGTCTGCTAGAGGAGATGGAGGGCGAGCAGGCCGGTCAGCTGGCCGTGCGACTGACTGAAATCGCGGATCTGCAAAACGGGATCGGCTGATGCGCCGATTTCTAATTCTGGCGGTCGCGTTTGCGGTTTTGACCCCGTCTTTGACCACGGCGCAGGAGTTGTCTGTCTCGCTGGGCGAGGGCGGTTCGATATCTGCGCGAACGATTCAGTTGATCCTGTTGATCACCGTGCTCAGCCTGGCTCCGGGATTGGCGATCATGATCACCTGTTTTCCGTTTCTGATCACTGTTTTGGCGATCCTGCGCCAGGGTATCGGGTTGCAGCAATCTCCTCCCAATATGCTGATTGTCAGTCTGGCGCTGTTTCTGACTTATTTCATCATGGAGCCGGTCTTTTCCGAAGCCTGGACAACAGGAATTCGGCCGTTGGTCGATGAAACGATGGAGGTCGAGCCTGCATTAGAGCGTGCATTACAGCCGTTTCGCGGTTTCATGGCTGCGCGATTGGACCCCGATACGTTTCACGCCATGGCCGCCCTGCGCCCCGGTGGTGATGCCACAACGCTGTCGCCCGACGCGCCGCTGTCCATCCTGATGCCATCCTTCATGCTGTCCGAAATTGCGCGCGCTTTTCAGATCGGGTTTTTGGTCTTTCTGCCATTTCTGATCATCGACCTTGTGGTTGCGGCGGTGCTGATGTCGATGGGGATGATGATGGTGCCGCCAGCCACAGTGTCCTTGCCGTTTAAACTGGCGTTTTTTGTCATCGCCGACGGGTGGTCCCTGATCGCCAGCGCGCTTGTGCGCAGTTATGCGACCTAGGTTTTTATTGCCGGGCGATTTGCAGACAGGCGCGCAGGCCGCAGTCGCCGGCCTCAAAGCGCATTTCTCCGCCATGCTGTTCGGCCACGGTGGCGGCAATTGTCAGGCCCAAACCATAGCCGTCGGACGATCCGGTGTTGGACCCACGACGAAATGGAGCCATCAGGTTTTCGATGTCCTCCACCGACAGATCGGTGCCCTTATCTTCGACCGTGATCGTCGCGGTGGTCGCATCGGTCGCCAACTGCACTTCGGCGTGTCGACCATATTTCAACGCGTTGTCGATCAAATTGGTCAGCGCACGCCTAAGCGATATGGGCCGTGCCATGACCAGAACGCGGCGTGTTTCGGTCAGCTGCCCATGTCCGCGCCGGGACATGAACACCGATGTAACCCCATCGACCGCGACGGGGTCGGTCTTTTTTAGTGTCACGGGCAGGTCCATATCCTGATAATCGGCGACCAGAGCCTCGACCAAAGAGGTCAGAGAAATCTGGCGCGGTTCCTCAACATCCAGTTCGGATCGCGTATAGGTCAGGACACTTTCGATCATGCCCGTCATCTGATCCACGTCCGCCTCGAGCTTTTCGCGTAGTTCATCGTCGGGGATCAGAGCGGCACGCAGGCGAACGCGGGTCGCAGGGGTACCCAGATCGTGGCTGACACCGGACAAGACCGTCGCCCGCTTTTCAAGCTGCGCGCGCTCGGCCTCAAGATGGGCGTTCACTGCCGAGACGATATCGCGCAGTTCATCCGGGCCATCCGCCTCATAGCTTTCCGGCCCACCAAGACGCTGCCGTTCGCGCAACGCGCGGGCAAACCGGGTGAAGGTATCTGAGACGTTACTGACTGCGGATAAGATGACCGCCATTGCGACGATCCCCATAAGAATTGCGGGCAGACGTAAATCCATTGGGGCCGCCTGACAGCCCCAGATCGGGGTCCCGTCGACCTGATGCCAGGCCTCGCGTCCAAATTTCGCAATCAGGATCGGCTCACTGCAATATGTCGCCAGCAACCGGGTCAGGTTTCCCATCTTTTCAGGCCCGGTTTGATCACTGCCTGACACAATGTCCGAAACCGGATAAACCAACCGGTCGGACAGGATCGCTACGCTTAATTCACGCCCGCTGAGCGGCGAGGAACTGTCGGTCAGGATCGAAAGGTTGGTGACGAAACGGCGGTTTGAAAACCCGGGCAACCGCTGAAATTCACCATTTTCGGCAAGGGCCGTATCCTGGGGCGGCAAGGGCGTTATCGACAACCCCTCGGAGGGGGCCATGCCTGTTCGCAACTCTTCGTAGACGGCGAACCCCGCCACAAAAGATTGCAGCAGGTATTCGTTCCAGGCGCGCGCCGAAGCGAACCATAACCCTGCAGACAGCAAACCGGCGGCAAAGGCCGAAAGGGTCCAAAGCCACCCCAGATTGCGCAGGCGCAGTGTCATTCTTCGACCGAAATGTCGGCGGCAAAGATATACCCGACCCCGCGTTCCGTGCGCAGCATTTGCGGATCTTTCGGGTTGGTCTCGATCTTGGATCGCAGGCGACCGACCAACATGTCGATGGCGCGGCCTTGCGCTTCGGACTTGTCGCTGTCCCCCGTGACATCCAGTGCCGTGACGATTTCATCGCGCGTCAGCGGAATATGTGGATTGGCCAGCAAGACCTTGAGCAGGGCGGTTTCCCGCTGTGACAACGCGACCAAATAGCCTTCTGGCGAATGCAAATCATCACGCTTTCCGTCAAAGACCCAGCCATCAAAACGGAAGGTGCGGGTTCTGCGGCGATACGCCAGCGAAGACGACCGCCGAGCGCGCTGCATTACTGCCCTGACACGGGCCAGCATCAATTGGGGGTTGAAGGGTTTGGCAATGTAGTCGTCTGCCCCAACTTCGTACCCTGCCATGCGCTGATGGTCGGCGGACAGGGCAGAGACCAGAATGATCGGGACGTCCTGTTCGCGCCGCAACCGGGCGCAGATATCAATCCCGTTCTCGTCCCCCAGCATGACGTCCAACAAAATCAGATCGATCCGGCCATTGGATAGGTGCGCCCGGATTTCCCGCTCGGAACTGGCGGGTAGGGCGATGAAGCTGTTTTGCTGCAATAGCTGCGTCATCATCGACCGCATCTCAGGGTCGTCATCCACCACCAGAAGCCGCGGAATGCTCACTCTGTCTTTCCTCCCGATCTTTTCCCTCTGTCGTCGTCCATTGTAACGAATGGAAACAGATTCAATGCCAACGTAACACGCTGTAACAGAAGTGGTGAAAATTTGGGCTGTTTCTGTGCTTTAGCGTGAATTCTGCTTTGCCAGACGGCAATCTGACCACAGTAATAGCGCCATCGCTGCTTTGGCAGTCACTGAGTTCTCAGGGAGGAGACAAAAAATGAAGCGTTTTGCATTTGCCACCGTTTCGACTTTGGCCGTTGTGGCCGGATCGTCCGTTGTGGCCGAGCCGCAGGCAGAAGTTCTGCACTGGTGGACCTCGGGTGGTGAGGCCAAATCGGTTGCCGTTCTGCAGGAAGAGTTCGCCTCGAACGGCGGTACCTGGACTGACATGCCCGTTGCGGGTGGTGGCGGTGATGCAGCCATGACCGCGCTGCGGGCCCGTGTTCTGGCCGGTAACGCACCGACTGCCGTTCAGCTGAAAGGCCCTGCTATTCAGGAATGGTACGAAGAAGGCGTTCTGGCCGATATCTCGTCTGTCGCCGAAGCCGAAGGCTGGGCCGAGGTGCTGCCTGCGTCCATCGCGGGTCATATGCAGTGCGAGGGCACGTGGTGCGCCGCACCGGTGAACGTGCACCGCGTGGACTGGATCTGGGCCAACGCCGACGTTCTGGCGGCAAATGGCATCGAAATGCCGACCACCTGGGACGAATTCAACGCTGCCGCTGACAAGCTGCAGGCCGCTGGTGTAATCCCGCTGGCCCATGGTGGTCAGGCGTGGCAGGACGCGACCGTGTTTGAAACGGTGGTCCTGGGCATCGGCGGACCCGAGTTCTTCCAGAAAGCACTGGTTGATCTGGATCCCGAAGCGCTGACCTCGGATACGATGGTGCAGGTCTTTGACCAGATGCGCACACTGCGTGGTTATGTGGACGAGAACTTCTCGGGCCGCGACTGGAACCTGGCGACTGCAATGGTCATGAACGGCGAAGCGGCGTTCCAGATCATGGGTGACTGGGCCAAGGGTGAATTCCTGGCAGCTGGCAAGAAGCCTGGCGAAGACTTCCTGTGCGCCTCGACCCCCGGCGACGGATATCTTTATAACGTAGACAGCTTCGCCATGTTTGACGTGGAAGGAGACGACAAGAAAGCCGGTCAGGACCTGCTGGCCAAGCTGATCGTCGCGCCGAACTTCCAGAAAGTGTTCAACCTGAACAAAGGCTCGATCCCTGCACGGACCGATGTTGGACTGGAAGACTTCGACATCTGCGCCAACCTGTCGGCAGAAGACATGGGTACGACCTCGGCAGGTGGTTCCCTGCTGCCGTCTTACGCCCATGGCATGGCGCTGCGCGGGTCGCAGTCCGGTGCGATCACCGACGTTGTGACCGCGCACTTCAACTCGGATATGTCCTCGGCTGACGCGGTTCAGCAACTGGCGGACGCGGTGGCCAACAGCTACTGATCCAAAACGCTCTGCCCCTATGCTGAGGGGCAGAGCACTTTTCCCCGGAGGAAAAAATGTCCGAATGGCTGGAAAACCACCTGCCCAAGGTGGTGCTGGCACCGTCGTTCATCGCCGTATTGATTTTTGTCTACGGATTTATCGGATGGACCGCATGGGTGTCGCTGACCCGATCGAAACTACTGCCGAAATACGAGATCCATGGCTTCATTCAGTATGAACGCCTGTTCGATTCCCCCCGCTGGGATACGGCAATCAACAACCTGTATATCTTTGGCGCGCTGTTCATCGTGATCGCGATGGTGCTGGGGCTGTTGCTGGCCATCCTGCTGGATCAGAAGATCCGCGTCGAAGGGGTCATTCGCACCATCTACCTGTACCCGATGGCACTGTCGATGATCGTGACCGGCACCGCATGGAAGTGGATCCTGAACCCAGGTCTGGGCATTGAATCCATGGTGCAGGGCTGGGGCTTTCCGAATTTCGAATTCGATTGGCTGGTGAACCCCGATTACGCCATCTACACGATCGTGATTGCCGCGATCTGGCAGAGCTCGGGCTTTGTCATGGCGCTGTTTTTGGCCGGGCTTCGTTCGGTGGATGGTGAAATCATCAAGGCCGCACAAGTCGATGGTATCCCCACATGGCGCATCTATACGGCGATCATCATACCGTCGATGGCACCGATCTTCCTGTCTGCCTTCATCGTGCTGGCCCACCTTGCGATCAAAAGCTTTGACCTTGTCATCGCGCTGACAGGTGGTGGTCCGGGATACGCGACTGATCTGCCAGCCACATATATGTATGCCATGGCGTTTTCGCGCGGTGATATTGGTCAGGCGGCGTCTTCCGCAATGATCATGATGCTGGTCGTCTTTGCCATCGTGGTTCCATATCTTTATTCAGAGCTGAGGGCGAAAAATGACTGATCTGTCGATGCCCCAAACCCAAACCCGCTCGCAGAGCGCCACCGGCAAGGTTGCCCTGCGTTGGCTGCTTTACGTCCTGCTGGGCCTGTTCGCGCTGTACTACCTGATGCCGCTGTTCGTGATGTTGACGACATCGCTGAAAAGCCTTGAGGAAATCCGCACCGGGTCCCTGATCTCTCTGCCGCGCGAAGTCAGCTTCGACGCCTGGAAAACCGCATGGTCCGGCGCTTGTACCGGTATCCAGTGCGAAGGTCTGCGGCCTTACTTCTGGAACTCGGTCCTGATCGCGGTGCCTGCAGTGTTTTTGTCCACCCTGATAGGTGCGCTGAACGGTTATGTCGTGGCGCAGTGGCGGTTCAAAGGGGCGAACATCATCTTCTCTCTGATGCTGTTCGGTTGCTTTATCCCGTTCCAGGTTGTCCTGCTGCCAATGGCGCGTCTGCTGGGCATGATGGGGATCGCCGGAACCATTCCGGGCCTGATCTTTGTCCACGTGATCTATGGCCTTGGCTTCACTACGCTGTTCTTCCGCAACTACTATGTCACCATTCCGGCCGAGCTGACCAAAGCCGCCCGGGTCGATGGGGCAGGCTTTCTGCGGATTTTCTGGTCGATCTTCCTGCCGCTGTCACTGCCCATCATCGTTGTGACCGTAATCTGGCAGTTCACGCAGATCTGGAACGACTTCCTGTTCGGTGTGTCGTTCAGCCAGGCGGGCACGCAGCCCGTGACTGTGGCGCTCAACAACATCGTAAACTCCACCACCGGCGTCAAAGAGTACAACGTCGACATGGCCGCCGCGATCATCGCGGGGCTGCCGACGCTGCTCGTCTATGTCGTTGCCGGTAAGTATTTCATCCGCGGCCTGACCGCTGGCTCTGTGAAGGGATAACCCATGGCTCCCATCCTTGATATCAACAAACTCTACAAGAATTACGGTGCAACCGAGATTCTGAAGGACATCAACATCTCGATCGAACCGGGTGATTTCCTGGTGCTGGTCGGCCCCTCGGGCTGCGGTAAATCCACCTTGCTGAACTGTATTGCGGGGTTGGAGGAAATCACCGACGGGACACTGGCGATTGGCGGCAAAGACATGACCCATGTCAGCCCCAAGGACCGCGACATCGCGATGGTGTTCCAATCCTACGCTTTGTATCCGACGATGAGTGTGGCCAAGAACATCACCTTCGGCATGAAGGTGCGCGGGGTCGATCAGGCAACGCAGGAGGCCAAGCTGAACGATGTGGCCTCACTGTTGCAGATCGAGCCGCTGCTGAACCGTCGTCCCAGCCAGCTATCCGGTGGTCAGCGTCAGCGTGTGGCGATGGGCCGAGCGCTGGTGCGTGACCCCAAGCTGTTCCTGTTTGATGAGCCGCTGTCGAACCTCGATGCCAAGCTTCGGGTTGAGATGCGGACCGAGATCAAGAAGCTGCACCAAACCTTGGACGCTTCTATCGTCTACGTGACCCACGATCAGATTGAGGCGATGACGCTGGCCACCAAAATCGTGGTCCTGAAGGGCGGTATCGTACAGCAGATCGGCAGCCCGGCCGAGATCTACAACAATCCGGCCAATCTGTTTGTCGCCGATTTCATGGGCTCGCCGGCAATGAATCTGATCCCTGCGCAGGTCACAAAAAACGGATCGGGTACACAAATCGTCATCTCGCGCGACGCCGGCGAAACGCTGGTTCTGAACGATGCGCGCGATCTGGCGTTGCCCGAGGATGTGATCCTGGGTTTGCGCCCCGAGGATATTGCCGAGGCCGGTTTCCGTGCCGGTGATGGCGTGCAGGAAGCGGCGTGCATGGTCGATATGGTCGAACCCGCAGGGGCCGATACCTACGTCGTCTCAGAACTGGGCGGCAAGCAGGTGACCGCAAGGCTGCACGCGGAAACCAGTGCTCAGGCGGGCAAGATGCTGAACCTGGCCTTCGATATGAGCAAAGTATCTTACTTCGCCAAAGAAACCGGCGAGCGCCTGAATTGAACTAAAAAACGCCGCGCGAACCCTATCGCGCGGCGTTTTTCTTATACTTAACCGGGTTGGCTGACCTTGGTTTAGCCCATGTCCTTGATCAAACGGTTCAGGTCGCCGCCACGGGCGTCCAGCATAGCGCCAACCTCGGTTCGTTCGGTCAGCAGCATATTCACCCCTTCGATGAACATGTTGAAGAACTTGTCGCGGCCTGATTTGTCCGAAACCAGGAATGTCACCTCGAACGGGGACGAGCCCTGCAGCTTAACCGAGGTGCGTACCTCGTAACCGGCCTTGATTTTCCGGGCTTTCCGGACGGTGACTTGCCCACCAATGAATTCGCGGAAACGTCGGCCATACTTGTTCGAGATATAGCCCTGAAACGCTTTGGTGAACTGCTTCAATTGCGACGGGCTGGCCGAACGGGCGTCCGCCCCCAGCACATAACGTGCCATGATCGGCACATCGGCATATTGCACAAAGACCTTTTCGAAATCGCGGATCATCGCCTTTTCGGATTTGCCCGAGGCGATAATGCGGTTGATGTCATCCACGACACTGACGACCAGAGCCTTGGCGCTGGCTTCAGTCTGGGCAAAGGCGGAAAAAGGCAGGGCGGTCAGTGCCAGACCGGCAAGGCCAGTGGCGACAAAACCGCGTCGGTTCATATGGTTACTCGGCATAGGGGTCCTCATAGGGGTCCTCGTATGGGTCTAGATAGGGATCTCTGACAGGGTCGGTCCCATTGTCTGCATAAGGGTCGTCGTAAAGACCCAGATAGGTTTCTTCGTCGTCTCTCGCCAGTTCGAAGCGGCGATTTTGTAGGTAAATGGTCCGCGCCTGCGCATAACTGTCGGCGCTTTCATACAGGATCGAGTCGACCGTGTCCGAAAAACGCCCCCGATCGCCCATCCGGCGCACGACCTCGGCATAGACACCGATATTGTCGACCGGACGGACCGGAGAGAAGTTGATCGGGTTCGAGAACAGGTTGACGATAACGCCAATCGAGTCCCGCTGCGTTGACGGGCCATAGAGCGGCAGCTCGACATAAGCGCCCTCGCCAAAACCCCAGACGTGCAGCGTTTCACCGAAATCGGTATCCACAGGCGGAAGGTTCAGTTCGTCGGCAGGGGCTGACAACCCCAGACCACCAACGGTCGTGTTGATCACAAACTGCAACAATGCGTTGCCCGACTGCTTGAGGTTGCCTTGCAGCAAGTAGTCCACGGCTTGGCCCGGCATCGTCAGGTTTTCGGCAAAATGGTTGAAGCTGGTCACCATCGGGTCGGGCACGATCTTTACGTACCCTTTCGAGGCCGGACGAAACAGAAACCGGTCAACGCCAAGGTTGAATTTGTGGATACCCCGGTTGTTGCGTTCGTACGGATCAAATGCTTCACCCTGCTGAACACCCTCCGGAGGGCGTGTGGTGCAGGCGCTGAGAACTGCCAATACGGACACAACGATCAGGGGTTTTAGGTTGATTCTGCTCAACACGGTCTTTGCCACTCCAAAACGTTCGGACAGTCCGTGCCCGAACACTTAATCAATACTCTCTTTGGCCGTTGTGCCCGGCCTACCCAAAGTCACATAGGCGTTTCGCCACCAATATGAAACAGATAGCGTTTAACCTGCCGAACAGGTCAACGTAAAGTGACACAGGTTCAACAGTTCAGAATAAGAAAAGTTACGCCCACAACCGGTGCAGGTCACATCACCGTTTTCGCACTTTTCGATCCTTGCCTTCCCGGTTAGCTTCGCCCCGACTCAAATTTGGGAGGAGACCTCATGAGCATCGCGGCGAAACTGGAAAGCCTGGGTGTCAACCTACCGGACGCGCCTGCGCCGGCGGCCAACTACGTGCCCTTCGTGCGCGTGGGCAATATCGTCTATGTCTCGGGGCAGATCTCGAAGGCGGATGATCTGATCACTGGCAAGCTGGGCGACGACATGGAAGTCGAAGCAGGCGCTGCTGCGGCCAAGGTTTGTGCGATCAACCTTCTGGCGCAGGTCAAGGCGGCCTGCGGTGGCGATATCGAAAAGTTGGTGCGCGTCATCAAGCTGACCGGGTTTGTGAACTCGACGGCAGATTTTACTGCGCAGCCGCAGGTGATCAACGGCGCGTCGGACTTTTTGGTCGAAGCGCTGGGCGATGCAGGTCGCCATTCGCGTTCGGCCGTCAGTGCGGCGGCACTGCCTTTGGGTGTCGCGGTTGAGATCGAAGGTATCTTCGAAGTTCAATGACGCCCGCGCTACCTGACGTATTCCTTCAAGTCCCGCTGGCGCATCGCGCGCTGCACGACAAACAGGACAACCGCCCGGAAAACAGCCGGGCGGCCATCCGGGCTGCGGTCGACGCCGGTTATGGGATCGAGATTGATCTGCAACGGACCTCGGACAACCGCGCCATGGTGTTTCATGACTATGACATGACCCGCCTGACCGGACAGCCCGGCCCGATCCAACTGATCACGTCGGTTCAGGCATCAGGCACCACGCTGTTGCACGCGGACGATGGTATCCCGACGCTGGATGAGGTGCTGCAAATCGTGTCAGGCAAAGTACCGCTGCTGATCGAATTCAAGGATCAGGACGGCGCGATGGGCACATCCGTGGGCCCGTTGGAACAAGACGCGGTGCGTGCATTGTCAGGTTACGATGGGCCGGTGGCGTTGATGTCGTTCAACCCCAACTCGGTCGCTGAACTGGCGCGGCTGGCACCGCATCTGCCGCGTGGCATCGTGACGGGATCGTACCAGCCCAAGGTCGAACTTTTACCTCAGAGCGTTTGTGACCACCTGCGCGACATTCCGGATTTCGACCGTGTCGGGGCCAGTTTTATCAGCCATGAGGTCGAAGATCTTGACCGCCCCCGCGTGGCCGAACTGAAGGCACGCGGTGTACCGATCCTGTGCTGGACTGTGCGGTCGCCTGAACAAGAGGCAGAGGCCCGCGAAGTTGCGGACAATGTGACCTTCGAAGGGTATCTAGCTGTACAACCGGGTTGAACCAGCCCTGCGACGTCACAGATAAAGATCAGAGGCGGAGGGCAAATGGATCAGGCACAGATCGAGGTTCGGGTGCTGGGCTCGCTGTCGCAGATATCTGCGGCGGAATGGGACAGCTGCGCCTGTCCCGAGGTTGCCGATGGCGGCCGTCCGCTTGATCCGTTCACCACCCACCGGTTTCTGCTTGCGCTTGAACACAGCGGCTCGGTCGGGCGCGGAACGGGCTGGCAACCGCAATACCTGACGGCCTATCTGGAAGGGATGCTGATCGCGGCGGCGCCGATGTATGCCAAATCCCACAGTCAGGGCGAATACATCTTCGACCACAACTGGGCGCATGCCTATGAAGGTGCCGGGGGTCGTTATTATCCCAAGCTGCAGATCGCCGTGCCGTTCACACCCGCAACAGGTCGGCGTTTTCTGGTGCGCCCCGGCTATGAATCGGTTGGCATGTCTGCGCTGGTGCAGGGGGCGGTGCAATTGGCTGCAGACAATCAGGTGTCTTCAGTCCACGCGACGTTCTGCACCGATGCCGAGGCGCTGGCGGGCGAACAGATGGGGCTTATGCTGCGTCAGTCGCAGCAGTTTCACTGGCTGAATGACGAATACCAAGATTTCGACGGATTTCTTGCGGCATTATCGTCGCGCAAGCGCAAGAACATTCGCAAAGAACGCGCGCAGGCCATCGATTTTGGCGGCGAAATCCGCACTCTGACCGGGGATGACCTGCGCCCCGAACACTGGGATGCCTTCTGGCAGTTTTATCAGGACACTGGGTCCCGTAAATGGGGCGTGCCTTATCTGACCCGCCAATTCTTTGATATCGCACATGAAACTATGGCGGACGACATGGCCTTGGTGCTGGCTGAACGGGACGGATACCCCATCGCCGGGGCTTTGAATTTCATCGGCCGCGAAACGCTTTTTGGGCGGTATTGGGGCTGCACTGAACATCACGCCTGCCTGCATTTCGAACTGTGCTATTATAGGGCGATCGACTTTGCCATTGCGGAAGGTCTGGCGCGGGTCGAAGCAGGCGCGCAGGGTGAACATAAGCTGGCGCGCGGTTACTTGCCCACGCGCACGCATAGCTTGCATTGGGTCAACGACCCGGGCTTTGCCGATGCGATCAAGAAATATCTGGACGCCGAGGCCCCCGCAGTGGGAGAAGAGATCGAGATTCTGACGGATTATGGTCCGTTCAGAAAATCGAATCCGGAGGAACAGCAATGACGGAACTATTGTCGACCGAAACTCGCGGCCCTCTTCTTGATCCGCTGTTCGACAACGGCTGGACCATGGTCACCGACCGGGATGCTATCACCAAGACCTTCATTTTCGAGGATTTTGTCCACGCCTTTGGCTGGATGACCCAAGTGGCGATCTTTGCCGAGAAGTGGAACCACCACCCTGAATGGTCAAACGTGTACCGCACGGTCGAAGTGGTCCTGTCCACACATGATGTCGGTGGGTTATCGTCGCTGGACGCCAAATTGGCGCGAAAAATGGACAGCCTCGTTTAACGGTCTCCTCTGGATCCCATGCCGCCGGCCAGAGAAGCTATTTCACCCAGACGACGGAAATCGGCGGGTGTGACCGTGCCGTTGCTGACGTCGATGTCTCGTGGAATACCGGTTGTCCGATTCCCAACCGAACGAACGCTGCGCGCCGCCGGATTGATGTCCAAACATCGCGTATCATAGCACGTCAGGCCCGAAGTACTGATCTGGATCTGGGGCTGTCCGTTCGGTCCGGTCACCACGGGGGCCTGCGGCGTATCACAGGCGGCAAGAAGCCCCAAAATGCCGAAGGCCATCCACTTTTTCATACCACACTCCTATCATTCAGCCCGGTCGTGCGATCAATCCAACTGGCCGTTTCCGTCCTGATCGGCAGCCAGGAAATCATCGCCCATCTGCTGGTCATACTCTGATCGTGAGATAAAGCTGTCGTTGTTGCGGTCAACGTTTTGAAACTGCTTTATGTCCAGAAACGGCTTGGCCTCTTCCAGACCCAGCGTTCCGTTCTTGTCTTCGTCCATGGCCTGAAAGGCATAATCCGAAAAGGCGTTAAACTCGTCCTTGGACAGGAAGCCATCGTTGTTGGAATCAATGGCATTCAGTTCCTTTTCGTGCAGTTCTGCCACTGTTTCCGCCAAGGTTGCACTGGCCAACAGAATGACCGCTGTCGTCAAAATAGCTGTTTTTATCATCATTCTCTCCTCAGCACGCGTAACGCTGGCCCGAGACACCGCCCGCGACGGCCCCCGCTGCGGTCAGGATGTCCTTGCCGGACCCACCGCCGAATTGATTGCCAATGGCCCCGCCGATCAGTGCGCCGCCTAGTGTGCCGCCGAGGCACGCAATCTCATGCTGTCGTGCCTGCTGTTGCTGAGGTGTCGGGGCTGGGCCGCAGGCGGCCAGTGCACCTGCCGAACCCAGAATGACTGTGATGATTTTGAGCTTCATCAAAAAAACTCCCTGAATGAATGGGGCAAGTATCGACCCATCAGGAAGTTGCATCAAGTGAAATAGGGTTAACGTGGCCCCGGTTGTACCGGGGCCCGAGTGACCTAGATGGACTCAAGCAGACCTTCGCCCGCGGAAATCTCGCAGGCACCTGGGTTTTCTTCAAGATTCAATGCAACGACTTTGCCATCTTCGACCAACATCGCATAGCGCTTTGAGCGCGCAAGCAGGCCGACGGGCGGGGCGTCGAAATCCATGCCAATGGCCTTGGTGAATTCGGATGCGGCGTCGGCCAGCATGGTCAGGCCTGCGCCTGTCGCGCCAGTGGCTTCGCCCCACGCGCTCATTACAAAGGGGTCGTTGACCGAGACGCAGATGATCTCGTCCACGCCCTTGGCGTCGAACTGTTCCTTGGTTCGCATAAAGCTGGGCACGTGGGCCGAGTGGCAGGTCGGCGTGAATGCGCCGGGCACAGCAAAGATCACAACTTTGCGGCCTTTGGTCTTGTCTGAAATCCGAACCTCTTCGGGCCCTTCTGCCCCCATTTGAGTCAACGTTGCGTCGGGAAGCGTATCACCGGTTGAAATCATCTTGTTCCTCCTGTCGATTGGATTTGCAGAGTCGGCCTCAGCCGCAATATAGGTGAGCCAGAGAATGAAACCACGGGAATTTGACAGGGCAGGACGAAGATGAGCCATATTGTTGTGATCGGAGCCGGGCAGGCGGGATCATCTCTTGTTGCAAGGCTGCGCAAGGACGGGTTTGAAGGCGATATCACGCTGATCGGTGCCGAGCAGCATCTGCCTTATCAGCGCCCCCCACTGTCCAAAGCTTATCTGCTGGGTGAGATGGAGCTTGAACGCCTGTTCCTGCGCCCCGAAAGTTTCTACGCCGAAAACAACATCACCCTGCGTCTGGGTCAGCGCGTGACCGCGATCGACCCCAAGGCCAAGACTGTTACCCTGAGTGACGAGGTGATTTCATATGACGAACTGGCCCTGACCACCGGTTCTGACCCGCGTTACCTGCCTGCGGCCATTGGAGGTGACCTTGAAGGCGTCCATGTCGTGCGCGACCTGACCCATATCGACGAAATGGAGCCCCGCGTGACGGAAGGTGCGCGCGCTTTGATTGTGGGTGGTGGTTATATCGGGCTTGAAGCGGCTGCCGTTTGCGCCAAACGCGGGGTCAAGGTCACTCTGGTCGAGATGGCGGATCGGATTTTGCAACGTGTCGCGGCACCGGAAACCAGTGATTACTTCCGTGATCTGCATTCCGAATACGGTGCTGACATCCGTGAAGGCGTCGGGCTGGATCGTCTGGTCGGCGAAGACGGCAAGGTCACCGGGGCCGTCCTGACCGATGGCACCAAGCTTGAGGTTGATTTTGTCGTGGTAGGCGTGGGCATCGCACCCTCGACCGAATTGGCCGAGATGGCCGGGTTGGAATTGGACAACGGCATCAAAACGGATGCCCATGGCCGCACCTCTGATCCGGCTATCTGGGCGGCGGGCGATTGCGCGTCGTTCCCACATGATGGCGGCCGTATCCGGCTGGAAAGTGTACCGAATGCCATCGATCAGGCCGAGATTGTTGCTCAGAACATGCTGGGTGCCGCCAAAGACTATGTGGCGACGCCGTGGTTCTGGTCGGACCAGTATGACGTCAAACTACAGATCGCAGGTCTGAACACCGGCTATGACCGCGTGGTGACCCGTAAGGGTGACGGGCAGACGGTGTCCTTCTGGTACTATAAAGGCGATCAGTTGATCGCGGTCGACGCGATGAATGACCCGCGTGCCTATATGGTGGGCAAACGCCTGATCGATGCAGGCAAAACGGCCGACCCGGCGGTCGTGGCCGACCCAGACGCGGACCTGAAGCCGCTGCTCAAAGCGTGAGGATCATCGCCGGAGAGTTCCGGGGCCGCGCCTTGGCCTCGGTCGGCAAAGGCGATGCCGGGGCGCATCTGCGTCCCACCACGGATCGCGTGCGTGAAAGCCTGTTCAATGTACTGAGCCATCAGATCGACTTTGACGGGCTGCGTGTTCTGGACCTGTTTGCCGGCACCGGCGCATTGGGGCTTGAGGCGCTATCGCGAGGCGCGGCGCATGTGACTTTCGTGGATGACGGGCGCGTGGCGCAGGGGCTGATCCGTAAGAACGTTGATCTGACCCACAGCAAGGACCATACCGATCTGATCCGTCGCGACGCGACGCGATTGGGTGACAATCCGGGCACGCCTTGTGATCTTATTTTTCTCGACCCGCCTTACGGCAAAAGCCTGGGACAAAAGGCGCTTGCAACGGTCACTCAAGGGGGATGGCTGGCAAAAGACGCCTTGATCGTCTGGGAAGAAAACGCCCCCATGGAGGCGCCAGAAGGGTTTGACCTGCACAATACGCGAAAATATGGCGACACGCATATTTCGCTGATGTGGCGGACAGAGGTCTGACATGCACGATCTGGTCATTTTCGATTGCGATGGTGTTTTGGTCGACAGTGAGCCCCTGTCCAATCAGGTGATGGTCGCGAACTTTGCCCGACATGGACTGTCCTTGACGGCGGAGGAGTGCCACAGGATTTTCACCGGCAGGACCATGCCGGAAGTGCAAGATATCGCGCGCGATTTGGGGGCCGACCTGCCCGAGAACTGGATTATGGAATTCGATGCCGAAACCGACGCCCGACTGCGTCAGGGTGTTCCTTTGGTTCCGGGTGTAGCGGAATTGCTGACGCTCTTGGATGCACGCGGAATTCCTTTCTGCGTGGCGTCCAATGGCGGGCCTGACAAAATGCGAGTCACGCTGGGGCAGAATGGTCTTTGGGATCGCTTCAAGGATGTGATGTTTTCAGCCTACACTTTGGGAGTCGGTAAGCCTGACCCCACCATGTTCCTTACAGCAGCCCGTCAATTTGAGGCCACCGCGCCAGTTGTAATTGAAGACAGTGCCAGCGGCGTCACCGCAGCAATCCGTGCCAATATGCGCTGCCTGGGCTATGTGCCTGACGGAAATGGTGCATTTCTGGCGGACCTCGGAGCAGAGGTTTTCACCGACATGGCCGAGGTTCCGACCCTTTTGGGAATCTGATCTGACCATGGTAAGCTCGGCCCATGGACCGCGCTTTGACCTCACCTCTCTGGACACCTTCGAAGGACGCCGAAGCCCGCACCGGCCCCGAGCCTAAGCCAATGCGCGCGCCTGTGTTCATCCACGACGCGATTACGCCGTGGGGCAAGGAAACATTGCTGCTGAAACTCCTGCGCGAACAGGCGTCAGATCAGAACGAATAGGTCGGGTGGAACTTGTCGCCCGGTGACAGGGTAAAGATATCGACACCATCAGCCGTCACACCCACCGAGTGTTCGAACTGCGCTGACAGTGACTTGTCGCGGGTCACAGCGGTCCAGTCGTCGGCCAGTGTTTTCGTCTCAGGACGGCCAAGGTTCACCATCGGTTCGATGGTGAAGAACATACCCTCTTCCAGAACCGCGCCAGTGCCCGGACGGCCATAGTGTAGAACGTTTGGCGGCGCGTGGAACACCCGGCCCAGACCGTGGCCACAGAAATCGCGCACGACGCTCATCCGATGCGCCTCGACATATGCCTGAATCGCGTGGCCGATATCGCCGAACGTATTGCCCGGCTTGACCGCTTCGATGCCCTTGAACAGCGCATCATGTGTGACTTGGATCAGACGTTCAGCCTTGCGGGGTAGTTTCCCCGCGACATACATGCGCGAAGTATCGCCGAACCAGCCGTCCACAATGACCGTGACGTCGATGTTCAGAATGTCGCCATCCTTCAGCTTCTTGTCACCGGGAATGCCGTGGCAAACCACGTGATTCACGCTGATACAGCTGGCATGCTGATAGCCCTTGTAGCCAATTGTCGCCGATGTCGCGCCCGCATCCTCGACCATCTGCGTGATGAGCCCGTCAATCACACCAGTTGTCTGGCCTGGAAACACATGTTCTGCAATATCGTCGAGTATCCGCGCGGCCAAAGCCCCTGCCGCATGCATGCCGGCAAAGTCGCCCTGTTCATAAATGCGGATGCCGTCCTTGGTCAGACGGCCACGATGTTCTTTCATCGACGCTAAGCTCCAAATGTTGCGCGCAGCCTGCCTTTTACGCTGCTTGTGCAGAAAGTTCCAGAGGGTGTGCGTTTGCGGGTGTTAGATGACGCTGAATGCCCCCGGATCAAGGCTGCAAAGTCTATCAAATTCGCTCAAAATCATAATTTCAGATAGAATGTTGTTTTTTCCCAGTGAGATCGTTTTGGAGGATCGAAATGTCCAGCAATTC
The DNA here is from genome assembly GCF_059611165.1 of Ruegeria sp. CDSB013. Taxonomy (NCBI): domain Bacteria; kingdom Pseudomonadati; phylum Pseudomonadota; class Alphaproteobacteria; order Rhodobacterales; family Roseobacteraceae; genus Ruegeria; species Ruegeria sp. CDSB013. The sequence goes on along the minus strand of NZ_JBXWPA010000010.1, from coordinate 80,442 downwards.
TGCCAGTTTTATCGGTGAAATTCCACACCACTACGATCAGGGTCTGGGACCGAACATTTTTGTAGACTATGCCGACAGGTTAACCGGGCTGTGTGGCGGCCTTGAAACGGGTCGCGTTCTGGAGCTTGCCGCAGGAACGGGAATTGTCAGCCGTAAGCTGCGCGACGCATTAAACCCGTCTGTTTCGCTGACGGTTACGGACCTTAATCCGCCCATGTTGGAGATTGCAAAAGCCAAGTTCTCCGGCAGTGAGAATGTCGAGTTTGTCCAAGCGAACGCAATGGAACTGCCATTCGAAGACAACAGTTTTGACCTGATCGTTTGCCAGTTTGGCGTGATGTTCTTTCCGGACAAAACCGCGTCATATCGCGAAGCTGCCCGTGTTCTGAAGCCAGGTGGCCGGTACGTGTTCAATGTATGGAGCGATATGTCCGAAAACCCGTTTTCCGAGACAGCCCACAAAGCGGCGATGACGTTCTTTCCCGAAAACCCACCCGGATTCTACAAAGTCCCGTTCCACTATGGCGACCCCGACATCGTACACACGGACCTTGCGGCCGCAGGTTGGCGGACCGTTACGCACGAAACCATCAGGCTGAACAAACCAATCGCCGACCTTGAGAAATTTGCGACAGCCCTGGTGTATGGAAATCCGTTGATTGACGAAATCAGAGCGCGCGGAGGCGTCGATCCGGATGCGGTTGTGGCCGAAATGCTGTCGGCGCTGCGGTCCAGATTTGAGGCCAGTGATATGGTGATGCCCCTTTCAGCAACCCAGTTCGAATGCCGAAACAAGGGGTGAACCGGACCTGACGGGGGGCGAGAGACATTATCCGGGCAGGTTAAAATCCCCGAATCGTGTGGTATCCACCCAAACACCGTCGGGCGAAATTTGCGTACCATACACCAATCGTTCGACACCCTTCGCCTGTGCCGTCTCAAATGCCGCCGCATAGGCCGGGTCTATATCCGCCGCCAGCGAGAACCGGTCGCAATCGCTGCGTTGCACCAGATACAACATGATCGCGCGATGTCCTTGGGTCACCATGGCCGTCAGCTCTCCCAGATGTTTGGTACCGCGTGCGGTGACGCTGTCGGGGAATTCTGCCAGATCCGGTTCTCGGGACAGGGTCACGCTTTTGACCTCGACATAGGCGTCCGGCAGGCCAGGTTGCGTCAGCAGAAAATCAATACGGCTGTTTTCGCCGTACTTCACCTCGGGACGGACGTTTTTATAGGCTGCAAGCTCAGGTATTTCACCGGCCTGAAGGGCCGCGCGCAGGGCTTTGTTGGGTACTGAGGTGTCAACACCGGTAAAATGCCCGTTCTCATGATCGACCAGACGCCAGCCGTATTTCAGTTTTTTCTTCGGGTCATCGTTGGGTTCCAACCAGATCTTCTCGCCGGGTTCCGCCAGACCCATCATTGACCCCGGATTGGCGCAATGGGCGGTTACTTCACGCCCGTCCTCTAACTGGCAATCGGCCAGAAAGCGTTTGTAGCGGCGGATAAGGCGGGCGGGGATCAATGGGGTGGCAAACTTCATGCCACCCGGCTTACCGCGCCCCCGCCCGCATGGGAAGTGTCAGACGAGGCCCGCCATTACGCCACCATCAACATCCCAGACTGCCCCAGTGACCCAACCCGCATCATCGGACAGAAGATGGGTGACGGTACGCGCCACATCCTCGGGCCGACCGACGCGGCCGATCGGGTGGAAAGCGTCGAAAGCATCAGTCAAGGTGGCCTCGATCTGTTCCGGGTCGATGAAGGCACCATAGATGGGGGTCACCACCACAGCTGGAGAAACCGCATTCACTCGGATGTTATGTTCTGCCAGCTCCATTGCCAGATGCTGCGTCAGGGAATGAAGTCCGGCTTTGGCCATCGAATAGGCCGAGGACGGTGTGGCGCGAACTGCCTGTTTTGCCCACATAGAGCCTATGTTAACGATATTGCCGCCTCCGTTGGCTTTCATGTTTTCGGCCACGGCCTGCGTGATGAAAAAGGTTGCACGGTTCAGATCCAAATAGCTGTCATAATCTTCGGCAGTGTGTTCCAGGAACGGTTTTGGCGCAAATGTACCGGCTGCATTCACCAACCCCTGAATGTGACGCGTGTCCGATTTGATCTGTTTGATCAACCTTTCGACGTCTGCCGGGTCACGCAGGTTCGCGCGGTATATGTCCGCTTTGTCGCCAAGTTCCGCTTTCGCCGCGTCCAACTTGCCAGCGGATGACCCGACAAGGGTCACGTGCCCGCCGCTTGCTATGATTTGGCGTGCTGTGGCCAGACCCATTCCGCTGGATCCGCCGACGATAAGTGTTGTTGTCTGTGTCATGATCAGATTCCCTATCTACTGATAGGTAGATATATTGAGTTTGAAATTTGAAATACAACCCCCTATCTAGTGGTAGGTAAATTTTAGATTGATGAGCAGATGCCCAAAACGGAAAAACCCCTGTCAGAAACTGCCAGCCGTATTTTGGATGTGGCCGAGCGTATGGCGCGGCAAGGCGGGTATTATGCCTTCAGTTTTCGCGACATCGCGTCTGAAATCGGCATCAAATCGGCCAGCATTCACTACCATTTTCCCACCAAGGAAGCTTTGGGTGAAGCGCTGGTGACCCGGTACACTGATCGGTTTCTGGGGGCGTTGGGACGGTTGGACGAAGCCACGCCATTGGAATCTCTTGAACAATATGTCGCGGCATATAGACAAGCATTGATCGAACAGGACCTGATGTGCCTTTGCGGTATGTTCGGTGCTGAAATCGCAAGGTTGCCAGACCCGGTCGCCGGACGGACTCGCGAATTTTTTGAGCGCAATCTCGTATGGCTGGAAACGGTTTTCCGGGCTGCTGGTGCCGCAAATCCCGAAGCCCGAGCAGGGGAAACGATTGCCCGTCTGGAAGGGGCAATGATCCTGGCGCGGTCGATGAATGATATGGACCTGTTCCAAAGCGTCACTGCGGATTTGCCTGCCCAAGCGCTGCGGGACTGACAAACGGGCCTTGCGAGGTTCAGCAGGAACGATATCTTGCGGCCTGTGCCATATCAGGAAAGGACAGGTCATGCCGAACCCAACCGCAGCAATGCTTGTGATCGGGGATGAAATCCTGTCGGGACGCACGCGGGATGCGAACATGCATTATCTAGCGCAGGAACTGACAAAGCAGGGCATTGACCTTAAAGAGGTCCGGATGGTCAGCGATGACGCCACTGCTATCGAACAAGCCGTTCGAGCGCTGTCTGAGCAGGTCGATCATGTGTTCACCAGCGGCGGAATAGGCCCGACGCATGACGACATCACGGCCGAATGTATTGCCCGAGCCTTTGGGGCGACGATCGACGTGCGGGATGATGCCCGCGCGTTGCTGGAACGGCACTATGAGAATTCAGGGCTGGAACTGAACGCCGCGCGCCTGCGTATGGCGCGTATTCCGGATGGGGCGACATTGATCGATAATCCCGTTTCGACCGCACCAGGGTTCACGCTTGGGAATGTGCATGTGATGGCGGGTATCCCCACAATCTTTCAGGCCATGGTCGCCAGCGTTCTGCCAAAGCTGACCGGTGGCGATCCCCTGTTGTCGCAAACGCTGCGGATCAATCGGGGTGAAGGTGATATCGCCTCAATCCTCTCGGCTTTGGCTGAGGATTACCCTGATCTCGCCATCGGCAGCTATCCGTTTCAGGTAAATGGTGTATTCGGCTCTAACGTGGTGGTTCGGGGCACGAACGGGTCACAGGTCGATGCGGCCACGACCCGGTTGGCAAAAGAGCTGGAGCTTTGAGCCCGAACTGGGCCGACGTTGTCGACGGCACATGGCCGGCGGCTCGGTCCGAAACAATTGGCCCAATTCGACTGCGACAAGGGTTGGGTGGCGGTTCGCGGGTGTCTGCGGCCAGCGCTGTGGCACTAGCAACCGGCGCTGACATCAAAGCTGCAGAAGAGGCGATGCGCGCGATGGGTCAGCGACCGATTTTCTGCCTGCGACCGGGCGACGAAGGGTTGGATCAGCAGCTTGCGGATCAGGGCTATGACATTCTTGATCCCGTCAACATCTACCAATGCCCGGTCGAGGACCTGACCGATACGCCCATCCCTCGGGTCACCGCCTTTACCATCTGGAGTCCGCTGGCGATCATGAACGAGATCTGGGCGCAGGGCGGGATCGGACCAGAACGGCTGGCCATCATGGACCGCGCCGAGGGGCCGAAAACGGGGATATTCCTACGTCATTCCGATCACCCGGCGGGGACCGGATTTGTCGCCATTCACGACGACGTCGCCATGGTTCATGCGCTGGAAATCTTACCGGCCTATCGCCGTCAGGGCTTGGGAAAGTGGGCCATGCGCGCGGCTGCAATCTGGGCGCAGAAGAACGGCGCAAAAACGCTAAGTGTGATCTGCACCAAAGCTAATAACGGGGCAAATGGTCTCTACCATGCGCTCGGGATGGAGATCACCGGCGAATACCATTACCGTCAGCTTGTCCAAGGAGAGTGACCAACGTGACCGATCAAACCCTGCCCACCGCACTGGACCTGCCGATGGTGGACCCGCTGCCGCCTGAGACGCAGAAGTACTTTGAAATATGTGTCGAAAAACTGGGCTTTGTGCCCAATGTTCTGAAAGCTTATGCGTTCGACATCGACAAGCTGAACGCGTTCACGGCGAACTACAACGATCTGATGCTGGGCGACAGCGGATTGTCAAAACTGGAACGCGAAATGATTGCGGTGGTCGTGTCCGCGATCAACAAGTGCTTTTACTGTTTGGTGGCCCACGGCGCGGCCGTCCGACAATTGTCGGGCAATCCGCAACTGGGCGAGATGCTGGTTATGAACTACCGCGTGGCCCCACTGGACAACCGCCAACGCGCCATGCTGGATTTTGCCGCCAAGATGACGACCGCCAGTACCGAGATCGAAGAACCTGATCGCCAACGTCTGCGCGATGTTGGTTTCAGCGATCGGGACATTTGGGACATTGCCAATGTGACCGGCTTTTTCAACATGTCTAACCGGGTGGCCAGCGCAACAGCGATGGCCCCGAACGACGAATACCATACGCAGGCCCGATGATACGAACCGCAGCCCTTTTTCTGATGATGATGGCCAGTCAGGGTCTTGCACAGAACCTGACGTTGCCCTCTGGCGCACGGCTGGTCAGCGAACGGACGAGTGAATTGGACAGCTATGAGCTGCCAATCGGTCCTTTTGCTGACGGTGCAGTGCCCGCAAGAGAGGTTGAAGGAAAGGTCGAGCGGTTAACCTGGCGGTTGCAATCGGGCTCTAGCACCACGCTGCAATTACTGGCCCCGCTAAGGGACCAGATCGCCGCGCAGGGGTACGAGATCCTGCTTGAGTGTCAGGCCAAAACGTGTGGCGGGTTCGATTTTCGATTTGGCACCGAAGTCGTGCCCACACCGGATATGTATGTGGCCATTCAGGACTATCGCTTTTTGTCCGCCATTCGGGGGGGCAATGTGGTCAGCCTGCTGGTCAGCCGCAATCCGCCTGACGGGTATGTGCAGATGATCCGGGTCACACCGGTGGGTGCAGAGGTTCCACCCCCGCTTGTGATTGACGAGCCGGTCACGTCGCCCAGCGACCTGTTGGCCGAATTGGAACAAAACGGTCACGCAATATTGGAAGATCTTCATTTCCGCACCGGAGAGATGACGTTGGGCGAGGGGCCCTTTGCGTCGCTGAAATTGGTTGCGGAGTTTCTGGACAAAAACCCAAACATCCGGCTGGCACTTGTGGGTCACACGGATGACACGGGCGCGCTGGATGCCAATATCTCGGTCAGTACCGGCCGGGCACAGGCCGTGCGCGACCGGTTGATCCAGGCACATGGGATCGCGGCAGACCGGGTCGAAGCGCGCGGGATCGGCTATCTGGCCCCGCTCACCTCGAATGCCACGCCGGAAGGCCGCGACCTGAATCGCCGGGTCGAGGCGGTCTTGCTGGTCAACTGACGCCAGCGGTGCCGATCAAATCTTGATCTGCAAAAAAAAGGCCCACGCAGTTGGCGCAGGCCGTACAGTTTCACCGAGGTTAATTTACCAGTCCATCGGGCCTTTTTCGTGAAAGGCATCGACGAGAAAATCTATGAATGCCCGAACCTTGGGCTGAGTAAAGCGTCCGGGCGGGTAAACGGCGTAGACGCCCTGAACCTCGTCCGGAAGCGACGGCATAGCGTCCAGTACAGCACCGGATTTCAGCGCATCTGCGTACAGATAGCTGGGCAAATATGCGATCCCCAGACCAGAGATGGCGGCGTTCAACAGGGATTGCCCATCGTTCACGCTCAGCCACCCTGCGGTGCGAACCTGTCTTTTTTCACCCGAAGGCGCGGTCAGCTTCCATACATTGCCAGAGGACTGGCTGGAGTAATGCAGTAGCTTGTGTTCATTCAGTTCGTCAATTTTCTGCGGCCGGCCGAATTTCTCGACATAGCTGGGTGCTGCGACCATCCGCTTGACGGTTTCAGTCAGTTTGCGTGCGCGCAGGGTGCTATCTTCCAGCTCACCGATCCGGACGGCTACATCGAACCCTTCAGAAATCAGCTCGACGTAGCGGTTGTTCAGCACCATGTTCACAGTGATATCAGGATAGGCCGCCAGAAAATCCGACAGAACCGGAGACAGGTGATTGACGCCGAAATCTGTTGCAACGCTGATCCGAAGCAGACCCGAGGGGGCGGATTGCATCGAAGTCACAAGCGCATCAGCTTCGCCCGCATCATTTAGAACGCGCCGTGCGCGATCGTAATATGCCAGGCCAATTTCCGTCGGCGACACGCGCCGGGTCGTGCGGTTCAGCAGCCGTGCGCCCAGACGGGCCTCAAGACTTGAAACATGCTTTGACACGGCCGATTTGGAGATGCCCATTTTCTTGGCCGCATCGGTAAAGCCACCCTGGTCCACCACATTGGCAAAGGCTTCCATTTCGGTCAGTCGGTCCATTCTCATTCCCCAGGTCTTAGTTCTTTTTTCCAACCTGACGTCCAATCTAGGCGGAAACAGGGCGGACATGGGATAATATCAGGGTTTCAATTCGGATCGTTTGCGATTGGGAAACGCGGAAACGATGGTTTCCTAGATTGCCACAAAGCCTGTAAGCCAAGGGTTTTGGGTGATTTCGGCCGGATATGCTAGGATGACAATGGCAAATTTGTGACCACGGAGGAGATCATGAAAGCCATTTATACCATCGCAGCCATATGTCTGTCCGCGACCTTCGCATGGGCTGGTGGCGAGACGCCGTCGAACCCGGACGCTCGGGTCTATTTTGTAAACCTGTCGGACGGCGACACGGTTTCATCGCCGGTGACCGTGGTCTTTGGGTTAAGCGGGATGGGCGTGGCCCCCGCTGGAACCGAGGCGGAAAACACCGGACATCACCATTTGCTGATCGACCGCCCGCCCATTGGTGAAGGCGAGGACGGTGTGGATGAGCTGGCTTATGGTTTGCCTGCGGACGACAACCATCTACATTTTGGTGGGGGGCAGACCGAGGTGACTACGGAATTGGCCCCAGGAGCGCACACGCTGCAATTGGTGCTGGGCGACGCCGGGCATGTGCCACATTCCCCGCCTATTGTGTCCCAGGTAATTACGATTACGGTCGAGTAACCGACGTGCCTTTACGGCTCAGGCAACTATGCCACGTCGGGCAATAGGAAAATGCGGCGCGCCAGCGCCGAATTCAGCCGTTCTTGTGGATACCATTGGCTGAGGGCTGTCTTGGCCATCAAATCGGGGTTTTCCGCAATGAATGCCTCGAAAGCGCTGGTTTGCGAACTGGCAAGACGCTCTGCGATCAGGCTCATGAACGCGTAGGTGATTGTCAGGTTGAACTTATCCGGGGCGCCGGCCTTAGCAGCAAGTGTTCGGATCCTTTTGGCGTAGATCGCTGCAGCATCTATGAAATCATACTTGCGCAGCAGATCGTATGCGACCTGTACATGTTCGGCATGTCCGAATGTCGTGTTGTCGATGGCGTGTGCTTCAAACGCGTTGGTGATATCGGCGCTCATTCTCAGTCCTCCTTAAAGCGGTGGCTGTCATTGGCTGTCCAGTCGAGGTCGTAGACACTTTTGAGCTGTTTGATCTTCTCCAGCGTTTCCTCGGAAAACGCTGGCTTGTTCTCAAAGCTATGCAGGGCAATCCCCTCGATCAGATCGCCAAGGGTCATGTCCAGCGACTCTGCCAGCCCCTTGAGGACTTTCAGCAGGCGTTTTTCGATACGAATTCCCGTCTGGGTGCGTTCTTTTTTCTGGCTCATTTCATACATATGTATATTGATACCAAGATAGTCAAGCGGCACAAAAAAAGCCGCCTCTTTCGAGACGGCTTCCTTCAGTTTAATTGAGGTGTTGCTTTAGAACGTTGCCGCCAGTCGCGTGCCTTGATTGATCGCCCGTTTGGCGTCCAGCTCTGCCGCCACATCTGCCCCGCCGATTACGTGGGGGGTGATACCCTGTTCGATCAACGCATCCGCCAGGCTGCGCTCGGACACCTGACCGGAACACAGAACGATTGTGTCTGCCGCAATCACGGTCGGATCAGCACGTTCCTCGCCAAAACTGACATGCAGGCCGTCTTCGTCAATGCGCTCGTAATTCACGCCGCCCACAAAGTTGACGTCCTTCATCTTCAACGTTGCGCGGTGAATCCAGCCGGTTGTTTTTCCCAGACCTTTCCCATGCGCCTGTTTCTTGCGCTGCAACAGAGTGACATCACGTGCAGGTGCCGCAGGTTGCGGACCCTCAGGTGCCAGGCCCGAGCGGTGTTCGGCAGGGTCCGTGACGCCCCATTCCTTCATCCATGCGGGCAAGTCGGTGGTAACGCTGTGGCCGTCTTCCAGCAGGAATTCAGACACATCAAACCCGATGCCGCCAGCACCGATCACGGCGACAGACTTACCCACGTCTGCCTTTTCGCGCAGCACGTCGATATAATTGATGACGTTGTCCCGATCCTGACCCGGGATTTGCGGATCGCGCGGAATGACACCAGTAGCGATAACCACCTCGTCAAAGCCGGTCAGGTCGTCAGCGCTGACTTCGCGGTTCAGCTCTACCTTCACACCCAGATCGGTCATCATGGTGCGGTACCAATCGACCAGTCCCCAGAACTCTTCTTTGCCCGGAACCTGCTTGGCCATGTTCAATTGGCCGCCAATCTCGGAGGCGCGATCGAACAGGGTTACGTCGTGTCCGCGCTGCGCTGCAGTCATCGCGGTGGATAATCCCGCGGGGCCGGCGCCGACAATGGCAATCGTCTTTGGCGCTTCAGCTGTGGTGATTTCCAATTCGGTTTCATGGCAGGCGCGTGGGTTCACAAGGCACGAGGTCAACTTGCCGCTAAAGGTGTGGTCCAGACACGCCTGGTTGCAGGCGATGCACGGCGCAATCTGTGCCGCGTTACCTGCAATTGCCTTGTTGACGAAATCCGCATCGGCGAGCATCGGACGGGCCAGAGACACCATGTCAGCGCAACCCATCGACAGGACCTCTTCGGCGACCTCGGGTGTGTTGATCCGGTTGGATGTGATGACCGGAATCGACACCTTACCCATCAGCTTTTTTGTCACCCAGGCAAAGGCCGCACGAGGAACGCTGGTGGCAATGGTCGGAATCCGGGCTTCGTGCCAGCCGATGCCGGTGTTGATGATCGTGGCACCGGCTTTCTCGATACGCTGGGCCAGTTCAACGACCTCTTCATGGGTCGAGCCATTGGGGATGAGGTCAATCATCGACAGGCGGTAGATGATAATGAAATCGGTGCCCACGGCCTCGCGCGTGCGGCGCACGACCTCGATCGGCAGACGCATGCGGTTCTCATATGATCCGCCCCAGCGGTCGGTGCGCTTGTTGGTGTGGGTCACCAGGAACTGGTTGAGGAAATACCCCTCGGAGCCCATGATCTCGACCCCATCGTAACCCGCTTTTTGGGCCAGAACAGCGGCGTTCACGATGTCGGCAATCTGTTTTTCAATACCCTCTTCATCCAGCTCATTCGGCGGGAAGGGCGAGATCGGAGACTTTACCGGGCTGGGGGCCACACATTTCGGACCGTATGCATAGCGCCCTGCGTGAAGGATCTGCATCGCGATCTTGCCGCCGGCCTCATGGACACGCTGGGTAACGATGGAGTGGTTCGCGACCTCTTTGTCATTAGTCATCATCGAAGCACCCGGCAGGACCGAGCCTTCAAAGTTCGGACCAATCCCACCTGTCACCATCAAAGCGACGCCTCCGCGCGCGCGGTCGGCATAGAACTCGGCCACGCGGTTCCAGTCGCCGGTTTCTTCAAGGCCCGTATGCATCGATCCCATCAGGACGCGGTTCTTCAAAGTGGTAAAGCCCAGATCCAGCGGGGCCAGCATGTTTGGGTACGCAGTCATGGCGAACTCTCCCTCCCGATTTGTCGACGCTAGATTGACCTTCGCGTCAACGTTGTCACGCGAAACCTAACGTCACACCCTTTGCTGGCGCCTTGGGGCTTGATACAGACGTCTCAAAGCACATTCACGAGGCTGCACATGACCCCCGAAGAGATCGCCAAACTGCCCTATCGCCCTTGCGTGGGGCTTATGCTGATGAATGCCGAGGGCAGGATTTTCGTCGGCCAGCGCAATGACCGCCACAAGGAGGCATGGCAAATGCCCCAGGGCGGCGTGGACAAGGGCGAAGACCCTCGGGACGCAGCCCTACGTGAGTTATGGGAGGAAACCGGCGTGACCTCGGACCTGGTCGAGATCGTGGCTGAGACGGACAGCTGGCTGCCTTATGATCTGCCCCACGATATCGTGCCCAAAATCTGGAAAGGCCGCTATCGCGGGCAAGAGCAGAAATGGTACCTTCTGCGATTTACCGGCCAGGACGACCAGATCGACATCCAGACCAAGCATCCGGAATTCACCCGATGGAAATGGCAGGAGCCAGGCAAGCTGATCGACGAGATCGTGCCGTTCAAACGTGAGGTTTACCAGCAGGTGGTTGCCGCCTTTGCGGATCACCTGTCATAAAACAGCATGCGCATTGAAGACATCTGGCCCAAGTACCGCGCGCGCCTGAAGGCGTTTCTGCATTCGCGTGTGTCCAACACCGCGGATGTGGAAGACCTGTTGCAAGAGATCTCGGTCAAGGTTTTCACTGGTCTGCCGAACTTGAAAGACTCGGCAAAACTGCAGCCCTGGTTGTTTCAAACGGCCGACCGCACAATCATCGACCATTACCGAAAATTCGGCCGTGCCGAGGCGCACCCGGATGATCTTTGGTATCACCGGGATGATCCGGAAACGCGTCAGGACCTGGAGGGCTGTGTAGAACCGTTCATTCGCGGTTTGCCGAGGGAAACCGCGGACATGCTGATGGCAATCGACATCAATGGCGTGTCCCAACAGGATTACGCACAGGCGCAAGGACTGGCGTATTCAACGCTCAAATCCCGGGTTCAAAAAGGCCGGGCAGAGCTGCGAAAAGCGTTCGAGGATTGCTGCAATATCTCGATGGATGTGCGGGGTAATATCTCGGACGTTCAGGAAAAACAGAAAACCTGCAAAAAATGTTGATCCGATCGTCGTCTTTTTGATGCGGGCTTCGTCTGACAGATGAAACCAGCAAAAGGAAAGACAAATGATCCGTATCATCAGTTTCAAAATCTGCCCCTTCGTTCAGTGCGTCACTGCGCTGTTGGAAGCCAAGCAGGTGCCCTATCAGATCGACTATATCAGCCTCAGCGACAAGCCGGACTGGTTTCTGGACCTGTCGCCGACAGGTCAGGTTCCGATTCTGGTGACCGAAGGCGGCACGGCACTGTTTGAGTCGGACGCGATTGCCGAATACCTCGACGAAGTGACCGCGCCGCTGCAGCCCGACCTGACACCGGAACAGCGCGCCCTGAGCCGCGCGTGGAGCTATCAGGCCAGCAAGCATTATCTGGTTCAGTGCAGCGCAATGCAAAGCGCGGATCAGGCAATCTTTGCGGATCGGACGACCAAGCTGAACGCCTCGTTCGCAAAGGCGGAAAAGCAGCTTGGGGACGGCCCGTTCTTTACGGGTGAGGCGCTGGGCAATGTCGATATGGCGTGGTTGCCGTTGCTCCATCGCGCTGCAATTGTGGCTGATCACAGCGGGCACGATATGTTGGCTGACTATCCCAAGGTGAAAGCATGGCAACAAGCTCTGCCGGCAACTGGTATCCCTGAGAAAACCGTGTCCGAGGATTTTGCCACCAAGTTTGCGGACTTCTATCTAGCAGAGCGGACGTGGTTGGGGCGGGGTGCGAACCTGAACGAAGCGCCTGCAACCGCTCAGGTGAAACAATCCGGCGGGTGCTGCGGCTAGTTCAATCACCATCCCGCACGTTGGCGTGAGGGGGCGTGGCCGCATCTGATCGACCTGTCTAGCTTGACGGGTATGAAGGACACGGCCCCAACTCTCTCTTCTGTAAAACCTGCCGGACGCAAGTTTACTGGCACCGACCGTCGCGCGCCTTTGCGCGGCGGTCTGCAAGGGTGCGGGGAATATGGCGCAGGGCAGACGGCAGGCCGGTTCTACCCCATCGCCTGCGTCGCGCTTGAGGTCACGCAACGCTGCAATCTGGATTGCACACTGTGTTACCTCTCGGACCGGGCCGAGATGACCTATGACCCACCGCTGTCGGTTCTGTTTGCGCGTCTTGCCACGATCCACAGCCATTATGGTCCCGGTGTCTCGGTCCAGCTGACGGGGGGTGATCCGACCCTGCGCAAGGTGGAAGACCTTGAGGCACTGTGCCGCGAAATTCGCCGTCTGGGCATGCGGTCGTGCCTGATGACCAACGGCATTCGCGCCAGCCGGGCGTTTCTGACGCGGCTTGCGGCGGCGGGGTTGGATGACGTGGCTTTTCACGTCGACATGACGCAGGAACGCAAGGGGTTCAACAGCGAGACTGAGCTGAACGTTGTACGTCGAGCCTATATCCGGCACACGCGTGGGCTGGGCCTGCGGTTGTTGTTCAACACAACCGTTTTCGGCGGCAACTTCGATGAATTGCCTGCGCTGGCGCGGTTCATGCGAGACTGCCCCGAGGTCTCCTTTGTCTCGTTCCAGATGCAGGCCGATACCGGGCGCGGAGTGCTGCGCGAACGGCCCGACGCGATCACGCAGGAAAGCGTGATGGCCGCGGTTGAGGCCGGATATGGAACGCCTCTGCATTTCGACACGGCCGCCGTGGGCCATGCAAAATGCAATCGCTATGCAAGTGTTGTCACCGCTGGCGGGCGCGCGGTTTCGCTTTTGTCCGCCAAGCGCCTGACGCACAAAGTGATCGCAGCGCTCAGCCGCGTCGATCAGTCGGCAGACGGCCATATCGACACCCGCGACAGCGTCTGGCGCATGGTGAGGCGCAACCCGCTGTTGGCGCTGCGGGCCGGGCTACATCTGTTGGGTTGCGTGCTGCGGTTGGGTCGAGGGTTGTTGCAGGGTCCCGTCCGTCGGCAGTCAGTGTTTATCCACAATTTTATGGCCGCCGATGCGCTCGAAGAAGACCGCTGTGCGTCTTGCGTCTTCATGGTCGCCACTGCGAACGGGCCGCTGTCCATGTGCGTTCACAACGCGCAGCGTGACATGCATCTGGCCGCGCCAGACCGGGTTGACGGGCCGTCTGGACCAAGCTGGTGGAATGCCGCCGTTCCCCGCCTGTCGGGTGGACCCGATCTGCCGGATCTGAGCGATCCCGGGCTGGCCCCGCTCAAACGGCTCAAGGGGCAGTTGCGGGCCACGCGCCGGAACCAAAAGGACGTATCATGAGAAAACCTCTAATCCTGCTGTTGCTTCCGGTTTTGACCGCATGCGCAAGTGTCGAGCGTTTGGCCTTGCCCGCCCCCGAGGCATTGCCGGGGCAGACCCTGACCAGATTTGCGTCCCCACCGGGCGAAAAGGTCGATCACCGCGATTGGACAGCTTTCCTGCACCGCTATGTAGTGACCGACGGGCAGGGCGTGAACCGGGTAACTTATGGGCAGGTGACACAGGCAGACAGGGCGCGCCTGGACGAATATCTGGTCGATCTGCAAGCCGTTGACCCTGCGCGACTGACACGTGATCAGCAACTGGCGTATTGGATCAACCTGTACAATGCGTTGACGGTGGATGTGGTTCTTGAAAACTATCCCGTTGCTTCGATCCGCGACATCAAGAACGGACGATTTTCGATTGGGCCGTGGAATCAACCTCTGACGCAGGTGGCCGGGCAGGAGTTGACCCTCAATGACATCGAACACCGCATTATCCGGCCCACATTTGGCGAACCGCGCATCCACTATGCGCTGAACTGTGCCGCTGTAGGTTGCCCCAATCTGATGGACCGCGCTTGGCAGGCCGAGACGTTAGAGCACGATTTTGCCGCCGCCGAGCACGCCTATATCAACGACCCGCGTGGCGTGCAGTTCGACCAACGCGGCGGATTGATCCTGTCAAAGATCTTTATCTGGTTCCGTGAGGATTTCGGACCAAACGAAAAATCCGTGCTGGCCTATATCGCGACAGCAGCGAAACCCGAGCTGCGCGCCCTTCTTCAGCAGACGCCGCGCGTCAAAGCGTATCAGTATGACTGGGCTTTAAACGACGCGGCGGCTGGGTCTTAGTCAGCGGATTACAGCAACCCTTCGGCGCGCAGCAGTTCCTGCATGTTCGCCTCGGGGCGCGGGCCGATATGGCTGATGACCTCGCGGGCGCAGATATTGCCAATCTTGGCGCAGGTTTCGTGATCGCGGCCTGTGGCCATGCCAAACAGGAAGCCGGCGGCAAACTGATCGCCCGCACCGGTTGCGTCCACGGGCACGACTTTCGCGACCGGTACGTCGACGCGTTGCCCGTCGCTTAGAACAGTCACGCCGTCGCCGGAGCGGGTGCATACAACAAGCGGGCAGATCGCGGCGGTTTTGGCCAGCGCCTCTTCCAGATCGTCGGTTTCGAACAGGGATTTGATCTCGGCCTCGTTGCCGATGACGAAATCAAGTTCGTTTTCGATCAGCAGCAAGAAATCAACACGGTGGCGTTCCACACAGAAGGGGTCGGAAATGGCGATACCCGCCTTGCCGCCACCTTTGTGGCACGCGCGCGCGGCCTCAAGAAACGCGGCCTTTCCCTTTTCCTTGTCGAACAGATAGCCCTCAAGGAACATGATCTGGCTGTTTCCGGCGACGGCATCTGACACGTCTTGCGACGACAGCTCTGAGGAAATCCCCAGATAGGTGTTCATCGACCGCTCACCGTCGGGCGAGACAAAGATCATCGAGCGCGACGTTGGCAGTTCGCCGCCCGGTACCGGAGGGTTCACGAAATCAACGCCGTCCTCGTTCATCGCATCTGCATAGAACCGGCCCAGGGCGTCGTCATGCACGCGTCCGATAAACGCTGAATCCAGCCCCAGCGCACCTGCGCCAGCGATCGTGTTGGCAACCGAACCACCCGGCGTCTGAACCCGGCCTTCCATCGAGGCATAGAGGACTTCGCCACGCTCCTGCTCGATCAGTTGCATGATGCCTTTTTCGATGCCCATCAGCTCCAGGAAACTGTCGTCGGCTTGGGAAATCACGTCCACAACAGCGTTTCCGATGCCGGTCAGTTGGTAGGTTTTCATAAGTTCTTGTCCTCAAATTCGCAGAGATCGCGGATGATGCAGGTGCCGCACATGGGTTTGCGCGCCTTGCAGTGATAGCGGCCATGCAGGATCAGCCAGTGATGCGCATGCAGCTGAAAGTCGGTTGGGATATTGTCTTCGATGGCGCGTTCGACGGCGTCCACATTCTTGCCGGGGCAAATGCCGGTGCGATTGCCTACACGGAAGATATGCGTGTCCACAGCCTGCGCCGGATACCGCCACCACATGTTCAACACCACATTGGCCGTCTTGCGGCCTACACCCGGCAGCGATTGCAGGGCTGCGCGGGAATTGGGAACCTCGCCGCCATAATCGTCGACCAGAATACGGCTGAGTTTAATGACGTTCTTCGCCTTTTGCCGAAACAGGCCAATGGTCTTGATGTGTTCAATCAGACCTTCTTCGCCCAGATCCAGCATCTTTTGCGGTGTGTCGGCGATCTTGAACAAGGCGCGTGTCGCCTTGTTCACACCGACATCGGTGGCCTGAGCAGACAGGGCCACGGCGACCACCAGAGTATAGACGTTGACATGCTCAAGCTCGCCCTTGGGTTCGGGGTCGGCTTCCTGAAAGCGCGTAAAGATCTCGCGGATCCGGTGATATCCGA
This sequence comes from Ruegeria sp. CDSB013, assembly GCF_059611165.1. Classification (NCBI taxonomy): domain Bacteria; kingdom Pseudomonadati; phylum Pseudomonadota; class Alphaproteobacteria; order Rhodobacterales; family Roseobacteraceae; genus Ruegeria; species Ruegeria sp. CDSB013. The sequence goes on along the minus strand of NZ_JBXWPA010000010.1, from coordinate 64,164 downwards.
GTTGTTTTGCCATCCGCGTCTTAATGCCGTTCGGGGCGCGTCGATACAAGTCCAAAGCCAATGCGCAAGTTCCGGGTCGCGAGGGCGTAACCTGCGCGCTATGGTCTGGTCAAGACAATGAGGTAATAGCCATGAACGTCCAGACACCAGAAAGCGGATACCACTACAACGTCATGCGCCGCGCGATCGACCTGATTGATCAGGGCGGTGAGGGCCTGAGCCTGGAAGAGCTAGCCCGTCAGATGGATATGAGCCCGGCGCATTTCCAGCGCCTGTTCTCGCGTTGGACCGGGGTATCGCCGAAACGCTACCAGCAATATCTGACGCTGGGCCATGCCAAGGCATTGTTGCGGGAACGGTTCACCACGTTGGAAACCGCGCATAACGTCGGCCTGTCCGGCAGTGGCCGTCTGCACGATTTGTTCCTGAAATGGGAATCTATGAGCCCCGGCGAATACGCGCGCAGGGGCATCGGGCTAACCATCTATTGGGGCTGGTTCGAATGCCCATTTGGCCCGGCACTGGTGATGGGAACCGACAAGGGCATTTGCGGCATGGCTTTTGGTGCTGAAACCGGTGAAGAGGCCGCGATGGAGGATATGATCTCGCGTTGGCCAAAAGCGGATTTCATTGAGGATCCGATGCGTCTGCGTCCCTGGGTGCTGAGTGCCTTTGGTGCGGCAAGCGACCGGTTGGAACCTACGCCGCTGTACCTTATTGGTTCGCCCCTGCAAATCAAGGTTTGGGAGGCGCTGATGCACATTCCGTCAGGCCAGGTCACTACCTATTCCGAAATCGCGCAGCGTGTGGGATCGCCACAAGCCGTCCGCGCCGTGGGTACTGCGGTTGGCCGCAACCCGGTCAGCTGGCTGATCCCGTGCCACCGGGCGCTACGCAAATCCGGTGGGCTGGGTGGCTATCACTGGGGCTTGCCGGTCAAACGCGCAATGCTGGCATTCGAGGCCGCTCAGGCCGACGCATAGTCACGTCAAAAACAAACTTTGCGCTGCTGCATCCTGTGATAGTGAGATTCTATGAAGCAGGACAGCAGGCAGATCACACAGACATTCGCGGCGTGGGCCATTCCGGTTTCAGTGGCGGTTTTGCTGCTGAAACTGCTGGCCTGGTGGGTGACGGGCTCGGTCGCCCTGCTCTCGGACGCCTTGGAATCAGTGGTGAATGTGGCGGCCGCTCTGCTTGCATTTTTTGCGGTGCGGATATCTGGCATGCCGCCAGACAAGAAACACCCGTTCGGGCATAAGAAAGCCGAGTACCTGTCGGCCGTGGCCGAAGGGACGCTGATTGTTCTGGCCGCACTGCTGATCATTCGTGAAGCTGTTTTCGCATTACCTGATCCGCATCTGGCCGGGGAACCGTTCCTGGGCATTGCCATAAATGTGGGCGCGACGTGCCTGAATGGTATCTGGGCGTTTCTGCTGTTGCGGGTTGGGCGACGAGAATCCTCACCGGCGTTGGAGGCGAGCGGAAAGCACATATTAACCGACATTATGACCTCGGTCGGTGTTGTTGTCGGGTTGCTGATTGCGATGGCGACAGGTTGGTTGATCCTTGATCCCATTATCGCGATTCTGGTGGCCGTTAACATTTTGTGGGAAGGTTGGAAGGTCATCCGTAGCTCGGTCGACGGGTTGATGGATGCTTCGCTGATCGACGGAGAATTGACGTCTGTCCGCGAAACAATCGAAGCCAATTTAGGCCCGGCGCTTGAGTATCATGATCTGCGCGGTCGCAGGTCAGCCAACATGATTTTCGTTGAGTTTCACCTTGTCGTCGACGGTGCCATGTCGGTCGCGGCCGCGCATGACATCTGCGACGATATCGAGGCGGCCCTGAACAGGAAGTTTCCGGGGTCAGTCTTTGTCATCCATCTGGAACCGGACAGCGAGTTGAAAAGTGCCAGCGCCTGATTGACAGATACACTTGCCGGTGCCAAAGGTTTCCTTCAGGTTTGGGTCCCCTGCCGTTCGCTGCCATTTGGCATTGGTGAAACCCGGTTGATGAACATCTGTTGCCCTTTTCTGGCGCGCGGATGGTAATGCGAACTCCGTCCTGACTTGGCGCCCGTTTAAGGAAACGAGGCAAGAAATGACACGTTCAAACAGTATTGCTCCACTTGAGGAGCTAAAAGCGCAGGCAAAACGACTGCGCGACAGGCTGCGCGGAGCGGGGGTCACGCTCTCGCATTGTGAATCGCTGGAATTGCTGGCGCATCAACATGGGGTGCGCGATTGGAATACGTTGCACGCAATGGCCGGAAATCGCATGCATTTGCGTGTTGGTGATCGGGTTGAAGGGTTCTATCTGGGGCAGCCGTTCAGGGCGGAAATCCGTGGTATGACCCTGTTGGGTGACGGGTCGCATCGGCGCGTTACCTTACACTTTGACACCCCCGTGGATGTCGTTCAATTCGACAGCTTCTCGGCCTATCGTCAGCGCGTAACCGGTGAGATTGGCTGGGATGGCCGATCCACACGGCATACCTCGGACGGCCAACCGCAACTGATCGTGCGACCCACGTAAAGAAAAGGGCGCGGCGGGTAACCACCGCCGCGCCCTTTTGTTAAGTTCTGGTCTGGCGTCACTCTGCCGCCCAGCCACCGACGGCTTTGACCTCAAGGAAGTCTTCCAACCCCCACAAGCCGCCTTCGCGCCCGTTGCCGGACTGTTTCATGCCGCCAAACGGTGATCCTGCACTGCGCGACTGGCCATTCATTTCGACCATGCCGGACCGCAGTACCCGCGCCATTCGATTTGCTCGCGCGCCGTCTTGTGTCTGAACGTAATTGGTCAGGCCGTATGGCGTGTCGTTGGCAATCTCGACCGCCTCTTCTTCGGTGTCGAAGGGGATCATGGTCAGGACGGGGCCAAAGATCTCTTCGCGCGCGATGTTCATCTGGTTATTGGCGTCGGCAAAGACGGTTGGACGTACATAATAGCCCTTGTTCAGCCCCTCGGGCCGACCGGTGCCGCCTGCTACCAGCCGGGCGCCTTCATCGATGCCCTTCTGGATCAGGTCCTGGATTTTGTTCCACTGCACCTCGTTCACGACGGGGCCGATATGGCGGCCTTCTTCCTGCGCGCTGCCCACGGAAACCATGCTGGCCACTTCAGCCGCCGTTTCCACGGCCTGATCGTAGATCGGGCGCTGCACCAGCATGCGGCTGGGCGCATTACAGCTTTGGCCGGTGTTGTTCATCATGTGCAGAACACCACGTTTGACGGCCTTTTCATCGGCATCGGCAAAGACCACGTTTGCACCCTTGCCGCCCAGCTCCAGATGTACCTTCTTCAAGGTGTCTGCAGCACTTTTTGAGATCGCTGTGCCTGCGCGGGTCGAGCCGGTAAAGCTGACCATATCCACATCCGGATGCGCCGAAAGCTGGGAACCGACGCCCACGCCATCGCCGTTGACCAGATTGAATACACCGGCGGGGAAGCCGGCCTCATCCATCATCTCGGCAAAAATCATTGCGTTCAGCGGGCTTTGTTCGGAGGGTTTCAGAACCATGGTGCAGCCTGCAATCGCCGCCGCGCCAACCTTGAGAGTGACTTGGTTCATCGGCCAGTTCCATGGCGTGATCAGGGCGGCAACACCGACGGCCTCATAGATGATCCTGTCATTGGGCGCGTGATCGCCCAGCGGGCGGTCGAATTGGAACGCTTTGGCTGCGCGCACAAAGTTAGCAAGGTGATACATGCCCGCACCGGATTGCTGGGTGCGTGCCATGTCGATCGGCGCGCCCATCTCAAGCGACATCGCCTGTGCCAAATCCTCGGACCGGGATTGGTAAATCTCGATCAGTTTCTCGACCAGCGCGATGCGATCTTCGACCGGTGTGGCCATCCAGCCGGGCAGGGCGGCCTTTGCGGCAGCAACTGCGGCGTCGGTATCAGCTTGCGCGCCCAGTGAGATCACCGTGCAGGGTTCCTCGGTCGAGGGGTTGATCACCTCGAAATCATTCGCTGCAGATGGGGCGACCCATGTTCCGTCAATGTAGAAATTGCGTTTCTCGATCATCACGTATCCTCCTGATCCCGTGGCCCGGATGGCGGGAATTTGCGCCACTCTGGCACCGGCATATTGGTGTGGCAAGGCGCAATTTGATCAAATTAATTTCCTCAAAAATGAATACCCTTTCAAGCAGCTAATGGTTTAACAATGGCGCAGAGTTATTAGGTTTCCAGCAACCGACTCGGTTTGTTTCACAAAAAAGGAGATGCCCCATGGGTTTGCGCATCAATGACACCGTTCCGAATTTCACTGCAGAGACGGATCAGGGCACTGTTCAGTTCCATGACTGGATCGGTGACAGCTGGGCGATCCTGTTCTCACACCCCAAGGATTTCACGCCGGTCTGTACCACTGAGTTTTCGGCCGTTGCACAGCTGAACGACGAATGGGCAGCCCGCAATACCAAGGTGATGGGCGTCTCAGTCGATGGTGTCGAGGACCACAAGAAGTGGAAGAAGGACATCGAGGCGTATGGCAACGCCAACCCCGGCTTTCCGATCATCGCCGACGACGGCCTGGCCGTGTCCAAGGCATTCGACATGCTGCCAGCCGAGGCGTACCTGCCCGATGGCCGCACCCCTGCCGACAGTGCAACCGTGCGTTCGGTCTTTATTATCGGCCCTGACAAACAGTTGAAACTGTCGATGACCTACCCGATGACCGTGGGCCGAAATTTTGCCGAAATCCTGCGCGCGCTGGATGGTCTGCAGATGAGTGCCAAGGGCGTGGCCACCCCCGCGAACTGGGTGCCGGGCGAAGACGTGATCATCCCGCCGGCCGTGTCGAATGATGAGGCAAAAGAAAAGTTCGGTGAGTTTGAAACCATCTTTCCGTATCTGCGTAAAACCAAAGCGCCCAGCTAAAGTAGCTCGGGCAGGGCGATAAGTTCTGCCCGATTCCAATCCGCCTTCAAGGGTGACTAAGCTGCGTATCGTTGAGGGTGCTGATACAGTTTCCGACGGTAGGCAGCGCGTTTGAACTCACGCGTTAGCTTGTCGGCCAGCGGCGGGCTTGCCTGTATGGTCGAACCGCCGATTTCTTGTGCGACTTCCTGATTGCCGCTTCCTTGCAAGGAAAGGATCGGCTGCCCAGTCACCCAGTGCATTTGCAGGAACGTGTCGACCGGTCGGTCAATCTGGTCGGTTACGGCAAGCAACCGCTCAGCCGCACGGCGCCCGACCACCTGGCAGACGCATTGCAAGCCAATGACTTTTGGCAGGATCAGGCGCAATCCATTTTGCTTTATAAGCGTTCGTGCCGCATCCTCGCGTTGTTTCACGGGAATTCGGATATAGTGATCCGGGGTTGCAAGCGGATCCAGCATCTCTAACGCATAGGCCATACGACACGGATCTATGCGCAAATCATCCTCGGTAATGATAGCGCGGTCGATCTTTTCATCAACGAGCTTGCGCCAGATTCGCCGATGGCTCGCGAAAATTCCGATCTCCGCAGGGCGTAGCGGAAAAGGGTATCTGGGGCGATACAAATCGCCCGGAAACAATTGTACATCCGCGATTTGAGCGGGGTCCTTCCCATTGACGGCCTCGAACAGTTCCGCATCGGGCAGACTGGCACACAGCCTTTCGGCATTGGGTCGCCGCGCTGTGCTTGCTGTCATATGGATGACAAAAGTCCTCATGCCACAGTGCATAGAACACGATAACGAAAGGGGGAAGAGAAACCCGAAAGAAACACTTCCCCGTGATCCATCAGAAACCGTAACGCAGTCCGACATTGACGCTGAAGGCGTCGATATCATCCTCGACCGTACCCGTAGACGCACCGTTTGGTGCCAAACGTGCCGAGGATACGTCGAATGCGCGGGCATATCGGGTGTCCAGGGTCAGAGATGTATTTGGGCTGATCTCATAGGCTACACCGGCAATAATTTGCGCAGCAAAGGTGGTGTCGGTGTCGTTAAGTTCAACGCCCGGCCCGTAGACAAAGTCCAGATCAGAATAGGTGGCACCCAGACCCAGACCGACATAGGGCGTGAAGGCCCCTGCCTGTTTGAAATCGACCAGCACATTGGCGAACAGCGATGTCTGCGACACGTCACCCGAAATGTTGCCTTCTGCGCCGGGTCCGTTGCCTGAAAAATTGACGCCATCCACGTCGTTGTCGCGGTAGGACAGCTCCAGCTCGATCCGGGCGCCAAACTGATCGTTCGACCACTGCGGGATCTCTTTGCCGACCGCGATGCCCAGCCCATAGCCGCCATCGAAATCGGTATCCACCGACTGCGACGATCCATTGATTGTGCCGCTAAAGTCGCTGTCCTGCAGCTGGCTGTACCCGGCAAAGCCCTGAAGATAGAGATCATCCGACAGGCTCTGCGCGGCCAGCGCGGACGCGCTGATCGTCAAAGCTGTCGAGGCGAGAAGAAGACGCGTAACCATGACCATGTCCTTTGTTCCACATTTGTTATGGCGCACATGTGGGCAGTAGAGGCAGGAATGAAAGGCAACAGCCCTTCACTTCAATTCACAGGATATTGGGCAGATGTGAGTGAATAAGATCAGCACCGAGCTAACACTTTGGTTCACGGTCTATGTGGTCGAATTCGACCTTTCGGAACTGTTTGTCAGCAAAGGTTCGGAAAGCAGCTCATCGATGAAGTAGCTCAGCAATTGCACGCGTCCCGTAACTCCTGCCTTGCGATACACCGCTGCGCATTGCGCTTTGACCGTGCCTTCTTTGGTTTGCCGCAATGTCGCGATGTCCGCAATTGACAGACCCTTGATAGACAACAGGGCAACGTCGCGCTCAGCATCACTCAGGTTCCACTCAGTGAATTGAGAGGCAATGAGTTGAGCAAACGCGCCCTGCGCGACACTCAGCTGTCGCTGCATGTCGCGCACACGCCTGTTCTGGGACCTGATCAGTGCAATCGTTGCGGCAAGTCCGCCGATCAATGCCAGCGCCAGAACCAGTTCGAAACTATGCAGGTGGCGAAAGCCCGCGCTTTCCCCACCGGTCCAGTCCAACATCGCGTCGGTCACGAAAAAGGCGGCGCAGACGGCCTGCACCACCAGAAGGAGCCAAAGCAATGACGTTTGTGAAAGCTTCATGAGGCTCCTGAGGGTTCGTCGGGTCAGTCATCGTCCTGTTCGAGTTCGATGGCAGTTACCACGCCGTCGGTCTCGGACACGACAAGTTCAGTTTCTACACCATCTTTGATGAGTTCAACCTCGATCTCACCGTCTTCGAATTCGATCTCTTCAATCTGGTATCCCTGCGCCTCTAGGGTCGTGCGGATATCGGCCTCACTGGTGCCCAATTTGTCGCCCAGTCCGACATTGGCCAGTGCAAGAACCGGCGCTGTTGCAATCAATCCGGTCAGTGTCAGCAGTTTCAAGGTTTCCATTTTACATCTCCTTTTTGTGTCTCGGTGACGGGATGGAACTGGGGGCAAGCCGAGTGCGCTGCGATTGGCTTTTGGTTGAAACGCAGGGAATTGGACCAAGGTTTATCCCGGAAAATGCGGATTCAGGTCGCCTGGTTCTGCATTTGCCCGAATTGTGCTAGGGTTATGCGGGGGAAATCTACAGGCATTTAAACACGGCGTCGGGCGTTCAGACTGTGTAAAACAGGAGAAGACGATGGAATTCACAGATTGGTACGTTGAAGGCGAAGCATTCGGGAACTGCAATTGCGGCTATGCCTGCCCTTGCCAGTTCGAAGAATTACCAACCCATGGAAATTGCCGCGGCTTTGAGGTGCTTGAGGTTTCCAAAGGGCATTTTGGCGACACCGACCTTGCTGGCACAAAAGCTGCGCTGATCTACGCCTGGCCCGGCCCGATCTTTGAGGGCGGCGGCCAGATGCAGGTGATCATCGACCCAAGCGCCTCGGAAGCGCAACGGGTCGCATTGGAAAAAGTCTTTCACGGTGAAGAGACCGAGGAAATGGCAACCCACTGGCATGTATTCCGCACGATGTGCGACACCGTTCACGAGACCCTGTATGTGCCGATTGATTTTGAGATGGACATGGATGGGCGCACCGCCAAAGTCTCAATCGGTGAGGTGCTGAGCTCAACCGGCCGTCCCATCGAGGCCCCACATGGTGGTGGCCCGCATCGTGTACGGATCGACATTCCCGGTGGTATAGAATTCACCCTGGCCGAGATTGGCAGTGCATCGACCAAGGCAGATGCGGCGATCAAACTGGATTTGAACGACAGTTATGGGCAGTGGCATGTGATGAAACACGGGCCGTCTGGCGTGGCGCACTGACGTTCTGGGTATTTGACTTGTCAGCAAGGATCAGGCTGCAGCGGCTTCACCAGTCAGATGTTCGCTTTGGCCAGCTTCGTTCTTTTCCAAGCTTGGCTTAATCGGCCGCACGCGATCATAGATGATGTGGAACAGGTAGGTGTAAACCGTATAAGTCAGTGTCAGACCGACATTGAGCGCAAGCGCTGATCCCAGAGAATGCCCACCAACCATCATCAAAAGTGGGCAGGTGATCATGACTGCCGTAACCTCATGCAATGTGGCATGAAGAACGCGCACCGATTGGGGGCGTTTGCAGGCCAACCGAGCCGTTTTGCCCCGCTCAATCAGATCGAATATAGTATTGAAGATCGGGCACCAGATCATGATCACAATCGATAGCATGGCGATCATAGCGAACCCGTGCACCATCGATGCGCCGGTCAAATAAGCGTATACGGGTGAGACAAAAGCGATCCCGATCAGCTCGAAGCTGCCGGTCTGGATGACGCGTTCCTTGAAGGTCCTCAGGGTCATGTCACGCCTTTCAAAACACAGGATCACCGTTCGGCCGAGCGGATTGCCCGGCTGCTGAAATACGGGTGGTCTTAAGGGATGGATTGCTTCCCTAGCGTAACCTTTCATGAAGAAATACATCTGACTGTGAACTCGCACACATTCAGATATTTATGGCAATAATTGACCGATCCGTCCTTGGCTGGGCGGTCATAGCTCGAAACGAAAAAAGGCCCCGGCGTTTCCACCGGGGCCTTGATCAATTGAAAGAAGAACAGATTACTCTGCGCTTTCCTCTTTCTTTTCTTTCTTCTCGGGCACGATCTCTTCGCCGGTTTCCTGATCGACGACTTTCATCGACAGGCGGACCTTGCCGCGGTCGTCAAAGCCCAGCAGCTTGACCTTTACTTCCTGACCTTCCTTCAGAACATCCGACGGATGGTTCAGGCGGCGGTTTTCGATCTGAGACACGTGGACCAGACCGTCGCGCTTGCCAAAGAAGTTCACGAAGGCGCCGAAGTCGACGATCTTGACCACTTTACCGGTGTAGATCTGACCTTCTTCCGGCTCGGCGACGATCGAGTGGATCATCTCATAGGCCTTCTTGATCGATTCACCATCGGGCGAGGCGATCTTGATGACGCCGTCGTCGTTGATGTCGACCTTGGCACCCGAAACCTCAACGATCTCGCGGATGACCTTACCGCCCGAGCCGATCACTTCGCGGATCTTGTCGGTCGGAATATTCATGGTTTCGATGCGCGGGGCGTGGACCGAGAAATCGTTGGTCTCGGACAAGGCTTTGCCCATCTCACCCAGAATGTGCATCCGGCCGTCCTTGGCTTGCGCCAGGGCTTTCTCCATGATCTCGGGCGTGATGCCTGCAACCTTAATATCCATCTGCAGCGAGGTGATGCCGTTTTCGGTACCTGCAACTTTGAAATCCATGTCGCCCAGGTGGTCTTCGTCACCCAGAATGTCCGACAGGATGGCATATTTGCCGTCATCTTCCAGGATCAGGCCCATGGCCACACCGGCAACGGCTGATTTCAGCGGAACACCCGCATCCATCATCGACAGCGAACCGCCGCAGACAGACGCCATCGAGCTGGAGCCGTTGGATTCAGTGATCTCCGAAACGATACGGATCGTGTAGGGGAAGTCGGTCGCCGCAGGCAGAACCGCCTGTAAGGCGCGCCATGCCAGCTTGCCGTGGCCGATCTCGCGACGGCCAGGGCCCATGACCCGGCCAACTTCACCAACCGAATACGGAGGGAAGTTATAGTGCAGCAGGAAGTTAGATTTGAAGTTGCCATGCAGCGCGTCGATGAACTGCTCATCGTCGCCGGTGCCCAGCGTGGTCACGGCCAGCGCCTGCGTTTCACCGCGGGTGAACAGGGCGGAACCGTGAGTTCGGGGCAGCATCGAGGTTTCTGCAACAATCGAACGGATGTCGGTGGTCGAACGACCGTCGATCCGCTTGCCGCCTTTGACAACGTCACCGCGCAGGATACCTGCTTCCAGCTTCTTCATCGCAGAGCTAAGATTGCCGTCTTCCAGTTGCTCTTCGGTCAGCGCTTCTTTGATCGCGGCACGCGCTTCGGCAACAGCGGCAGTGCGCTCTTGCTTGTCGGTGATTGCGAAGGCGGCGCGCATCTGCTCTTCACCGGCTGCTTTGACAGCGGCGGACAGCTCCGAATAGTCAGGCGCTTGGAAGTCAAACGGCTCTTTCGCGGCGTCTTCGGCCAGTGCGATGATCAGGTCGATCACAGGCTGAATCTGCTCATGCGCGAATTTGACCGCACCCAGCATTTCGGCCTCAGAGAGCTCGTAGGCTTCCGATTCAACCATCATCACGGCGTCTTTGGTGCCGGCAACAACCAGGTCCAGGCGCTGTTCAGGGTTCAGGCGCAGGTCCTGCATGTCATCGACGGTCGGGTTCAGAATGTATTCACCGTCCTCAAAACCAACGCGGGCACCGGCGATCGGACCCATGAACGGCGCGCCGGAAATAGTCAGCGCAGCCGAGGCAGCGATCATCGCAACCATGTCGGGGTCGTTGACCAGATCGTGGGACAGCACGGTGCACATCACCAGAACTTCGTTTTTGAAGCCGTCAACGAACAGCGGGCGGATCGGACGGTCGATCAGACGCGCAGTCAGCGTCTCTTTTTCGGTCGGGCGTGCCTCGCGCTTGAAGAAGCCACCCGGAACCTTACCGGCGGCATAGTATTTTTCCTGATAGTGGACGGTCAGAGGGAAAAAGTCCTGACCCGGTTTTTGCTGCCGTGCAAAGGTCACGTTCGCCATGACGCTGGTTTCGCCCAGTGTCGCGATCACGCTGCCGTCGGCCTGACGGGCAACCTTGCCGGTTTCCAGTGTGAGCGTCTCTTCGCCCCACTGCATAGATTTTTTCGTTACATCAAACATATGCGTATCCTAGATGGGAGCACTCCCGCCCCTGCGGGTCTCCCGTTTGCATGGCGGCCCCATTGCCGCCGATCCCATTTTAGCTTTCGTCTGAGTGCCGGGATCAGGGCACAACGTCTCAGATACCGCGCGCATACATGAGATTGGTGTAGAAGGAAAGGGGAACCGCGCAGGGCCGGTGAAGGACTGCGCAGCCTACGCCCGATCCATTTTGGACCGGGCCAGAGCCGTTCAAAAGAGTGCGTGCGCGAGGATCATCACCACGCCGCATCCCAGAGCATAGCCAGTGTCGACCATGATCGCGAACACGCTTTTTTGCGCCCAGGCCCCGACCGAGGCCGTCTGCGCCGCCACTGCAAGGATGGCCAGAAGGGCGACGCCCAGGCTGTTGGTGGTTTCGGTGAGCGCGATCACGGTGGCCAGCAAGATCAGGAACACGATCTGAGCGGCCATCTGAGGCAATGGCGGCGATTCCGGCGGTGTCGGATCGATCCGCGTTCCTTCGGCCCAGCGTTTCTGGAATCCGACCGGTCCATAGACCAGCCATCCCAGCAGAAAGGCCGCGATCACCCCCGCTGCAAGGGCCAGCCAGTTGATCATAGCGCTGTCTCCAGCGCTGCAAGGATCGCAGTCCATCCGCCCTCATGATTGTCGCGGCTTTCCTGTGATGGGAATCGGACGTGATGCAGTCGCAATTCGGTCCCTGCATCGGTTGGCGTGAAATTCAGCGTCACGGTGGAATCATCCTGACTGTACGGAGAGTTCCAAGTAAATTGAAGCCGGTTCGGGCGGTCGATGACCTTGTATTCGCCCTCATGTGGCAGGTCACCCGCTTCGGGTGCACGCATGATGATCTTGAACCGTCCACCGACCTTTGCATCGGAATGCGCCTCTGGCACCGTCATACCCGGCCCCGGCAGCATGAATTTGGCCAGCATATCCGGGTTCAGCCAGGCGTCGAACACCTTTTCGGGTGGGTGCGGGATTGCGCGTGTAATTTCAAGTGACAGATCCGTCATCTTCTGGGTCCTCCAAAGCAGTTTCCAAAGCGTCGAGCCGAAGCGCCCAGATCGAACGCAAACCGGCAAACCATTCATCCACGGCTGACAAGGGATCCATTTGAACCTCGATCAAATGCTCGCGCCATTCCGTCCGGCGCCGCACCAATTCGGCGTTTTCCAACACCTTGATGTGCTTGGATACCGAATTGAGGCTCATATCGAATTGCCGCGCGATGTCCGTCACCCGCAAGGGTCCCTGCTGCGCAAGCATCGTCAGGATCGCACGGCGGGTTGGGTCGGACGCGGCCTTCAATATCGCGCTCAAATCAGAGCGGCTCTCTCGTTCAACCATATGGATGAATTACACCCTTCTTCTGCTTCAGTCAACCATTTGGGTGAATAACACGGATAAAGCCCCTTGGCCAGAAGTTGGGACCAATGATCCCGGTGCCGTCCAAAGTCGTTTATCAAGTTAGATAAATTCACTAACGGGAATGCGTTTGGTGAAATTATGTCGTCAGTGTAAGCTGTTATCACGAAGCCCGCGGTCGAATTGACGGAGAAGCGCCAAGGGACAAAATCTCGTTTCCGTCCGCTGGTCGAATACCTTGGCGTTTGCACTTAGCGAACAGAAGGGCAGACGAATGGCACAAACCAAGAAAATGCTGGATCCGGACCCCCGGATTTACGACTTCGAGACCGAATACGAGCTTGGGCAAGACAACGTCCGGCCATTCGGTCTGGACATCCACAACCCGGTCTTTTTGATCTCGAGCATCCTGATCTTTGCGTTCGTTCTGATCGCTTTGGCCAACCAAGAGGGTACCGCGGCACTGTTTGGCTGGCTAAGACCATGGCTCACCAGCACGTTTGACTGGTTCCTGGTCCTGTCGGTCGACGCAATCACATTGTTCTGTCTTGTTCTGATCGTGCTGCCGGTTGGCAAGGTGCGGATCGGTGGCAAGGACGCAAAGCCCGACTATTCCTATGCCGGGTGGATTGCGATGATGTTCGCGGCTGGTATCGGCATCGGGCTGTTGTTCTTTGGAGTGATGGAGCCCGTCTATTACAATTTTGCCGAAGACGGCAACGCGGTGCCACTGGGCATCGACATCGCCGTTCCGGGCAATGAATATGCTGGAGTCGTCGGTACAATCCATCACTGGGGGCTGGAAGGCTGGGCGGTCTACGCCGCTGTTGGTCTAAGCCTGGCCATCTTTGCCTATAACCTTGATCTGCCCTTAACCCTGCGGTCGGCCTTCTACCCGATCCTGGGCGAACGCGTCTGGGGTTGGTGGGGCCACATCATCGATACCTTGGCTGTGTTTGCGACGCTCTTTGGCCTGACCACCTCGTTGGGTCTTGGTGCGCAGCAGGTTGCGGCGGGCCTGAATGAGGTGTTCGGCATCGAACCCAGCCCAACCGTCACAGTCCTGCTGATCATCGGTATCACGTTGATTGCGTTGGGTTCGGTCCTGATGGGGATGGATGCTGGCGTCAAACGGTTGAGTGAAATCAACATGATCATGGCCGTCGGCCTGTTTATCTTCGTGATTGTTGTTACTGGCGTCGGCACGGCCATCGCACGGTATTTCAACGTGATGGTGGATTATGTGTACCACCTGCCGGCGCTGTCGAACCCGTTCGGACGCGAAGACACCAGTTACTTCCACGGCTGGACGACCTTCTATTGGGCCTGGTGGATCGCATGGTCGCCTTTTGTGGGCATGTTCATCGCCCGCATCTCAAAAGGTCGCACAGTGCGCGAGTTCATCCTTTGCGCCCTGCTCGCACCAACGGCTGTTTGTGCCTTGTGGATGTCGACCTTTGGCGGTGCCGCCATCGACATGTTGAACGCAGGTGGAGCCGAAGGTGTGCGTGCCACAGTGATCGACAGCTACGCCCCTGAAGGTGCCCTGTTCGGATTCCTCAAGGAGCTGCCGCTTTACAGTATTGTTGCGCCAATCGCCCTGGTCCTGATCGTGGTGTTCTTTGTCACCTCGTCGGATTCCGGTTCGCTGGTGATCGACACGATTACTGCGGGTGGCAAGATGGACGCACCGGTGGTTCAGCGGGTGTTCTGGTGCACTTTGGAAGGTCTGGTCGCCATTGCGCTGTTGCTTGGCGGGGGCCTCTCTGCACTGCAAGGTGCTGCGGTTTCGACAGGTATCCCGTTCACCTTGGTGGTTCTGATCATGTGCTACTGCTTGTGGCTGGCGCTGAAATCAGAAAAAGCTAAGATGTAGGGCCTTGATCCGATACATTCTGGACGCCCGCCTTTTGGCGGGCGTTCTTTTGCCGCCGGACAACCGAAAACGCCCGGAAACTTCGCGGAGAAAAAGCAAGGCACAGGCTAGAGGCCCTGAAGCTTAAACTTCTGCGACACTCACAGCAGTTTCGAGCGCTTGATCAAGACTGTTCGCCACCTGATCCACGTCGTCCAACGACAAACACAGCGGTGGCACCATCCGTAGGCATTGTTGAAACGGGCCGGACTTTGACAGGATAATTCCTTGTGCGCGGCAGGCTTCGAAAACTTCTGTGGTCATGTCCTTGTCCGGCGTTTTGCTATCCCGGTCTTTCACGAATTCCAGCGCAAGCATAAGGCCTTTCCCGCGAACATCGCCGATGACCTGATACTTGTCTTTCAAGCCATGCAGCCTTTCCAGCAAGGCGGCCCCTACAACGCGGGCGTTTTCCTGCAACCCTTCGTCCCGCATGACAGCAAGAACCGCACGGGCTGCGGCAGCCGAGGTCGGGTTGGCCCCATAGGTGTGGAACATGAACCTTTCCGCCATCGGTTCCGCAATATGTTTCTTGGCCACAACCGCCCCGATCGGGAAGCCATTTCCAAGACCTTTTGCCATGACGACGATGTCGGGTACGACGCCGTCCGCTTCGAACCCCCAGAAGTTTTCGCCAGTGCGGCCAAAGCCCGACTGCACCTCGTCCGCGATATAAAGACCTCCTTCCGCGCGCACGCGTTTGGCTGCGCCGGACATATAACCGGGCGGCATTTCGATGATGCCACCATAGCCCTGCACGCTTTCGACAAAGATGCCCGCCACATTGCCGGATGTGGCTGTGGCGATGGTGCGATCGATCTCATCCAGATAGGGCTGCGTGCCCGGCCCAAAGATGCCGCGGTATTGATTGGGTTCCGGCACAAAGGCCACGTTGCCGGGCATGCCCGGGTGACGCCAGCCCGAGATACCGGTAATCGACTGCGCCGCAGCCGTTGGCCCGTGATATGCGGTGCGCAGCGCAAGTAAATCCAGATTGCCTGTGTAAGTGCGCGCCATGGTCATCGCCAGATCAACCGCTTCGGATCCGGAGTTGGTCAGATGCACCACCCAGTCATGTCCTTTGGGCATCGTCGCGGCCAGTTCTTCGGCCAGATGTGCTGGTGTCGGGTGGTAGAACATTGTCGTGCAGTGGGTCAGTTCCTGCGCCTGTGCTGCTGCCGCCGCCACCACGCGCGGGTGCGAGTGCCCGACCGAGATACAGACATTCATGCCCAGCAGATCGGTGTATTTCCGACCATCCGTATCCCAAAGGTATTGTCCCTGACCTTTCTTGAAAACGATAGGTTCGCGAAACGGTGTGAACCGCGTTAGTGAGGCAGCATAGTACTGGTCCCGTCGCGCGGCGGTGTTCGAAAAGTCCCAGTCGGTGTGAAGGGCGTGGTCGGTCATTCGGAACCTCCGGTTTTCAAGCGTGAGTTTTCGGGGTCAAAGGGAGCCTTTGGCAGGATGGTTGCCGCACGATGCTGGCCCAGTATTGAGATGGTCAGCCCGTCTCGCGCGGTCTGGTCGCGCAGATAGGCCAGGGCCAGAACTTTTCCGGTCCGGTGGCCATAGGCACCCGAGGTGGCGATCCCAACGGGCAGATCGTCTTTCCAGATCGTGTGGGAGTAGAACGGGTCAATCTCACCGGCCTCGACCTCAAGCAGCACCATATCCCACGTGTTGTCTCGGCCCAGTCCGTGGCGCAGGTCCTTGCGGACAAACGGGGTCAGACCGGCCTCAAGCGGGCTGCGTTCGGTCGTCAGGTCACTGCCCCAACCGCGATACCCTTTTTCAAGGCGCATGGAGTTTGCTGCATAGGCCCCATAGAACCCAAGACCAAGCGGTTTGGCGACCTCTTCCAGCGTCGTGAAAAGCTGCACGGCATTTTCTTTGGCCACATGCAATTCCCAGCCACATTCGCCCAGATAAGACACCCGCAGAGCGCGCAGGGAAATCCCGCCTACATGGGTCTCTTGCGCGGTGAGCCAGGGCATATGGTTCAACTCGGGCAACACATCGGCGGATTTGGGTCCCATGACGCCGATAACTGCCAGATCCTCAGACACGTTTCGAACGGTGACGTCAAAGCCTTTGGCAACCTGTGTCAGAAGATCCTGGTCGATCTGCTCGGCCGCGGCGGCGCTGGTCAGATAGGCGTGATCCTCGGCCAAGCGTGTGACGGTGAACTCTGACAATACGCCGCCTTTGGGTGTCAGCGCATGGGTCAGGCCGATCCGGCCCGGCTGGATGGCGCGGTTTGCGCCCAATGCTTGTAGGAAGGCCGCGATATCGGGGCCGGTGACGTCGAATTTCGAAAACACCGACAGGTCGCCCATGGCGACGCGGTTGTGCGCGGCCTCGACCTCTTGCGCCACGGGTTCGAACCAATTGGCGCGACGGAAGGTTTCGTCGGCGACTGCTCCGGGTGTGTCCGAGAACCAGTTTGGACGTTCCCACCCATAGGCCGCACCCATCACCGCGCCGCGTTCGACCATTAGGTCATGCAGTGGAGACAGGCGCAGACCGCGCCCGGCGGGGCGTTCTTCGTGCGGATAGTGCACGCCGAATTGCAGGCCGAAGCACTCGACGGCCTTGGCCACGCGATAATCACGATCAGCCCAGGACCCAAAGCGGCGCGAGTCCACGGCCAGCGCATCCATCGGCGGCGCGCCGTGGGTCATCCAATGCGCAAGGAACCAGCCCGCGCCGCCGCCTTCCATGACGCCCATCGACGAGCCGGTCAAAAGCCACGCGTTTTGAAGCCCATGCGCAGGCCCGATCAGCGGATTGGCGTCGGGCGTGAACGTGATCGGGCCGTTAATCACCGATTTTACACCACCGGTTTCCAGCGCCGGAATCCGATCCATCGCGGCCATGATGATATGTTCCACACTGTCCAGATCCGGCGGCATCAGATCCGCGCCAAACTCCGGTGGCACACCATCGACCGACCAGACCTTGGCGTCTTTTTCATACGGCCCAAGGATCAGCCCATCGCGTTCCTGCCGCACATACCAGCTTTCTTCGGGGTCGCGGATGATCGGCAGCTCTGGCAATCCCTCTTTGATCCGAGATGACACGGCCTCCACCGTGTCCGTCACCAGATATTGGTGCAGCACCGGAACAGACGGGATGTTGAGGCCCATCATATGCCCGATTTCCCAACCCCAGGTGCCTGCAGCGTTGACTACGTGGGTGGTTTCGATGATCTCTTTCGCGGTCTCGATCCGCCAATGGTCCTGCTGACGCTCAATCGCGGTGACCGCGCAGTTGCGCATGATCCGCGCCCCGCCCCGCCGGGCAACCTCGGCCATCGCGTGGGTTGCCAGCGTAGGGTCTACATGGCCGTCATCGGGTTCATAGATCCCCCCGATCAGCCCATCCAGTTTGGCCAGAGGGAACAGCTCGGCGATGCGCTCGGGCGTCAGCACCTCCAGCGGGTAACCGGTGAATTCGGACAGACCGGCCACATGGCGGAACTCGTCCATTCGGTCGGGGTTGCGTGTGATCCGCATCGCACCCGAGCGGTGAAAGCCGCAATCGCGTCCTGTTTCCTGCGGAAGTATATCGCGGTAAAGCCGAACAGAGGCAGCACGCAATTCCTGAATGGTGGGATTATGCGCGAAATGAGTACACAGTCCCGCCGCATGCCAGGTCGATCCGTGGGTCAGGTCGTTTTTCTCGACCAGCAGAACATCGGACCAGCCAGCCTTGACCAGATGATACATCAGCGACACGCCCATGGCCCCGCCGCCGATGATAGTAACCTGCGCCTTGATCATGCGCGCATCCTTTCGCCTGAGGGATCAAAGGGTGGGCGTCGCAAGGGCTGCGCGGGATAGTCCTGCCCGGCGACCCGAACCGTGAATTTTCGATCGCATGTCTGGGCCAACGTCTCGCCCGGTTGGACCGCGACCATGGCAAAACACAGGTTCAGCCCCGTACGCGGCCCGCGCCCGCCCGAGGTTGTCAGCCCCACATGGGTGCCATGCTCGAACACCGGTTCGTCATGCAGCATCAGGGCATTGCCGTGAACCTGCAGAAGGATCAGGCGCTGTTGCAAGCCGTTGGACTTTTGCTGTTCCAGCGCCGCTTTGCCCTGAAACTCCTTGTCCCAGTCGATGGTGAACCCCAGGCCGGCTTCCAGCGGAGTGATCTTGGGGCCAAGTTCATGCCCCCAGTGTTTGAAACCCTTCTCCAACCGGCAGGCATCCACCGCATAGTGACCCAGCGGGCGCGCGTCTGCCTTGTGGAGGGTGTCGAACAGCTGAGGGGCCTGCGCGTTGGGTACGGTTAGTTCCCAGCCCAATTCTCCGACAAAACTAACGCGCGTGCCGCGGCAAGTAATGCCTGCCATTTCGGCGGTGGCGGTATAGCCAAATGCCATTTCTGGTAGGCTGCCAAGACCCTGTAGCAGCGTCCGGCTGCCACCTCCCATTACACCGATTGTGCAGAATGCTTCGGTCACATCCCTGACAGACACATCGCCCTTCAAATGCCTGCGCAGGAACATCAGATCGCGCATCCGCGTGGCAGCGCCTGAAGTCAGATGAAACGCATCCCGACCCAACCGCGTGATGGTCACATCCATTTCGATCCCACCGCGCGCGTTGAGTATCTGCGTATAGACAGCCCGACCAATGGGCACGTCCATCTGCGCGGTCGTCAGGCGGTTCAATGAACCCAGAGCATCCGGTCCGGTGATGTCGAGCTTGGTAAAAGGGCTCAGATCAATCAACACGGTGCCCTCATCCATGACCGCCGCTTCGGCTCTGGCCAGCGGCCACCACCGCTGATCCGCCACCGAATAGTCCTGCGCCGGACCATAGTATATTCCGCGTTCCCAACCGGCAGTCAGGCCGAAATGCGCCCCGGCCTTAGCCCAGCAATCGTGCAGCGCGGTGGTGCGCAGACCTCTGCCTGATTTGGGCTGTTTATATGGCCAGTGAAGGGCAAAAAGATCAGCAACCGCCTCTTCCATTCGGTCGGCCATGTGTTCGGTGCTGGCTGTGGCGGGGTCGGCCCGGGCGACATCGACCTCCCACATATCCATCGAGGGGTGGCCGTCGACCATCCAATCTGCCAGCGCCCGTCCAATCCCCGCCGAGGACATGACCCCGACCGAGTTCATTCCCGCAGCGACAAACAGACCATTGACCGATGTTTCGCCTACAAGGGGTCTCGTGTCGGCCGTGAAACTCTCGGGGCCGTTCATGAAATGCTGGATGCCGACCCTTTCAAGGCTGGGGCAAAGCTCTAACGCCGCCTCCATGAAAGGGGCGAACTGGTGCCAGTCTTCAGCCAGTTCAAGGAAAGGTCGGTCTCCTTCGGGGCCGTAGGCATCCCAACATTTCGCATTGGGTTCAAAGCCACCAATGACCAGTTTGCCCGCGTCGCCCTTGATGTAGATGCCTCGATCCAGATCCCGGATCACTGGAAATGGGTTCGGCAGGTCGGGGATGGGTTCGGTGACCACATACATGTGCTCGACCGCCTGCAAGGGCAGCGCTACGCCAACATTTGCAGCCAGTTCGCGGGACCAGGCACCGGTGGCCAGAACGACCTGATCGGCGTCCAATTCGGTTCCATCAGCAAGAGTAACGCCGGTGATGCGCCCACCCTTTTTACGCAGTGACTGAACACTGGTGTTCTCGCGTATCGTCACCCTGCGATCCCGTGCGCCCTTGGCATAGGCCATGCACAGATCGACCGGGTTCACATTGGCATCTTCGGGCACATAAAGCGCGCCCACATGGTTGTTCAGATCGAGCTGTGGCAGAGGCACGTCCGAGGCGGCGATCACTCGCGGCGTCAGACCCTGAGTCTGGCCCAGATCAGAAATCCTGCGAAGCTCATCCAGGCGGGCGGGGTCGCGTGCCAGCCAATAACCGGACGTGCGGCGATATCCTGTGGACATGCCGGTCTCGGCCTCAAGGGCGGGGAAAACCTTAAGTGCCGCCATGGCCAATTGGGTCATATTTGGCGTCGCGCGTAGTGGGCCGACAATTCCAGCCGCATGCCAGGACGTGCCCGAGGTCAGCTGATTGCGTTCCAGAACCGTGACGTCACTCGAACCGCGCTTGGCCAGATGGTAGGCTAGGCTAAGGCCGATGGCGCCACCACCGATGATCAAAATGCGGCTCATCAAAAGTAATCCTGATCAGGTTTCTCGGCCTTGCGCTGCGCGATGTAGTCCTGCAGCGCGGCGTCGATGTCGGGATCGAGACCGGGGTCTTCGTAAGCGTCCAGCCGTTCCTTCCAGATTGCATTGGCGCGTGTCGCGGCGTCCAACTCTCCAGCCGCGTGCCATTGCTCGAATGAATTGTCGTCCGGGGTCCAGGGACGAAACAGCGCAGACATGAAATTGGCCTGCGTATGCTCGGAACCGAGGAAATGCTGTCCCGGACCGGTCGACGCAATAGCTTCCATTGCCTGGGCATTCTCGCTCATGTCGATGCCATCGAAGAACCGACCGATCTTGCCGCACAGATCATGATCCAGGATTGTCTTTTCGAACGAAGTCACCAAGCCGCCTTCAAGCCATCCAGTGGCGTGGTTGATCAGATTGGCGCCCGCGAACATCGACATCATCAACCCCCATGCGGCCTCTTGCTGGCTTTGGCCGTCCGGAACTTTTGAGGCGCTGAGCGTGCCAACCGTGTGCAGCGGCACCCCCAGCCTGCGGGCAAGCTGACCGGCAGCTAATACCATCAACCCGGCCTCGGGCGTGCCAAAGGTCGGTGCCCCGGATTTCATCGACATGGTTGAGGCAAAACTGCCCATCATGCAGGGTGCCCCGGGGTTTATCAGTTGGGTCAACGTCATCGCTGCCATGGTCTCGGCCAACACCTGAGCCAACGTCCCGGCAACGGTAGACGGCGACATGGCCCCGGTCAGAACCCAAGGGGTGCAAGCGACCGGTTGCCCGGCCCGGGCATAGGTTTTCAGCGCGCCCGACATGTGACTGTCCATCACCAACGGCGCGTTTGTATTCGAGACACAATACAGGGCGGCGTTTTCCGCCACGAAATCATCACCGAACACAATCCGTGCCATGTCGATTGCGTGGCCCGCGCGTTCGGCCCCGATAAAGGCCCCCATAAAGGCGCGGTCAGAATGGCGAATATGACCATAAAGCATGTCGAGATGGCGTTTATTGGCCGGTAAATCCACCGGCTCGCAAACCACGCCGCCCGAATGATGCAACCAGGGCAGGCTGTGATGCAGCTTGACCAGATCAACGAAATCCTGATGCGAGGCATAGCGCCGCCCGCGGTCCAGATCGTGCACAAAGGGCGGACCCCAAGCCGGACATAGCACGCTGGCATCGCCGCCCAGCTGAACGTTGTTGGCCGGGTTTCGGGCATGTTGAACGAACTGAGCCGGCGCTGTTGCCATGATCGTTTTGCGGCAGAACCCCGGCGTGAACCGCACACGCGAGCCATCTACGTCACAGCCTGCATCGGCAAAAATGCCTAGAATCTCTGGGTCGTCCTGAAACTCCATCCCGGTTTCGGCAAGGATGGTATCCGCATTGGCCTCGATCTGTTCCAACCCTGCCTCGCTGAGGACATTGAAGGTCGAAAGCTTGCGCAGAATAAACGGCGCGCGCGCCTCGGGAAGAGTGCGAGGTCCAGCGGCCCTGCGGCGTCGAGATGAGCGCGAACGTGTCATGGCCAAAGCGTTGACCGAGTGCTTGACGTAAACCAAGAAAATTCCAACAGTATAAAAATTATTTATACTAAGGATGAGCAATGCTGGATCATCGTAAACTCTCACCAAGTCTGATGCGTTCACTTGAGGTCTTCGTCGCCGTTGCGGAAACGGGTCAGATGCGGGCGGGCGCAAAACTTCTGAATCTGTCGCAGCCAGCAGCGTCCCAGCACGTCACAGCGCTGGAAAAGGCATTCGGCACTGTGCTTTTGGACCGCAGTACGCGTCCGGCGCGGCTGACCTATGCGGGTGCGCGTTTGCATGGAAGAGCGCAGAAAATTCTAGATGCACTTTCCGACATGGAAACGGAACTGCGCCACGTTGGCCAGAAATCCCTGACGCTGCTGCGGGTCGGCATTCAAGCCTCGATCGCCACGACGCTGACGCCCTCTTTGGTCGATTTCGCGCAGCGTGAGTTCAATGTCGAAGATATTACCCTGCATGCTGGCCAAAGCGGCAACCATGAACACCTGCTGCGGACGAAACAAGCGGACCTCGCGATCACATCAAATCCGTTTCTGGATATGGATGGCTTGGAGCGTCATCACGTTCTGACCGAAAGATACCTTCTGGTTCTTCCCGATGCATATGACGGCCCGACAGACAGCCTAGAGGCGATCCAAACGCGGCTTCCTCTGGTGCGGTTCGGAGATACAACCAACGCGGGCCGCCAGATTGCGCAGCATCTGCGCCGATTGCGGTTTGAGCCCGACAAGGTCATCCAGGCGGACCGCTCCAGCATGGTTACGTCCTGTGTTTCTGCAGGTCAGGGGTTCAGCCTTTTGACGCCAACACTGCTGATCGATGGTCTGGTTGAGAATATGAGCCTGCAGTTGAAAGATCTTCCGGTCTCGGGCCTTTCGCGCACTTTGACAATTGTCGCCAGAAAGGAAGAGCTTCAGAGCTTTCCGGAGGCGCTTGCAGATATGTCCAGGCAGAAATTGGTGCAGCGCATCACCGGCCACATGGGCGACATCGGAGCAAAAAGCGTAGAGTACGATATGGTCTAGCGCGCCGTCACAAGCTGAACAGCGCGGGGAACTTCGGGCTCAGGTTCAGCCCAAAGTCGCTACCTGTTGGTGAACTTCGACAACATTGCCTTCGGGGTCGCGAAAGAACACTTGGTGCCACTCTTTCGAAAAGGCTGTGCCATAGTCCGAATAAGGAACCGCGTTTTCATCAAGTATCCTCAGGACCGCGGCAAGGTCATCCGTTCGGAACGCGATGTGTCCGCGGCTCACTGGATTGATGACCTGATCATTTTTAAAAGCGACGTCAAAGTCCCGTTCTGCCAGATGCATCTGCATGTTGCCGTCCGTTGCAAAGCGGATCTGGCCGTCATAACCGGCGTCTTCGGTTGCTTCAGAGCGCGGGAAATTCTGCTGCGGAATATCACCCAAACCCAAGACGTTTGTATAAAAGTCGTGTAGGCGGTCAACGTCGTCTGCCACCAGGTTAATATGATGAAATTCCAGCTTCATTTGGTTCCATTTTACTTGTCGTAACACACTGGATGTGTGCTTGGGGGACTGATGTATTGCGCAGCTGTTGATCAGGTCCCGGGATAGTGCCGACAGAGTTAGTGAACTGCAAGCCGGATTGAGCCCCACCATACCGCTACTTTGAGCGCGCGTTCCCTGATCCAACAAAAAACGCCCGCCAATTAGGGCGGGCGTCTAAAATCCAAAAGCGGCAGAAACCGGTATTAGCGGCGGATGCCCAGCTTTTTGATCAGATCCTGATAGCGCGCTTCTTCTTTGCCCTTCAGGTAGTCCAGCAGCTTACGGCGCTGGGCGACCATTTTCAGCAGACCGCGACGACCGTGGTTGTCTTTTTTGTGGGTCTTGAAGTGCTCGGTCAGGGTGGTGATGCGCGAGGTCAGGATGGCAACCTGGACTTCTGGCGAACCGGTGTCGCCGTCCTTGGTGCCGAATTCTTTCATGACGCGTGCTTTTTCAGCGGCAGTAATCGACATCGGGGTCTCCTTTAAAAGGTTAGAGTTGATGGCGCAGGCCGGGATGTCGTCCAGCACAGGCCCATGGAGAAAACCGCACTGATTCCGATGCGGATGGGCGCGTATAAGCGGATTTCAAGCAAATGGCAAAGGGATTCTATTGCTTCAACTCAGCGCATTGAGCTGCGATAGTTCCTGACCGTTGATCAGTTGGATATCGTCCAGGGTCAACCCTTTGGCACCCAGCAGTTGGGCGACGTCTTGTCCGTCGACCATGATACGGGTCAGGTTTTCGTTTTCAGCGTCTGTTTCAATGTTGATCTCCGGATATTCCTCGCCTTCCCACGAGATCAACAGCTTGTCCTGCCCGGGTTCAAAATCCATGACCTTGACGGCATCGTCATCCTCCTCGGGGTTCAGGTGGATGCTGTCAGCGCCTTCGCCTCCGGTCACGATGTCACCGCTATGGGCAGCTATAATGTCGTCGCCGGCACCGCCATTCAGAAAATCCACGGAGTCTTCGTTTTCGCCGTCCTCACCGGTCAGCACGTCGTCACCGTCGCCGCCAAACAAGACGTCTTCACCTGCGCCACCAGCAAGCTCATCGTCGCCATAGCCCCCATGCAGCGCATCCTCGCCCGCGCCTCCTGTCAGCGTGTCGTTGTCCTGACCGCCGTACAAATCGTCATCCCCATCGCCGCCGTCCAGCCTGTCGTCGCCGAAATGACCAAAAATCTTGTCGTCGCCATCATCACCGGACAGGACGTCATCGTTACTTTCGCCATGCAAAACATCATCGCCTTCGCCGCCCTGGATTGTATCAACGCCAACGCCGCCATGCAGAGTGTCATCGCCCATGCCCCCCAGCACAGTGTCGTCGCCACCGTAGCCGTTGATCTGGTCGTCGCCATCTTGCCCGGTCAGAATGTTTGTGTCGTCGTCCCCGGCCACAACCAAATCGCCTTCGAATTCTGAGACTATGGTCCCAGTCGAGGCCTCTTCGACTTTGTCGATGGTTTCATCAATCTCGAGATAACTGCCGTCAGAGATCTCTTGCGGTTCATCTTCGATGATCTCGTCTTCTTCGGTGTCGTCGTCAGCCTCGATAATACCGCCCATCGCATAGGCTGCTCCGCCCATTGCGGCCAGGCTCAGCAATCCGAACAGAAACATGGCAACCCTCCGAGAACGCACTGCTCCGAGGGTGAAATATCCCATATGATCAGTCAGTTGGTCAAAGCCAAGCTGAACTTGTGGTTAACCGTTGATCACCAAGGTTCGGGCTGTTGGGTATAGGCGATGTAAAGCGGGTGTTTGGGATGCCCGCCCTTGGTCAGCCCCAGATGAAACAGCGGCTGCCTGGTGTCGCGCAGAAGGGTTTCAACTGCAGGGCCACGGTCCAGATGCGCGCCATGGGTGCCCCAGGCGGCGATGACTTGATCGGCCCATTGCACGCCGTCCAGAATAGCCGCGTCGTTCTCGGGTCCTACCGGGTCGGCAGCAGCGCGCATCTTGCGCGGGTCCGTGTCGCGCCATGCGAAGATGTTGGTTACCTGAAACGCTCCGAACCCCAGCGCCCGCGCTCGGCGCTCGCAGCGTTCCACCGTCGGGTCGTTCTGAACTTCGGTCGCGGTTGACGGGTTCAGCATCACGAACAGAGCTTTGCGCCCCGCAGGATCCCAGATACGGGTCAGGCTATAGCGATATTTCTCGCAGTCGGAATAGATGGCGGTCGAGGGCGCGTCGCCCTTGGTGTGCGTTCGGGTAATCATGCCCTTCGCCTAGCACGTGGCTTAGGTAACGAACACCCGGCTGGGGTGCAATTCGCCCGATTTGTAGATCCCTACCGCCACGGCCTTGCCGTCCAGCGAAGCCCAGGCTTCATCGCCGTATTCCACGTCCGAGGCCAGAACCATGCCCGGGTTTCCGTTGCGCAGGCGGGTTGCGCCTTCGGGTGTGCATTTCAATTCAGGCAGATCGGCGAGGCCGGTTTCCAGCGGGTGCAGGTAGTCGTCCAGCGCAGTGGTCTTTGCCATCTCGTCGATCTTTTCGATGCTCAACCCGTCTTCGACATCGAATGGGCCGGACCAGATGCGGCGCAGTTCCCGAACGTGTCCGTGGCATCCCAGCGCCGCGCCCAGATCGCGGGCGATTGAGCGGACATAGCCGCCCTTGCCGCAGGTCATTTCCAGCGTCACGTGGTCTTCGTCGGGGCGGTCGACCAAAATCAACTCCTCAACCCATAGCGGACGTGCGGCCAATTCCACATCTTCGCCATCGCGGGCCAGCTTGTAGGCGCGCTGGCCGTCGATTTTCACGGCCGAGAACTTGGGTGGGACCTGCATGATATCACCCAGAAACGGGGCCAGTGCTTGTTTGATATCGTCATCCGATGGGCGCGCATCGCTGCTCGCAATCACTTCGCCTTCGGCATCATCGGTATTGGTGGCCTGACCCAAACGCACGGTGAATGTGTAGGCTTTCAACGCATCGGTGATGTAGGGAACGGTCTTGGTCGCCTCACCTAGTGCCACGGCCAGTACGCCAGTCGCTTCGGGGTCCAGTGTGCCCGCATGGCCCGCCTTCTTGGCATCCATCGCCCAGCGTACCTTGTTGACTACTGCAGTCGAGGTCATGCCCGCGGGCTTATCCACCACCAGCCAACCGGAAATGTCGCGACCCTTGCGTTTGCGTCCCATTCTACACCCTGAATCTTGCCGAGGCGCGCGACCTAACGGATCGTTCTGCCACTGTCAATTTCAGGGCGTATCTTCGACCACACCTACAATAGGGCCTAGCGAAAACCCGACATCCGACCGATTGCCCGCGCGTTCATACATCCGAGAGATATTGCCGTCGAAGAACAGGGCATTCGGGGTATCCAGTACATCGCGGAACAAGCTGCCGAACTCGTGAAAGGTGACATAGTCATCCGAGATCGCGAATACCGCCCGTGTCCCATCCGCGTTGGTACCAACGCCGTTGCGCACATAGCGCGAGGTCGAATCGGGCAAGAAGCGCGGGTGCAGTTCACCGTCTATGACCAGCATCGGGCCGGATTGCGTGGCGAAACGGCATTGCGGAGCCTGATCAACATATTCCAAGGTTTCGAAGACGTCGGCACGGCCCTCGCGGATGCAAAACACCCCGTTCGGCAGCAAGCCGAAATTGCCTGGACCGGCATTCGGGATCACGCGCATCTGTTCCTGACCGCCTTCGACATAATGCCCAACGGGCGAGCGGTCGTCATGATACATACCCGCGTTCATGGCAAATGCCAGTCGCTTTCCCTGTGGGGCCAGTGCCTCGTTCACAGATGAGAAATGGCCCAGCACGTCGCCTTCTTCATCATTGAGAAATAAACGCAGCTCTTCGCCTGCGGCATCCACCTCACATACGGTGTACCGCTTGTCCTCATGGGTCACCTTTTCGCACGTAACCGCAGAGGCTTGCGCGGCCCAGAAGACCGCGCCCAAAATGACAAATGCGCGGATCACTCGTCCAGATCGCGGCGCACCGCGTCCTGATCGAACATGCGGCGGGTGTCATCCATTCGGTCAAACGTGTCATCCAGCCGGAACCGCAGATCGGGTGAGAATTTCAGACCGACCTTCTTGCCGACCGCCCGCCGCAATTCACCCTTGTTGCGGGCCAGCAGCGCGATCACATCCTCCTGCCCCTTGCCGCCCAAGGGCAACACATAGGCGGTGGCGATCTTCAGATCGGGCGAGGTGCGCACCTCACCCACGGTGATTGACATGCGGTTCAGGTCGGGGTCGTGGACATCTCCGCGCGCCAGAACCTCGGACAGGGTGCGGCGGATCAGTTCGCCGACACGGAGTTGTCGTTGGGACGGGCCGGGGCCATCGTGGAATTTGTTCTTTGCCATATCCCCGATCTAAGCCCAAAGCAGGGCTTTGCCAAGCGGGCGCGAACCGGGTAGGAGGCTTTGAGCCGAATTCAACAAAAGGACCAGCGCAATGACCCATATTCCGGGGATCGTCATCACAGGGGCTTCGGGCCGTATGGGGCAGATGCTGATCAAAACCGTGACGGACAGCGATCAGGCGCGTTTGGTCGGTGTGGTTGAGCGGACTGGCCATGACTGGATCGGTCAGGATGTGGGCGAGGCGATGGGCGGTCAGGCGCTGGGCGTCACCGTCACAGACGACCCGCTAGAGGCGTTTTCGCAGGCGCAGGCGGTGATTGACTTTACTGCGCCCGAGGCGACATTGGAGTTTGCCGCACTGGCCGCGCAGGCACGTTGTGTGCATGTGATCGGCACCACTGGCATGTCGGATGAACAGATCGCCGCGCTGGAACCAGCCTCACGCCATGCAGTCATCGTGCGCGCGGGGAACATGAGTCTTGGCGTCAATCTGCTGGTGCAACTGACCAAGAAAGTCGCGGCTGCACTGGATGAGGATTTCGACATCGAAGTGATCGAAGGGCACCATCACCACAAGGTCGACGCCCCGTCGGGCACAGCATTGATGCTGGGCGAGGCCGCTGCCGAAGGGCGCGGCGTGAAGCTGGAAGATGTGTCTGACCGGGGCCGCGACGGCATCACCGGCGCGCGCAAGCGGGGCGACATCGGCTTCCACGCCATTCGCGGCGGCGACATTGTGGGCGAGCACGACGTCCTGTTCGCCGCCCCCGGAGAGCGCATCGTCCTGCGCCATTTGGCCACCGACCGCGCCATCTTTGCCCGTGGCGCTTTGAAGGCGGCACTGTGGGGGCAGGGCAAAGCGCCTGGTCAGTATGACATGGTGGATGTGCTGGGACTTTAAGCGCCCCTAGCGGAACGCCGCAAGACCGGGCGGTTCGGCGCCCTCGTCCTCGATCCTGGAAAACAGTGCGCCTAGTCGCTGATCCCAGGTCGGGTATTGGCCTGTACGCGCATAAGTCAGGCGTTCGGCCCCTATGGATATGCCAAGGGGTGCTGCCTGCCCGCCAATCACAACCTCACCGATTTCGGTCCAGTTGTCCGACGGCGGGTAAGCGGTGGGGGCCGTTTCATCCGTGCCGCCCAGCCGATAGTAGACGCCCATTGTCACAAGGTACTCATCACCAAACGGGTCGGGGAAGAAAAAGCCCGAGGCATCGCGTGAAGCCAATGCCTCGGCCTCATCGCGCAACAGAACCTTTTCGGTGAATGGTAAGCCTAACGCGTCCAGCACTGGGCGCATGTCATCGGCTTGCGGCACACTGACAAAAGCGATGCGGGACGGGTCGAGGTCAAAGCTTTGAGTCAGAATTTGCATCATCAGCCGGGTCATGGCTTGCCCATCAGCATCAGCGGGATGACAGCCGACCTCGTGAAACATCGGCAACACGTCTGCGCGTGATTTTTCATCAACGTCCGCGACGCGCGCCAGCGGCTGAATCACATAAGCACCCGAAGGGAGAACGGACTGATCGAAATCATGCCGCAATCCGCCGTTATAGTCGTCGACCCCCGAGGCCAGCGACAGGGACTCAGCCTCATTAAAACCAAGCTCGGAGAACGCGGTTCTCAGTTGATTGAGCGTGTTTGCGAACTCCTGTTCGAACGTGTCATTCTGGTCAGTGGCAGCAGCCCCGACGCCCGGAAACAGCGTTCCGACCGTTGCTGCGGTTCCAAGCTGAACCACTCGACGCCTATTCAATCCCATCAGAGCCCTCCCCTTTTGAGTTGGACACTGTCGAGCGTATCACAGATGTGGCCGCCAACGGTTAAGGGATTGTGAAAATGCGCGATACTGGCGTTTTGCCCTGTACTTCATAGGTCCTTGATTTTGTCGACCCGGAGCGGGCAGGCAAGGTAAACTCCGAACTCCTTGCCGATATCGGCGCTGACACGGGCGTGAACCTTGCCTTGCCGGTCGAGGAAACGCTGGTTGTCTTCGACGGGGAATATCCCTTCGTGCCAGATGCCGGGATGAATATAGAGGCCACGCGTACCATCACACCAGAAAGCCACCACCTTATCTGGCGTCAGGTTGTCGCCGGGCAGCGCGACAGGCACGATGAAGGGCTTGTTGTCCAGCGGCCAGAACATCTGCCCGCCATCGGGGTGGTAGTTCATGTGCCACAGTAGAACCTGATCGCGCGGTGCCGTCTGCAGGTCGGTCTGCGCCTGTTGTGGATCAGCGGACCAACCCAGAACATAGTGGCCTTTGACGGCCTCGTTCTCACCATAAAGCACGTCACCCTGCCAATCGCATTTGAACGTGCCTTCGACCCAGCCGCCCTCGTCGCCGGTTCCTTCGTCAATCTGGCGCCAGCCTTGTTGGGGCCAGCGAGCGATTTCAATCTCGAAGGTATCGGGGTCATCAACCAGACAGCCATAGCTTTTGACCGACGTGTCCGTGGCCCGGATCAGCGGAACCTCGTGCCACGGCAGTGACGGTTTCGAGCTGGCCTCGAAGATGTATTCCGGTGCACTCATGACGCCCCCAGATGCCTGTCGACCATGCGCTGCACCATCGGTGCGAAATGGGCGAAATCGGGGGTTTCCATGTCAGCCCGTTTGCCCGCCTCGTCCAAATAGCGCACCTGAATGATCTCTTTCAGGTTTGGGTTGCTCTCGAATTCAGCGACCTCTTCAGCGCTCATCGGCCCGCCCTGCAATTCCAGCGTATGGACCGAGGCGGCGGAGAGACGGTTGAAATACTCAGGCTTGGTCGCGCAGAGATACCGTTTGGCCGCCACGTGATAGCGGCAGCAATCGGTAATGACCGAGGGGAAGAACTGTTCCAGCACTTCGGCACCCGCATCCTCATGGTGGCGGTCTTCGGTATCGTCCGGGTGGTAGGTGCCGAACTCGGACGTGAAATGTCCGATATCGTGCAGCAATGCACCGACGATGATTTCCTCGGGCTGGCCGTTCTGCTCGGCGATCGTTGCACCTTGCAACATGTGTTCAGCCATGGTGACGGGCTCACCCAGATATTCCTCACCGCCGCGGCGATCGAAGATATCGCCGATGAAAGCCACGATATTGTCCCGGCTCAGGGTTGAGAAATCGGGCTTCATTCTGCGGCCTCCGGCTGGGCCATCTCCATCGCGGCCAGCGTGGACAGCAGCCCGTCCTTGTCGGCGTAGCAACCTTGCAGCCAGCGTGAGCCCGCACCGGAATAGCCCAGACGCGCGTGCAGCACGCGGGTGTTGTCGACGATGAAGCTCTCACCCGGTTCCAGCTTGAACGACACGCCCATGGCTGGATCGTCGATGATCTCGCCCAATTGACGATAGGCGGCGTAGTAGGCCTCCATCTGGTCAAAGGGCACGTCGACGAACGGCGCGGATGAGCGATTGTTGAACCGGATACCGACCAATTCACCATCGGGCGATAGCTCGATCATCGGGCGGCGTGAGCGCAGGCAGATACCGTCCGAGCCCTTGTATTCGAACCGGGCGGGATAGCCTGCCAGCAAGGCAAAACCTTCCGGGTTCTGTTCGTGCAGTTTTTCAGCGGCGCGGAAGCCGTCAACCACGATGGAATCACCACCCTCGGCACTGTTTTCCAGGCAATACAGAATTTGCAGCGTCGGAACCGGATCACGATAGGGGTTGTCGGTATGCGCCTGCAGACCAAGGCCGGTATAGGCGAGGTTGGTCGGGTTCACCTCGGTCCGGACCTCAAAATAGGGGCCGTAGTTGGTTTGGCGGACATAGCCGAACAGATCAGCGACTTTCAGCAGGGATTCCGGCTCGGTCGGTCCGCCGGTCAACTTGGCAAAGCCGTATTCGGCCACCGCAGCCAGCCAGCCACGCTTGGCGACGGGATTGGCGTGGACCTCGTCCCAATCTGCGCTGGGCGCGTCGATGCCGCGTCCCCAGGTGGTGATGCCGGGAGCCGTCCGACCCATGGGGCGGTTTTGATCGCGGTCATAGCTGTGCTCGGCCAGCCAGTCGGCGGGAAAGGTGACAATCTTGCCTTCTGGCTGAAAGGTGACTGTCAGATCACCATTGCTGATTTCGGCGGCGCTGACCGAAATGTCTGAGGGGATATCGCCGATGGTGATCAGACGTTGGCCATTGCCGGGCGCGCGGGTTTCGGGGTCCAGCGCGTTGTCGCGTAGCCAGATGGCGTGAAAGCGAGCCTTTGTGCCGGTGTCGAATTCTACGGTCACAACCGAGGCGTCATGGGTGGCAAAGCGCAGCATGGGGGGTCTCCTGTTCAGCGCGGGCTTTGGTTGAGGAGATACGCCCCTTGTGGCATTACGACAATTAATCCTTCTTTCTGCTGAGGCTTGGAAAAACTTATGGCTAAGAAAAAGATCGGGTTGCCACCCTTGGACTGGCTGCGCGTTTTTGAGGCGGCGGGGCGTCTGGGCGGGTTTTCCGCAGCGGCGAGGGAATTTGGTCTGACACAAGCGGCCGTAAGCCAGCGGATCGGCAACCTTGAAGCCTGGCTGGGTCGAACATTGTTTGTGCGTGAGGCGCGTGGCGTGTCACTGACTGTCGAAGGCGAAAGCTACCTACCACTGGTGCAAGACAGTTTGCAGGCGCTTGAACGCAATACCGAGGATCTGTTTGGAAAATCCCCGCGCGAATTGCGGGTGGCCGGTTTGTCATCGCACATCCATGCGCTTGTGGTGCCAAGTCTTGCCCGGTTTCAGGAGATGCAGCCGAAGGTGCGTGTTCTGACCGATTCCGTGGCGCGGCGGTCGTCGCTGGATGAAGAGCGGACATGGCTACAGATCCGTTATGGTCGGGGCGCTTGGCCGGGGCGGGATTCCGAATTGATTGCAGCTGAAGTGCTGGTGCCTATGGCGGCACCGGGCGTGGAATGGGGCGCGCCTTTGATTGATCTGCGCGGAGAACGACCGGGGTGGCGAGATTGGGCGCGAAAGGCAGATCAGGGCGATGTGACTACGTCGAACATCAGCTTCGATTCAATGGAACACGCGTTGTCTGCGGCACGTCAGGGCATGGGCGTAGCGTTGGGGTCGGTGCCCTTGGCCAAGGCGGATCTGCAGGACGGACGGTTGCGCCGGTTACGCCTACCAGAGCTGAAAACGAAGGATGGGTATTGGCTGACCTGGCCCGAGGAACGGGCGAAATCCAAGAAACAGCGCGCTCTGATCGCGGATTTTCTGGAAGCTTTGCGGGGATAGGCGATCAGAAATCGATCGCTATGCCCTTCTTCTCCCAATCACCGTACCGGGCCGGATCGGGGCCGTCGCGACCGCCCAGTTCCTTGGGCATATCTTTTGCCTCAGCCTCGGCTTTGCGGCGCCGCTCTTCAGCTTCGGCAAGGGCGCGCTGGGCAGCAGGCGGCAGGTCTTTGCGGTCGTTACTCATGACATCGGGTTCCTTTCCGTGCATGGGCTTGATATACGCCCGCGTCCGCTATTGGCAATGCGGGCGAGGATTAATTCAAAGGCGATTCCATGTCCGACAACGCAACAGCGGCCCGACGCAGCGCGATCTATCTGCTGGATCAGATACTGGGCGAAGGGCGCCTGCTGTCCGAATGTCTGGCCGCAGGCGCGCTGGACCGGTTGGCCCCTGAAGATCGCGCGCGGGCGCAACGCCTGACGCTGGAAACCCTGCGCGGATTGGAGCGTGCGGATCGTCTGCTGGAAAACCACCTGAACCGCACGCCGGCTTTGACCGTGCATAACGCCCTGCGCCTTGGCGCGGTCGAGCTGTGCCACGGTGAAGCGGCACATGGTGTTGTGAATTCAATGGTCGACATCGTAGGGCGTTCACGCAAGCACGGGCGGCTGAAAGGCCTAGTGAATGCCGTGTTGCGCAAAGTGGCCGCCGAAGGCCCCGATGCATGGCCCAAAATGCGCGTGCCGCGTTTGCCCGAATGGCTGCGTGATCCGCTGATCATGGCATGGGGTGAGGATGCAATCGTGGGAATGGAAAAGGCGCAATTTGCTGGCGCACCGCTTGACCTGTCTGTGAAGCCGGGCGCCAGCGGACCGGGTGAGGCCCTGCCTACCGGTTCGATGCGGCTGCACGATGCCGGTCAGGTCACCGCCCTTCCGGGCTATGGCAAAGGTGATTGGTGGGTGCAGGACGCGGCGGCCGCTATTCCAGTGCGCATACTTGCTCCGAAATCGGGCGAAAAAATCCTCGACCTTTGTGCCGCTCCGGGTGGAAAAACACTGCAACTGGCGGCGGCTGGGGCCGATGTTACGGCGCTCGACGTCTCTGAATCGCGATTGGCGCGGGTGCATGAGAACCTCAAACGCACCGGACTGACTGCCACTGTCGTCGCGGGCGACGCGCTTGAACATCAGGGCCAGTATGACGCCATCCTTTTGGACGCGCCGTGTTCTGCCACGGGAACGATCCGCAGGCACCCTGACTTGCCTTTTGCCAAAGACGGATCGGAATTCGGTGAGCTGATCGAGCTGCAGGCCCGGATGCTGGCCCACGCCTGGAGCTTGCTGAAACCCGGCGGGCGGCTGGTCTATTGCACTTGCTCTCTCCTGCCGGATGAGGGCGAGGTGCAGGTCGAAGAAGCGCTGGACCAACACCCCGATATGTCGGTGGATCGGGCGGCTTTGAACATTGCCGGAATCGAGTCCGAATGGATCACCGAGGAAGGCGGCCTGCGTCTGCGGCCCGATTACTGGGCTGATCTTGGTGGAATGGATGGGTTCTACATCGCGCGCCTGAACAAATCGGCGTAGTTGCATGCTTTTCGATGACTTGACGATCGCCCCGGTCTATCGTTGGGTCTCAGGCGCCAGCAGAGCGCAAGGGGCAGAGTAACGAGCGTCATGTCGAAGACAGATACCATGACCAATCAGTGGACACGGTTTCAGAACCGTCTCTACGCGCGGCTCAGTCAGCGACGCAAAGCGGTCTCGGGGTTTGTTGGCGATCCGGAGCCGCGCACGGTGGGCTCATTTGCGCGTGGGCGTCAGTTGGTCGCCGGAAATCTGCTATTTGCGGGCTATCTGGTCGAAGCTCAGGAAACCGAGCTATGGGACGTGGCCGCGCCCAGTACCGGGTTCGACAATGAACGCCACGGCTTTGCCTGGCTCGACGATCTGGCAGCTGTCGGCGACATGCGCGCGCGTGAAAAGGCCCAGCGGTGGGTCTGGGGCTGGATCAATGCACATGGTCGCGGTCAGGGCCCGGGTTGGGCACCAGATCTGACCGGGCGGCGCGTCATACGCTGGATCAACCATGCGATTTTCCTGTTGCGCGGCGCAGATGAACACCAAAGCAGGATGTTTTTTCGTTCGTTGGCCCAACAGACATGGTTTCTGTCCAAGCGCTGGAAGGCAGCGACTCCCGGTCTTCCCCGGTTTGAGGCGCTTGCCGGGCTGGTGCAGGCTGGTCTGGCGCTGGAGGGTTTGGAGCAAATGGCCGATCCTGCCCTTCGTGCTTTGGCGCGCGAGTGTGACAGTCAGGTCGACGAACAGGGCGGTATCCCAACCCGCAACCCCGAAGAGCTGCTTGAGGTCTTTATGCTGCTTTCATGGACCTCGGCCGCGCTCAGCGCGTTGGGCCGGGGCACGCCCGGGGCGCAGGCAAGTGCCATCAAACGCATGGCCCCCACCTTGCGCAGCCTGCGCCATGCGGACGGGGCTTTGGCCCGGTTTCACGGCGGTGGGCGCGGTGTCGAAGGGCGTTTGGATCAGGCACTGGCGCAAAGCGGTGTCAGGCCACATCACACCACGGGGCTGTCCATGGGATTTGCCCGACTTTATGCGGCCAGAACCAGCGTGATTGTGGATGCCGCCACTCCACCCAAGGGGGCGGCGTCATACAACGCCCATGCTTCGACCCTCGCTTTCGAACTGACGTCGGGCCGCAGACCACTGGTGGTCAATTGCGGATCGGGCGAAAGCTTTGGGACGGAATGGCGGCGTGCGGGTCGGGCGACGCCGTCGCATTCGACACTGTGCCTTGATGGGTATTCAAGCGCTCGGCTGGCGCCACCGACGCAGGGAGCCGAACGCGAGGCACTGGTGGATGCGCCGCATGAGGTTCCCATTGATTTCGAGGATGCCTTTGAAGGCACGCGATTCATGGCCGGGCATGACGGGTATACCAAGGTCTTCGGATTGACACATGCGCGTACCTTTGAGCTGCGCTTTGATGGGCGTGAGCTGGCTTGCGAGGATATTCTGCTGACGGCCACCGACAAGGCGAAGCGCCAATTTGACAAGGCGATGGACGCCTCGGGTCTGAAGGGCATCGCCTTTGAAATCCGGTTTCACCTGCATCCGGACGTGGATGCGGCACTGGATCTGGGGGGCGCTGCGGTGTCGATGGCGCTGAAAAGTGGTGAGATCTGGGTTTTCCGCCATGACGGCGTCGGAAAATTGTCTGTAGAACCAAGCGTTTATTTGGAAAACGGGCGTTTAAAACCACGCGCGACAAAACAGATCGTTCTATCTGGCCGCGCAATGGAGTATGCGACGCGCATCCGGTGGACGCTGAGCAAGGCCCAGGACACAGCCTATGCCGTGCGGGATATACACCGGGACGAGCCCGAGTTTGACTGACGCCAAAAGGACCTTTGACCCCATGACCGATCTTCACCCCGTGCGCCGCGCGTTGCTTTCCGTTTCCGACAAGACCGGGCTGATCGAGCTGGGAAAGGCACTGGCCGAGCGTGGGGTCGAGTTGCTGTCGACCGGCGGTACAGCCAAGGCGCTGCGCGATGCAGAGCTTGCGGTGAAGGATGTCAGCGAGATTACCGGCTTCCCCGAGATGATGGATGGCCGCGTGAAAACGCTGCATCCGATGGTGCATGGCGGGCTGTTGGCCCTGCGCGACAATGACAGCCACGTGGCGGCGATGGACGAACATGGCATCGGCGCGATCGACCTGCTGGTGGTGAACCTCTATCCGTTCGAGGCCACCGTGGCCAAAGGTGCGGGTTACGACGAATGCATAGAGAATATCGATATCGGTGGCCCGGCGATGATCCGCGCGGCCTCGAAAAACCACGCTTTTGTGAATGTGGTTGTGGATGTTCAGGATTACGACGCGCTGCTGGCTGAGCTGGCGGCTAACGATGGGCAGACTTCCTATGCTTTCCGTCAGAACCTGGCGCAGACGGCCTATGCTCGTACCGCCGCTTATGACGCGGCCGTGTCGAATTGGATGGCCGATGCGCTGGCCGCCGAGGCCCCGCGCCGTCGCGCCTTTGCCGGAGAATTGAAGCAGACCTTGCGTTATGGCGAAAACAGCCACCAACAGGCGGTCTTCTACACCGATGGCACCAACCGCCCCGGTGTCGCGACAGCAGTGCAGCATCAGGGCAAGGAACTGAGCTACAACAACATCAACGACACAGACGCGGCATTCGAGCTGGTGGCCGAGTTCGATCCGGCGCAAGGCGCAGCCTGCGCGATCATCAAGCATGCCAACCCCTGCGGTGTTGCCAAGGGCGCGACATTGATCGAGGCCTATAAGGCCGCGTTTGATTGTGACCGCACATCGGCCTTTGGCGGGATCATTGCGCTGAACCAGCCGCTGGATGCCGAAACCGCGCAGGAAATCACCGGAATTTTCACCGAAGTTGTGATCGCTCCGGGTGCGTCGGATGAGGCCAAGGCAATCTTTGCCGCCAAAAAGAACCTGCGTCTGCTGACAACCGATGGCCTGCCAGACGTGACCACAGGTGGCAAAACCGTCCGTCAGGTAGCCGGTGGCCTTCTGGTGCAGGATAAGGACAACGGATTTGTTGGCCTGGATGACCTGAAGGTCGTCACTAAGAAATCCCCGACCGAGGAACAGATGCGCGATCTTCTGTTTGCGTGGAAAGTGGCGAAACACGTCAAATCCAATGCCATCGTCTATGTCAAAGACGGAGCAACCGTGGGTGTGGGTGCCGGGCAGATGAGCCGCCTGGACTCGGCGATGATTGCAGCGAAGAAAGCCGAGCGCATGGCCGATGCTCTGGGCTTGGCCCA
Source organism: Ruegeria sp. CDSB013 (assembly GCF_059611165.1). Lineage (NCBI taxonomy): Bacteria > Pseudomonadati > Pseudomonadota > Alphaproteobacteria > Rhodobacterales > Roseobacteraceae > Ruegeria > Ruegeria sp. CDSB013. Next base: position 26,126 of record NZ_JBXWPA010000010.1, on the reverse strand, counting down.
ACCACTGACAATCGGGTCCGCCGTGGCGTCGGATGCGTTTTTCCCGTTCCCGGACGGTCTAATGGAAGCGGCCGAGGCCGGCGCGAACTGTGTTATCCAGCCCGGTGGCTCGATGCGCGATGACGAGGTGATCGCGGCCGCGGATGAGGCCGGTCTGGCCATGGTCTTTACCGGCATGCGCCACTTCCGCCACTGATGCGCTATCTTCTGCTTCTCTGGGCCGCACTGGCTGCGTTACTGATCGACCAGATCAGCAAGTATCTGGTCGTTCACGTGATGCGCGTAGCCGAAGGAAACATTGATGTCCTACCGCCGCTGCTGGTGTTCAAATACGGTGAGAATCGGGGCATCAATTTCGGCCTGTTTCAAGGCAATACCGATGCTGCCCGATGGGCGTTGATCGGTGTTTCCATGCTCATCGCTATCGGTGTGTTGATCTGGCTTATGCGCACAGCTCCGTCGAAACTGATGCTGGTTTGCGGCGGGTTGCTGATTGGCGGGGCGCTGGGCAACGTCGTGGATCGCCTGCTTTATGGTTATGTTCTGGACTTCCTGAACATGTCCTGTTGCGGCATCAACAACCCTTTCGTGTTCAACCTTGCTGATGTGTTCATTTTTGCAGGAGCGATTGGTCTGGTGCTGTTCGAAGGCAAAAAGGCCTCGTGACGTGCCATTTGAAATGCGATAAAAGCGCCTGAAACAGGCTGGAGACTCTGATGCGGCTGCCGCGTTCCATATTTGCTTTGACATTGGCCTTTGCGGCTGCGGGCTGTTCCGATATCGGATTGCGCCACTTGGAAGCGCCCGGGCAGGGGCCGGACGAATTCTCGGTCCTGCCTGTCAAACCACTGACTCAGCCCAAGGATTACAAGTTCCTGCCTGCGCCTACGCTGGGGGGGAATAACCTGACCGATCCGAACCCTAAGGCGGAAGCTGTCGTTGCCCTTGGCGGGAACGAATCTTCGCTGAACGCAAATACGGCCATCCCGTCCACGGACGCGGCCCTTGTGACGGCCTCCAGCCGGTATGGAGTTCCGGCGAATGCCCGGCAGGTGGTTGATGCCGAGGATGCAGAGTTCCGCAGAAAGCAGAGCCGCCTGACGCGCTTGCGCTTGTTCAACGTGGATCGTTATTCGCAAGTTTATCGCCGCGAAACGTTGAACCCCGACCGTCAGAATGAGGCTGCACGCCAAGCCGGGATCGAAACACCATCGGCGCCACCGGTAGATGAATAATCTTTAACTTTTCGTCATTAGCCTTGAACCCGCGCGGCGCAACCGTAGTTTGAACAGCATAAATCAAACGGAGGACGCCCTATGGTTCGGGCCCTGGCACTGTTGGCTGCCCTGATCGCCGCAACACCTCTTGCCGCAAGCGAGGGGCACGAGGCCGTGACTACATTTACGCTGGACAACGGCATGGATGTTGTCGTGATTGAAGACCACCGCGCGCCTGTTGTGCAGCATATGGTGTGGTATCGCGCCGGGTCGGCGGATGAACCCGTGGGATCATCGGGTGTGGCGCATTTCCTTGAGCATCTGCTGTTCAAAGGCACTGACACTTTGGCCCCGGGCGAATTTTCCGCCACCGTTGCGGCCAATGGCGGCACCGACAACGCCTTCACATCATATGACTACACCGCTTATTTCCAACGCGTCGCTGCTGACCGGCTGGAATTGATGATGCGGATGGAGGCGGACCGGATGCGCAATATCCGCCTGAGCGAAAATGATATTGTCACTGAACGCGACGTGATCCTTGAGGAACGCAACCAGCGCACCGACAACAGCCCGCGTGCGCTGTTCAGTGAACAGATGAGCGCGTCGCAGTACCTCAACCACCGCTACGGTGTTCCGATCATCGGCTGGCGGCACGAGATGGAGACGCTGGACATGGAGGACGCGCTGTCCTTCTACCAAACCCATTACGCGCCCAATAACGCCATTCTGGTCGTCACCGGTGATGTCGAACCAGACGAGGTCAAATCGCTGGCCGAGCAATATTACGGTGTGATCCCCGCCAACCCTGACCTGCCCGAACGGGTCCGGTCGCAGGAACCGCCGCAAACGGCAGAACGCCGTCTAACATACAAGGATGCGCGCGTGTCGCAGCCTTATGTTCAGCGTAGTTATCTGGCCCCCGAACGTGACCCAAGCGAACAGGAGAAGGCAGCTGCTCTGTTTCTGTTGGCAGAACTGTTGGGTGGAAGCACGACATCCTACCTGAACGAAAAGCTGCAGTTCGAGCAGCAGAAAGTTGTCTACACCGGGGCGTTCTACCGGGGTGTCTCGCTGGATGATACGACCTTTGACCTTCTGGTTGTTCCAGCCGCCGGCGTATCTTTGCAAGAGGCCGAGGATGCAATGGATCAGGCGGTTGCCGACTTCATCGCTGAGGGTGTGAATGAAGAAGACCTTGACCGGATCAAGATGCAGCTGCGGGCTTCGCAGACCTATGCGCGCGACAATGTGGATGGGATTGGCAACCGCTATGGTCGCGCTCTGACCAGTGGTCTGACGGTCGAAGATGTGCAGGCCTGGCCCGATATTCTGCAGGCTGTCACCGGGGAAGAGATTATCGCCGCCGCGCGCGAGGTGATACAGCCGAAAACATCGGTCACCGGCTGGTTGATGCGCGATGATGAGGTGACGCAATGAAACGGATTTTCGCAACTCTGATCGCGTTCGTTTTCGCTTTGCCCGCGTGGGCCGATATCGAGATCGAAGAGGTTACTTCTCCTGGTGGTATCACCGCATGGCTGGTCGAGGATCACTCAATCCCCTTCACCGCGCTGGAGCTGCGTTTTCGCGGCGGCACATCGCTGGATGACGCGGGCAAACGCGGTGCGGTCTACCTGATGAGCGGCCTGATTGAGGAAGGCGCAGGCGACATGGATGCCCGCACCTATGCGCGTGAGCTGGAATCGCTGGCGGCCTCGTTCCGGTACAATGCAACTGATGACACAGTGTCGATCACCGCGCAGTTCCTGACTGAAAACCGGGACGACGTGATCGACCTTCTGCGCACCACAATTCACGAACCCCGCTTTGATCAGGATGCAGTGGACCGGGTAAAGGCGCAGGTGCTGTCCGGCCTCAAATCCGACCAAACCGACCCGAATGACATTGCAGGTCGCAACTTTGCGCGCATGGCCTATGGCGACCACCCTTACGGCACCGAAGGCAAAGGCACGATCGAAAGCGTGACAGCCCTGACGCGCGAAGACGTGGTCACAGCGTATCAGGATGTCTTTGCCAAAGACCGAATGTATGTCGGTGCGGTGGGTGACATCACCCCCGAAGAATTGGGCGCGTTGCTGGATAAACTACTGGCCGACCTGCCGGAAACGGGCAAGCCGATCCCTGAACGTGCCGATGTGTCCATCCCTGGTGGCGTGAGCGTGGTCGAGTTCGACACGCCGCAATCTGTGGCCCTGTTCGGACATGCGGGCATTGACCGCGATGATCCCGATTTCTTTGCAGCTTTCATCCTGAACCACATCCTTGGCGGGGGCGGGTTTGAAAGCCGCCTAATGCAGGAAGTCAGAGAGAAGCGTGGTTTAACCTATGGCGTCGGCACTTACCTGGTGCCCAAGGATCTGGCCTCGGTCTATCTGGGATCCGTGTCATCCAGCAATGATCGCATTGCCGAAGCGGTCGAAGTGATCCGTGACGAGTGGGCACGGGCCGCATCCGAAGGTGTGACCCAGAAAGAACTGGACGATGCCAAAACCTACCTGACGGGCGCTTACCCGCTGAGGTTTGACGGCAATGGCCAGATTGCGGGGATCATGGTCGGGATGCAGATGGAAGACCTGCCCATCGACTATATCGCCACCCGCAACGACAAGGTGAATGCGATCACGCTGGAAGAGATCAACCGGGTCGCCAGCGAATTGCTGGACCCTGACGGGCTTCATTTCACCATTGTCGGCAAGCCCGAGGGTCTGGACGGCTAAACCCGTTCAGGCCGCGACGGGCCGTTTCTGTGCCCGAAGCGTATGCTTGTTGCTGCTCAGAAGCTTTTGCCGCGCGTGCCTGAAATGTGCGGCTTTAAGCGCGTCGTCGATATGCCGGTTGCGGCGTAGCAGGCGGGACAGACGGAAATTGTCGAACACCAAGCAAGTTGTCGGCTCTGAGGCGATGACGGTGGCCGTTGCGGGCAGGCCAAGGCCGAATGTCAGCTCTCCCAGTGTCTCGTCCGAGCCGCAAATATTGATGACCTGACCATTTTGCAGGATGGTTGTTCGCCCGCTCAGGACATAGCCAAGGAAATCTGTTGTTCTGGCTTCTTCGATCAGAATGTCGCCCTTGGCGAACTCCTGAACCGACGCAGTGTTCAATAGCTTTCGGGTAAGATGCGGTTTCAGTGACCCAAGATGATTCGAGATGAACTGGCGCTCGGCTGCGGAAAAGCGAATGAGATGCCGCGACAGGTATCCGCGCAGCAATCCGATTACCGAAATCGCGATATAGGCCACCTGTATGATCGAACCGGCCAGATTGAATTCTTCAACCATGCTGATCAGAACGCAGCTTGCAGCAACGATAACGAGAACCGGGTAGAGCACGCCATTGCCTCGGACTATGCCGATTTGCAGTAAAAAGTAGTTCAGAATGTAAAGGCCAGCCCCGGCGACGCCGACCATCGTGGACAGTTCGACAAACTCGGTAATTTCAAATGGACTATTCAGCATGTAAGGACCCACCCTCGCAATGAATGGGTCTTACGCTGTGCCAATTACGTGAAGCCGTAAATGAACAACCTCACAGGTTAACGGGTCTTATGAGCGTGCTTTCGCCTGCGCGCGCAACATTTGCCCCATCATCTGGCCGAACTTGCCCGAACCACGCTGGTACAGCGCGCCGTCTACGGCCAATATTGTGCCGCTGATATAGCTGGCCAGATCAGAGCTGAGGAACATACAGGCGTTCGCCACGTCCTGCGGCTGACCCCAACGGCCCAAGGGGACGTCCTTGCGCAACGCTTCTCCAGCATCTGGCGTGGGGGCCAGACGCTTGGCCCCTTCAGTGCCCTCGATAAAACCCGGCACGACTGAGTTCACGCGGATGCCTTCGACGCCCCATTCCATCGACAGGGTGCGGGTGATCTGATCCACGCCTGCCTTGGCGGCACAGACATGGGCCTGGCCTTCGTAAGGCAGGTAGGATTGAGGGGCCGAGATGTTGATGATGCTGGCACCCGGACGCTTGAGGAAAGGATAGGCCCCCTTCATCACGTGAATCGTGCCCATCAGGTCGATATCGATCACGGTCTTGAACGCATTGACCGACATCTCTGCCGCGAGCGCCGGGAAATTACCCGCCGCGCCCGATACCAGCACGTCGAAGTCACCGAGCGCGTCGTGGAACTGTTTCAGCCCGTCTGCCACGGCCTCTGGGTCGCGTACGTCAAAGGCCGCGCCGATGGCGTCTTGTGCCCCTGCAGCTTTCAGCGCAGCAACGGTGTCATCGACCTTTTCCTGCGATCTGCTGGCGACCGCCAGCTTGGCACCCGAGGCCGCAAAAGCCTCGGCAATGCCGCGATTGATACCGCTGGTTCCGCCGATGACGACGACGGTTTTTCCTGAAAAGTCCATGTAGGCCTCCCTTGGCGGGGAGCCCTACTCGCCGTAGGGCACCCAGATGTTTTTGACTTCGGTCGCAGCCTGCAGGAAGCGGCGGGAATGGTCCACGCCCCAATCGATTGCCGTCGCGTTATTCACCCAGGTCCGTTTCAGATTCCCGGCCGAGACGACCTCGATCTCTTTCGACAGGTCAGTTGACGAGAACGACCAGACAGCATCGACGTTCAGGTGCGATGCTAGTGGTTTCGCCAGTTCCGCGTGGCTGCCGGTCAGGATGTTGACCACGCCAGCGGGAACGTCAGACGTCTCAAGGATCTGGTAGAAATCAGTCGCTGCCAGAGGGTAGGGCTCTGAGGCCACCAGAACTGTCCGGTTCCCCATCGCAATCGCCGGGGCCATGGCCGAGACCAGACCCAACAGAGGCGTCTCATCCGCACAAAGCGCGCCGATGACACCCACGGATTCCTTCATGGCAATCGCCACGCCACGGATCGGAACGCCGTGCACCTGACCGTCATATTTGTCGGCCCAGGCGGCGGCGGTGAACAGGCGCTGGATTGAAGCTTCGACCTCTTTCGCGCCGTCCTTCTTTCCGGTCATGGCGTCGATACGCGCGGCGAATTCATCGGCACGGGCTGAAAGGTTTTCACCAATGTAATAAAGGATCTGCGCGCGCAGGTGGCCGGTGGTCTTGGACCAACCTTTGGCACCTGCCGCGGCCTCAACCGCGTTGCGCACATCCTTGCGATTACCAAGACCCACTTGGCCCAATAGACCTGACTTGCCCCAGACAGGTTTCGAATAGCCGCTGTCAGGCCGCGCCTGCTTGCCGCCAATATACATCTTCGCGGTGCGGTCGATTGGGTCAACTGGGGCACCTTCGCCGGTGGTCGCATCGACCTTTGCCAATGGCTTAGCTTTGCCCTTGAGCCTGGTATAGGCCGTCAGCCCTTCCCAACCGCCTTCGCGACCAAAGCCGCTCTCGCGCACACCGCCAAAGCCAGCGGCCGCATCAAACAGATTGGTGGCGTTCACCCAGACCACGCCCGCAACCAGCTTGGGCGCGATATCCAGTGCAAGGTTTACATTCTCGGTCCACACGGTCGCAGCCAACCCGTAACGGGTGTTGTTGGCCAGCTCGACCGCCTCTTCCGGCGTGCGGAAGGTCGAGGACACCAGCACCGGGCCAAAGATTTCTTCCTGCATCAGCGGGTCGGAAGTTTCGAGGCCCGAGATCAGCGTGGGTGGGTAATAACATCCGTTCGCAGGCAGATCGCACGCGGCTTGGTGCACGTGACCAGCGGTGTTGCTCTCGACCATGCTTTTGATGGTTTGCAGTTGGACCGGGTCTACAACCGCGCCCACATCAATGCATTTATCTAGCGGATCGCCGATGCGCAGCTTGTCCATCCGTGCGCGCAGCTTGTCGTGAAAGCGATCAGCGATGCCTTCCTGTACCAACAGGCGCGAGCCCGCACAGCAAACCTGCCCCTGATTGAACCAGATCGCGTCGACCAGACCTTCGATAGCACTGTCGATATCGGCATCATCAAAGACGACGTAGGCCGACTTGCCGCCCAGCTCCAATGTCAGTTCCTTGCCCGACCCTGCAGTCGCTTCACGGATACGGCGGCCCACAACTGTCGAGCCGGTAAAGGCGATCTTGTCCACGTCCGAGTTCACGATCATCTCGCCCACGGCGCCGTCACCAGTGACGATGTTGACTACGCCTTTGGGCAGCCCGGCCTGTGTGCAAATGTCAGCAAACAGAAGTGCGGTCAGCGAGGTGTACTCGGCAGGTTTCAAAACCACCGTGTTGCCCATGGCCAGGGCCGGGGCAATCTTCCACGACAGCATCAGCAGCGGGAAGTTCCACGGAATGATCTGCCCGCAGACGCCTAGCGCCTCAGAATCCGGCAATTCGCTTTCCATCAACTGCGCCATGCCCGCGTGATAGTAAAAATGCCGCTGCGCCAGCGGGATGTCGATATCACGTGACTCCCGGATCGGTTTGCCGTTGTCGAGGCTTTCCAACACGGCAAACAGACGCGAATGCTTCTGCAACAGGCGCGCGATGGCATAGAGGTACCTAGCGCGGCCTGCGCCGCCCAGCTTCTCCCATTTCGGCTGCGCCTTGCGTGCGGCAGCCACGGCGGCATCCACATCGGCTTGTTTCGCCTGTGTCAGCTTGGCCAGAACCTCTCCGGTCGCTGGGTTGCGGCTCTCAAACCCCTTACCCGGCTTGGTAAAGGCACCGTCGATGTAGTGACCGAACTTGTCGCCCTGATCGACCAGCCAGGCCAGCGCTTCAGCCGCGCTTTCGGGGGCGGGGCCATAGTCCATGGTTTCGAAAATCTCTTTGACTGTCATTGTTCTTGTCCTCAGCCCATAGAGTGACGGTAACCGGCGGAATATGCGCCCGTTACATAATGTTCCAATTGCCGTTCGATATCGCCCAGCAGCGATGACGCGCCAAAGCGGAACAAGTCAGGTTCCAGCCAACGATCACCCAACTCGTCTTTGATTAGCGACAGGTACACCAATGCGTCCTTGGCTTTGGAGATCCCACCTGCTGGTTTGTAACCAACACGATACCCGGTCCGGTCATAGTAGTCGCGGATCGCGCGGATCATCACCAGCGAAACGGGTAGGGTCGCGTTGACGCTTTCCTTACCGGTCGAAGTCTTGATGAAATCAGCACCCGCCATCATGCAAACCAGTGAAGCACGCGCGACGTTGCGCAGGCTGCCCAGCTCTCCGGTGGCGAGGATGGCTTTGACATGCGCATCGCCGCAAGCCACACGGAAGGCCTTCATCTCGTCATACAAAGCTTGCCAGTCGCCAGACAGGACGTGACGGCGTGAAATCACGATGTCGATTTCCTCGGCACCGGCCTTCACGCTTTCTTCGATCTCGGCCACGCGCAGATGGAATGGCGACAAACCTGCCGGGAAGCCGGTGGAAACCGCAGCAACAGGGATGCCAGTGCCATGCAGAGCGTCCACGGCGGTTTCGATCATGTCGTGATAGACGCAAACGGCCCCGGTTGTGATCGGCGGCATATCCAGCGCTTTCAGAACCGAAGGTGCAACGGGTTGCCGTGCCTTGGCACACAGACGGCGCACACGTCCGACCGTATCGTCACCCGACAGGGTGGTCAGGTCGATCATCGTGACCGCCTTCAACAGCCACGCGGCCTGATACTCTTTTTTGACAGACCGACGACCGGGCAGGGTCGCGGCGCGGCGTTCAATGGCCGAAGTATTGACCTGCACGGCGCGTACCCAGTCCAGATCCAATTCCATTCCAGGGTTTCTAGGCTCGGTCACTTGCGGCAGATGCGCGGTGCGCACGGGGCTTTCTGAGCTCTGCGTTTCCATCTTCACATCCTTTGGGAGGTTTGCGCCAAAATCGCACGGCTTGGCGCTAATTGGAAGGCATAGCGGCCTTGCGCGTGCAATTTTTTTGACCAAATGGACAAATTTAATGTTTTCTTGCGAATAATTCGCAATGACGTTGACTTAGTTGCGAATGGTTCGCATATTCATTCTCAAGAGGATACCTAAATGGGGTCAGAAATGATTCGTCGTAGTTTTCTTGCGGCTTTGGCTTTTGCCGCCGCTTTGCCGGTCACAGCCTGGGCCGAGGCACCGCTGAAAGTGGTTGCAACCACAGGCATGATCGCTGATGCGGCGCGTCAGATTGGTGGGGAACAGGTTGAGGTCAAAGGCCTGATGGGCCCGGGCGTCGACCCGCATGCTTATCGTCAGACCCGCAGCGATATCGTGGCTATGACCCGGGCGGATTTGATCCTGTGGCACGGTCTTTACCTTGAAGCGCAGATGGAAAACTTTTTCCATGATCTTGGGCGCAAACGCCCGGTCGTGGCTGTTGCCGAGGGTGTCGATAAGTCCAAGCTGCGCGCACATGACGATTATGCCGACAAGTATGACCCGCATGTATGGATGAGCCCGGCCGTCTGGCGCGATGTGGTGGTCGAAGTTCAAAAAGCCCTGACAGACGCGCGCCCTGAAGCTGCTGATTTTTTCGCCGCGAACGCGCAGACACATCTGGCCGAGATTGATCAGTTGGAAGCCTACGGCAAACAAGTGCTGGCCGACGTGCCGGAAAACAACCGTGTGCTTGTAACGGCGCATGACGCCTTTGGCTATTTCGGTGAGGCATACGGCTATGAGGTGCTTGGCATTCAAGGCATCTCGACCCAGTCCGAGGCCGGTTTGAACAGGATCGGCGAACTGGTCGATACCTTGGTAGATCAGCAGCTGACGGCGGTGTTCGTCGAAAGCTCGGTTTCTGATCGGTCCATGCGCGCGCTGATCGAAGGGGCCGCGGCCAAAGGCCATGATGTTGGCATCGGCGGAGAGCTGTATTCCGACGCGATGGGTGAACCGGGCACGTACGAGGGTACGTATATCGGGATGCTGGACCACAACATCTCTGTGATTGCCGGGGCGTTGGGCGCAGACGTGCCCGAGCATGGCATGAACGGCAAATTGTCGGCGGGGTCCTGAACGATGCTGTCGCTGGCTGCGCATCAGGGTGCTTCGGTTGCTGAGAAAACTACAAAGGACTGCCCTCTGGTCATTCGCGGTCTGACTGTTTCTTACGGTCAGAAACCCGCCGTGTTTTCGGTGGATATGACCGTGCAGCCCGGCGCGATGACGGCGATCATCGGACCAAACGGGGCGGGGAAGTCTACGCTTCTGAAGGCGGCGCTGGGTATTGTCTCACCCCTGTCCGGGCAGGTTTCGGTTTTTGGTGAACCGCTTGAGAAACAGCGCGCCAAGATCGCGTATGTACCACAACGCGCCAGCGTCGATTGGGATTTCCCGACGCGTGTGATTGACGTTGTGTTGATGGGCCTGTCCCGCGAGCTGGGGTTGTTGGGCCGCGTCCGTGCTCGTCATATGTCCCGGGCCATGGACTGCCTTAACCGGGTCGGGATGCGCGATTTTGCCGACCGCCAGATTGGTCAACTTTCAGGCGGCCAGCAGCAGCGCGTTTTCCTTGCCCGTGCTCTGGCGCAGGATGCCGATCTTTATCTGCTGGATGAGCCCTTTGCCGGTGTCGATGCCGCGACGGAAAAAGCAATAATCGCAGTGTTGAAGTCGCTGAAAGAGGCTGGCAAGACCGTTGTCGTCGTACATCACGATCTGGCTACGGTGACTGATTATTTCGACCATGTATTCCTGATCAATACCCGCAAAGTGGCTGAGGGAACTGTGGCCGAGGCCTTTACCGCCGAAACCCTGCAATCGGCGTATGGCGGCCGTTTGGCCACAGCCCAGATCGACCAGATTTCGCGCGCATTGGGGTAAATCATGCTTTGGGATGCTCTGACCCTGCAGCTGGGCTATAACGCCACGCTGGTCGCGATTGGTGCGACCTTATTGGGTATATCCGCTGGTGTGACCGGGACGTTCCTGTTCTTGCGCAAACGCGCGCTGGTCAGCGACGCCATCAGCCACGCGACTTTGCCCGGCGTCTGCCTTGGGTTCATGGTTTTGGTCGCCCTTGGCGGCGATGGGCGCAACCTGATCGGTTTGCTGGCCGGATCGGCCGTGTCGGCCTGGGTCGGTTTGCTTTGCATGAATTGGCTGACACGCCACACACGACTGGCCGAGGATGCCGCCATTGGTGCCATCCTGTCGGTGTTTTTCGGTCTCGGCATCGTTCTGCTGACCGTGATCCAGACCATGGGCGTCGGTCGTCAGGCCGGGCTGGAAGGGTTCCTGCTGGGCTCAACCGCAGGGATGTTGTGGGCGGATGCGCTGGTCATCGCAATCGGTGGGGCAGCGACGCTGTTGCTGGTCATGATCATTCGCCGACCTATGACCATGGTCGCCTTCGACCCTGAATACGCTGCTGCCCGGGGCCTGCCGGTGCACCGGATTGATCTGGCGATGATGGGGCTGGTCATGGCAGTTACTGTGGTGGGCCTGAAAATTGTCGGGCTGATCCTGATTGTGGCGCTGCTGATTATCCCACCTGTCACGGCGCGTTTCTGGACGGACCGTTCGGACCGCGTGGTGCTGCTGGCTGGACTGGCCGGAGGGTTGGCGGGCTATCTGGGTGCGGTGATGTCAGCCTCGGCCCCCAATCTGCCCACCGGCCCGATCATTGTACTGGTCAGCTTTGGCTTTTTCGCACTGTCCCTGTTACTTGCGCCTGTCCGAGGAGTTCTGGCAGCGGTTCTGCGGCACCTGCGGTTCCAGCGCCGGGTTCATATTCGGCAGGGTCTGCTGGCACTGGCGCAAGGGCAAAAGATCTATGAGCCACTGACCTTGCGTCTCTTGCGGCGTGCCGGTTTGGCGCGGGCGGATGGCGTGGCCACCGAAACAGGCAAGGCGCGCGCGGCCAAGGCGTTGCGCGATGAAAGGCGCTGGGAAATCGTCAGGGCTGATCAGATGCATGAGGCAACGGCTGCGCTCTATGACGGGTTGCGGGACATCGAAACCGTCCTGACCCAAGATCAGATCGCCGAGATCGACCGCCAGATCGGCGGCCCGCAGGAGGTTCCGGCATGAGCGGTGAAGAATTTGTACCCCTGTCTTTGACACCCTTGCTGATCGGCACGTTTGCCGCCATCGCTTGCGCTTTGCCCGGGAACTTCCTGGTCTTGCGCAAACAGGCCTTGATCGGGGATGCGATCAGCCATGTGGTGCTGCCGGGTATTGTCGTGGCCTTTCTGCTGACCGGAACGATTTCGACCTGGCCAATGATGCTGGGCGCCGCGGGCGCGGCAGTGGTGGCTGTGGTTCTGATCGAAGCTGTCAGGCGGCTGGGGCAGATCGAGGCGGGTGCCGCGATGGGGGTGGTTTTCACCACGATGTTTGCAGCCGGTGTGCTGCTGCTCGAACAAACCGATACTTCGACCGTACACTTGGATGTTGAACATGCGCTTTATGGCAATCTGGAAAGCCTGATCTGGTTGGACGCGGTGGGCTGGTCTTCGGTGTTGGATCCCGTGGCGCTGGCGGGGTTGCCGCCGGAATTGCCTCGGATTGCGCTGACTTTGCTGGGGGTATCTGTCTTTGTATGGCTGTTCTGGCGGCCGCTGAAGATTTCCACCTTCGACGAAGGGTTCGCGCGCACCATTGGTGTCCGGACCGGAGTTCTTGGCATGGCCCTTGTGATCACGGCAGCTATTGCCGCCGTGGCGGCATTTGACGCCGTGGGTTCGATCATTGTGATTGCCATGTTCATTTGCCCACCCGCAGCGGCGCGCATGATGACCAACCGGCTGGAAACCCAGATCGCATGGAGCATCATCTTTGCCATCCTGTCGGCAGTCTCCGGGTACGTGCTGGCTGGGTATGGCCCGCTCTGGCTGGGGGCGGCAGACGCGGTCAGTGCAGCGGGCATGATCGCAACAATGTCCGGTTTGATCCTTGCGTTTACGGCTTTGTGGGGGCCGTGCCGGACACGGGCGGGTGCACCCGGAACCGCTTGACCCGGCATTTTCCCGCCGTCAGGCTCTGCACCGCATCGGCCAAACTTCGCCACCTGAATTGGGGCCCAGAGAGTCTTCGCATCGTGAAACTTTATTCGTGGTATGAGTTGGCCCATTGATTATTGGATGACCACCACTCACTCCGGATCGTTCGAGCAATCGCGCCCAGACTGGCCGCAAGTCTAGGCTGGCACTGTGCGATTGTTCGAACGCCCCCTCCTCACATTAAATCAAGCCAAAGCTGTGGCAGAATCGCGCGCGAATGTGCTAGGTCTGGTGGTATGGCGCAGGCACACCCCAATATCAGCGATAATCGACCGGTCATCCGGCAACTTGACGACGCAGCAATCAACCGTATTGCGGCAGGCGAGGTTGTTGAACGTCCGGCTTCCGCGGTCAAGGAATTGGTGGAAAATGCCATCGACGCAGGCGCAACCCGCGTCGCGATCGACATTGCCGATGGGGGAAAGACGCTGATTCGCGTCACCGATGATGGCTGTGGGATTGCTGCTGAGGATCTGCCATTGGCCTTGTCGCGCCACGCGACGTCAAAAATCGACGGGTCCGATCTGTTGAATATCCACACCTTCGGGTTCCGGGGTGAGGCCCTGCCTTCGCTGGGCGCGGTCGGCCGCCTGACCATCACCAGCCGGGTGTCGGGAGGCGAGGCGGCCTCGATCCACGTGGCAGGTGGTCGGATGGACAGGGTGAAACCTGCGGCCTTGCGTGCTGGCACAGTGGTTGAACTGTGCGATCTCTTTTTTGCAACGCCTGCGCGATTGAAATTCATGCGCACCGACCGGGCCGAGGCGCAGGCGATCAACGACACCGTCAAACGGCTGGCCATGGCTGAGCCTGCGGTGACCTTCACCTTGCGCGATATTTCCGGCGGAGGCGAGGGGCGCGTGACGTTTCGGGCCGACCGCGAAAATGGGGATCTGTTCGACGCGCTTCACGCCCGTTTGGCCCGCGTGATCGGGCGCGAATTTGCGGAAAACGCGCTGCAGATTGATGCGAGCCGCGAGGGGATCCGGTTGTACGGTTACGCCGCCCTGCCGACCTATTCGCGCGGAGCGGCAGTGGCGCAGTATCTGTTCGTCAATGGTCGTCCTGTGCGCGACAAGATGCTGACGGGCGCGCTGCGGGCGGCCTATTTCGATTTCCTCAGCCGTGATCGCCATCCCGCTGCAGCCCTGTTCATTGATTGTGATCCGACGCTGGTTGACGTGAATGTGCACCCGGCAAAATCCGAGGTCCGGTTTCGCGATCCGGGCGTCGCGCGCGGGTTGATCGTCTCGGCCCTGAGGCACGCGCTGGCCGAGGCCGGACACAGGGCCTCCTCCACGGTGGCGAATGCGACTTTGGGCGCTATGCGTCCGGAACCGGTACTGCCTGCACCGGCGCGCGTTTATCAGATGGACCGCCCGTCACCAGCTACACGGAATGTGGCGTATCAGGCGCAGGCACCGGGATTTGCCGAATTGTCTCAGGACTACAGCGGCAGCATTGTCGAACCGGCTTCGGTCCCAGAAACACCGGTCGAAGACCTGCCTTTGGGGGCGGCACGTGGGCAGGTACATGAGAACTACATCATCGCCCAAACCGCAGACGGCATGGTGATCGTTGATCAACATGCGGCACATGAGCGGCTGGTTTATGAAAAGCTCAAAAAACAGACGGCAGAGAATGGCGTCGCTGCGCAGGCACTGCTGATCCCGGAAATTGTTGAATTGTCCGACAGCGATTGCGCGCGATTGATGCAGGTTGCGGACGACCTGGCAAAGCTGGGACTGACAATTGAACCCTTTGGCGGCGGTGCGGTTGCCGTGCGCGAAACGCCGGCTATTCTAGGCGAGGTGGACGCGCGGGCGATGATCCTGGATATCCTCGACGAACTGGCCGATCAGGGCGAAAGCCAGATGGTGCAAGCGCGGATCGAGGCGATCCTCAGCCGGGTGGCCTGTCATGGGTCGGTCCGGTCGGGTCGTCGCATGCGGGCTGAAGAAATGAACGCCTTACTACGGGAAATGGAGGCCACGCCCCATTCCGGTCAGTGCAACCACGGGCGGCCAACTTACGTGGAATTGAAGCTGAGCGATATCGAGCGATTGTTCGGCCGCAGTTGATCCATTGGCTTGGTTGGGCTATGGAGAATAAAACAAGAACATCCGAGGCGACATGATCGAGATTGCAGGAACCCAATATGCGCTGAACGACCCCGTGATCCTAACCGTGGGTGGGGTTGTTACGCTGATCCTGCTGTTGCTGTTTTTGTCGCTGCGCGCAGCCAACCGGTCGGCCCGTATGGCAGAACCTTTGTCCCGCCAAATGGCGCATCTTGGCCAGCATGTGCAGCAGCTGGGGCAAGGGCAGGAACAATTGCGCGGTGGCTTGCAGCATGTCTCGGACACGCAGGCCAATGCGCAGGTGCAGGTGATCCAGACGGTTGAATCCCGGCTGTCCTCGGTCCAGCAGCAGATGAATGACCGACTGGCGGACAACGCGATGAAATCGGCGCGTGCTTTGGCCGAGATGCAGGAGCGGATGAAGGAATCGCTGCATGGATCATCCAAACAAACCGCTACATCGCTGACGCAGTTGCAGGAGCGTCTGGCCGCCATCGACAAGGCGCAGGACAATATTACCAAACTGTCGGGCGATGTATTGTCTCTGCAGGATATCCTGTCGAACAAACAGACCCGCGGTGCGTTTGGAGAGATCCAGTTGAACGATATCGTCTCTAAGGCGCTGCCTTCGGATAGTTTCCAGCTGCAGGCAACCCTGTCGAACGGGCGCCGGGCGGATTGTCTGATCAACCTGCCTAACCCTCCGGGACCGATTGTCATCGACAGCAAGTTCCCGTTGGAAGCCTATGAGGCGTTGATTGGTTCGACCAATGACATGGAGTTGAAGGCGGCGGTTCAGATGTTCCGCAGCACGGTGCGTAAGCACATTACAGATATTTCCGAGAAGTACATTCTGGACGGTGAAACGGCAGATGGAGCACTGATGTTCCTACCGTCCGAGGCGGTCTATGCCGAACTTCATGCCAAATTTCCTGAACTGGTGCAGGAGAGTTTCACCAAACGCGTGTGGATCGTCTCGCCCACCACCTGCATGGCGACACTGAACACGATGCGTGCGATCCTCAAAGACGCGCGGATGCGGGAACAAGCTGGGGCGATCCGCAAAGAACTGGGTTTGCTGCACAAGGATGTTGAGCGTTTGGGTGATCGGGTCGGCAATCTGGACCGCCATTTTGGGCAAGCGGCCAAGGATATCTCGGAAATCAAGATCAGCGCGGAAAAGGCTGGCCGCCGGGCACAGCGGTTGGATAACTTCGATTTCGAGGAACTGGCGCCTGACGATCAGACCAACGTTGTGCCTCTGGGCCAGTCCGAAGGCTAGGCATTACTGGATTGACAGATCCAGATTGTAGCCGACCGTCTTGTCCGAATCGCGGTCATTGCCCATCAGGTAGACCCGGATTGTGTAGTCTCCATCCTCAGGCAATTCGATGCGCGCGGTATTCCCGTCGGTCGAGCCGTTGTAGATCGCGAAACCATCACTGTCCGGCGGCAGGATGTTGAAGTAGATCACGCCATAGCCATTTGTGTCGCTTACCTTCAGGTCGGCAAACATCTCTTGTCCGGCTTTTGCACCCAACTTGTAGTCGAAGTACTCGTTTCCAGTGACGGTACCATTGACCATTGTCCCGAAATTGCCCGGTTCGAACTTCACGTCAGCGACCAACTGGGCAGAAGCGACAGATGAGAAACCCATAAGGGCAAGAACGAAGAACATAGTCCGGATCATTTCAAATGCCTCCAACAATCAGCTTGCAGGGCAGGGTACCACATGAGCGCTGATTGCGTCAGATCTTCAGGAACGGTTGGAACAGACGCGGCATCAGCTTGTTGAATTTCAGCGGCGCGTCAGTGACAGCCAGGCAGATGCAATCCTCGGTAATGTCGGCTGTCGGCGTATGGTGCAGGTCTTCATCTGCAATCTCCACATCGCCACGGGCAAAACGGTCGACCTCATCAGAAAACGCGCCCTGCAGAACCATTGTCAGCTCCACGCCATTATGGCTGTGGTCGGGAACTGCGGTGCCCGCCGGAATGAAGAGCAACCGGGCGGTCGCTTCGCCGCTCGTCGGCAGGATCGCCTGCTTGACCCCCATGCCGATTGGTCGCCAGCGGATGTCGTTCACATCGCCGCCAACGTAATCCTGCAACGGGCTTGGCAAAACCGAGCAGCCGGGTCGCCTGGGTTTGGCAATCGGCGCACCGTTTGCGATCAAAGCCATCGTTTCCGCAAGTGCCTTGTCGTTCATCGCAACGGTCTCGTCCTGTTCTTCCAGGACATAACCGCCAACGGCGTCAAAGCTTTCGGCCTGCGCACGACATTGATTGCACAGGGAAAGATGTGTCGCGACCATCAGGTCGAAAGCCTCGGGCAGAGTGCCTGCGGCGTAAGCCATCAGCAGGTCGTCTGTCAGGTGATGTTTGATCTTATTGCTCATATCCGTCATCTCAATTCATCGCATGGCGCAAGCGGTCCAGCGCCAGCCGTATCCGTGATTTGATCGTTCCCAGTGGCAATCCAGTCTGAGAAGCGATTTCTCGATGGCTCAGATCGCCAAAATAGGCTTTCTCGATCAGTTGCCGTTGCGCCTCTGGCAGCGCGGTCATCGCGTTGCGCAACTGCGCGGTTTCCTGTTGCAGCACGAGTATGTCGTCCTGCTCCGGTTCAGCCTCGGGTCCCCATCCCAGTTCTTCGGGCTCGGGGCGGCGTTGTTTGCGCAGGACGTCGATGCGCTTGTTCCGCGCGATCGTGAACACCCATGTGGCCACGGTTGCCCGCGTGGGGTCGAACAAATGTGACTTGTGCCACAGCGTGACCATCACCTCTTGAGCGCACTCTTCGGCCATGGCCGCATCTGAGCCCGACTTGATCAGGAACGCCTTGATCCGCGGCGCGAAGTGCTGAAACAACTCAGCAAACGCTGCCTGATCCTGTGCGTCCCTTATGCGTCTGACGTGGTCAACCCACTCAACTCGTTTGTCACAACTGTCTTGCGCTCGGTTCACCGGTCTTCCCCTGATGCGTTTTTTTGCGCGCCACGGTTTCTGTGAAGGCCTGCTGGCCACCGGTTCATCCAAGGTCGCGGTATCGATCTCGGTAAACATAACAACATTACGCGGTAAGCCCCAAGCTGGATCACATTGTGATGCGAATTTAATCCAATCCGGACCATGTTTCGTATGATAAACATGTACATGAAAAAAAACAGCGCCACTTGAACAGCTTACAGGAAAACTGGAACGCAGACGAGAATGAACAGGATCGACCATATTTCAGGCCACACTTACCACGGTCGAAAAGGCGGGATCGAGAATGCGTTTCGGTATTCCATTGATTACATCCTGTTGGACCCCGAAGCCCGGCCTGACACACCGCTTTTGTTTTCGATAAACCGAGCCAATGCGATGTACTGGCGAGACCGTGACCACGGCGGTGAACCCGGCAAAGGGCAGGGTGCGGCGTGGTTGCGAGCTAAATTCGACGAAATGGGTGTTACGCAACCGGCAAGAATTGAGTTGCTGACGCAGCCACGGGTGCTGGGGCATGTCTTCAATCCGGTAAGCTTCTGGTTCTGTTTCGATGCCGATGAACAACTATATGCGGTGGTAGCAGAGGTTACGAACACTTACGGCACGCGCCACAGCTATCTGTGCAACAATCCCGGGTTTGCGCCGATCCAGCCGACGGATCGCATCGTTGCGGACAAGCTGATGCATGTCTCACCGTTTCAAAAGATCGAAGGGACGTATGAGTTCCGGTTCGACCATCGCCCCGAGCGTATCGGCGTCTGGATTGACTATGGTCGAAAAGCGGGTGGATTGATTGCCACCCTGACCGGGCCGCGCGCGCCGCTGACCAACCGGGCGATCCTGTGGTCGCTGCTGCGGCGCCCCTTCGGTGCGCGGCGTGCGTTTTTCCTTATTGTGTGGCAGGCGATCAAACTTAAGATCAAGAAGGCCCGGTTTGTCCCGTTCCGAACCGCCCCTGTGCCCGATCAGCCGATATCCCGCAGTCGCAAGCCTTAGCCCTTAGGTCTTTGCTTAAGATCAAAGACTCAGCCCCTTCCTCATGGTTGTGGTACTATTGAAACCGCGAATACGAGGAGTTGGGTCATGATGGAAATTTCGCCAAGGAAAATTGCTCAGGTTGCAATGATGGGGCGCGAATTGGGTCGTGCCGAGGGCGAATTGCGCGCCTTCATTGACCGGATGAGCGAGGACGAACAGGCCGAACTGGTGGCTGTCATGTGGGTCGGGCGTGAAAGCTTTTTCGCCGAAGATCTGCCTGAGGCTATCGCAACCGCCAAGTCCGAGGCTTCAACCCCTTGCGCAGACTACCTGATCGGTACGCCGCATATGTCGGATCACCTTGAAAATGGATTGGATGCACTGGGCATCTCAGCAGAGGATGTGGAAAACGACCTGATGTAAGTCCACCGGCTATGTGCACCCGGTGCCGCCTGCAAATTGCAAACCATTCGCTGAAAACCCGGTTTTCGGATACATGGTCAGGAAACCCGAAAGCCCGCATTCAGGCTGGGGTGCTATTAGACGGAGCGTGATCCATGTGGCGCGTCTTGCAATTGTTTGCGGTGTTCGCGCTTTGCGTGGGCTTCCATTCCCGCCCTGCCCAAGCATGCGGCGTCTGCGTTGAGCTTCCGGAATATTCTCTGGCGGACCGGATTCTTTCGGCGCGTGTGATCGTGCTGGCGGCACCATCGCCAGACAACCCTTTCAAGTTCTCCCCCGTTACGGTTTTGAAAGGCACACCGGAACAGGTTGGGGGATTGCCCGAGATACCTTTCCTGGTCGACAGCGTTACGCGATCCGCCTTTCGTGCGAGTCCGAGCAGAACGGTTTTGATGATCTACGGGGCGGGGTATCAGGACAAGGCCGGTCGCAGCCTGCCCAGTGGTTGGACCAAAGGGTTCCTGATGACACCGGACAGGGCCCACTTCCTTAAAACACTGCGTGCCGAGGGGCAGGGCTGGGCCAGTGGCGCGCCGGATCGCGCGGCGCAGGTTGCCTTTTTCAGTGCCTATCTCACACATGAAGATCGCCTGTTGCGCAACACGGCGCTGATCGAAATCCACCGCGCGCCCTATTGGCTTTTGACCCACCTGACCGATGCTGTGACAACCGCACAATTATTGCAGGATCTTCGCAATCCCAATCGTTTAGCCTACGCACCGGCACTTATCCGATTGTTGGGTCTTCAGTCGGATCCAAAGGCTAAAGAACGCGTAAGGCTTGGCTATCAAAGCGCGCTTCGCAGCGGAAACCTCAACCTATACGACTGGGGGCTGGCGGGAATCACAGTTGATGGGGATCGGGCAATCCTTGAAATCGAAAAGTCGCTGCAGCGGCTTGAACGCTCCGCCGCCGAAAAGCGCATCCTAATCCGCAGTCTGGCCGATGGCGGAACGACCTATCCCGAGTTGCGGTCCCGGATCCTGGATGTGTTTAGGCATCAGTTGGACAATGACAGCACTGTTGCGATCTGGATTGCCCTGGCTGTACGACCTTGGGGCACCAACGCATTGAACCCCAACTTTGAGGCTATCATGGCCCAAAGCGAACTAGATCCGGCGACTCTGTTCCTCATGCGGGCCGCAATTGAAGCTGAGGAACCGGGTTAACGTTGTAGTGACGCTCTTCATAGTTTCAAATCGCACTAGGAAACAGATGGGGCAGCACTTTCGTCAAGCAAATGCATCTCAGCAGCCCCGGCGCATTCGATTTCAGAAAAATATCGCGCTTGATCAAAATCGTCTTGTATCTGGTCGACATGCAAGGATATACCGGCCAGCGGAGACGTGGCCGAGTGGTCGAAGGCGCTCCCCTGCTAAGGGAGTAGGCCCGGAAGGGTCTCGAGGGTTCGAATCCCTTCGTCTCCGCCACCTGCCATTTCCGTTCAATTGGACAAGATGCTTTTCAGCCCCTTATGGGGTTGTTTTGCGTAACACAATTAAGTTCGCTGTTGCTCTTCAATTATTCTCGATTACTCGATCAATGATCGGTTGTTCTTGATGTGGCGTTGCACCATATGCCGAACCTGCCTGCCTTTGGCCGGGATCGGACGCGCTGATGGCGGTACGAAATCCTCTGTGGCCAAGGCGGGAAACAGTTCCAGCATTTCTGCCCGTGCCGCAGCCGGCACAGTCCTGAGGGCCTCGGCACCAGCAAACAGACTTTCCGATGGGGCGCTTTCGGCAAAGACGATCTCATGCTGTTCGAACAGCATGTGATAATACTCGACGGTTTGAGCGTTTTCCTCGACCGAGATACCGGAAATTCCAACCAGCGCGTGCGCGGCCACGAGAATTTCGCTGGTTTCGAACATTCGGATTGCAATGGCGGACCGCACCAGCATCCGGTGTTGCGGGGAAACAAGTAAGTCGCGCTGAGGCAGTCCGCTGCCTAATGCACCGGCGGCGATGCGGATCGGGCGCAGTTTGGGCTTTTCCGACAGCTCTTGACTGGTCAGCGTACGCGCACCGATCCAGCGGATACGCTGCGGACCCCGGTCCATCGTCTCAACCAAATCGCCTACACTCAGACGTTCGATCGCAATATCTCCACCCGGTGTCCGGATCAGTGTGCCAGCCGTAAAGCAGGGCACGTCAACGATGGATGTGGGGTCGGTTGTATCAGGCGCATTGCCTGGCGTGACGTTGACAATCGTCATCGAATAGGCAGTGCCGGGTTCCAAAGGCTCTGACGTAATATAGCCTGCCAGGTCACCCTCGACCTCGACCCGGTAGACGGTGATGGTGCCACCGTCCGGATCGGTCAGAATATAGGATTCTTCAAGGTAAATATCACCACTGAAAAATGTTGTGGACCCGTCCAGATTGGTGACCGTACCGGTCTGTGTTAAGTCATCGCCGCTTTCGTTGCTGTTGAAGTCGCCGTTAAAGACAGTGCCGGTATCGGGCAGAGTTGGATTCCCGGGGCGTGACAGAATGTCACCGCCTGCTGCATCCTCGACATTGAAAACGTGCCGGTCAGTGGCCGGGTCAAAATCGGTGTCCAAAATGACCTGGCCCGACCCCACCGTGATGACGTCGGGATCATATCCAATGTAGGAATAGTTTGCCATTTACAACTCACCACCTTTTTTGCGCGCGCCGTTCATTTCAGTCAGAACTTTTGGCACATAAACCACCATTCAATAGGTATTTTCAGCAACAGTCGCCAATCAATCCCCTTATTTCAAGGCAATACCACGGCATTTTTTTGAATTCATGAATGTGGCTGGCCTTTTTACCATAACGCTACTCTGCCATGGGCCTGACTTTCGTTAAGGCAGTGCGGTGGGCCGCGCTGGGTACCGATCTCACTAGCTAAACTGTGCAACGGTGATCGCGTTGCGAAATGTCATGACGATGAGCATGGCGCTAACACGGGTAGAAGCCATATTGGCCTGTGTAGTGATGCACCTTCCCAACCCGGTTTTTTTGTCCCTGATGTGCGAAGACCCTGAGATTCGCGTATCGATCCTGACTTCGACCTTTACCCATCTGCATTCGCTGGTCGCACAGCTTGAATAACTCAAGGCCCAGACTGGCGCTCAGCAGGTGGCCAAATTTTTGATGAACCTGTCCGACATGGTGGCCGACGGCTGTGAGGTTGAGCCGCCTTATGACAAGATGCTGATTGTAGGACGCTTGGGCATGAAGCCCGAAAGCCTGAGCCGTGCGTTTTCGCAGCTCAAGCCGGAGGGCGTGAAAATCAACCGTAATCACTCGGTTGCCGCGGATACCCAATGCCTGCGCGATTACGCCGAAAACAACCCGTCCAAAAAGTAGCGCAAACTCTGCTAGAGCAGTGCAATTTGCACAGACATTTTGATCTATTTGCTAGCGTTTTTTTGCATATTTATGTACAATGACGCTAGTTCTGCCGCGTATTTCGGCGGGGGGTGCAGCATGACACACGACCGCAACGGTGGCCCTGACAGGCCGCCCTTGGTTGCGCTCAGCGTCGCCAAGGTCGCTCTTTCGGTTCGGGCCAAGCTGCTGGTGGCTTTTCTAGGAATAACCGGTCTGCTGGTCTGTTTGGTGTTGTTTGGTCTATATGCTTTGCATCAGGCCAATCTGCGGTCCGAGACGATGATGCGCGATCAGGAGCGTATTGCGTTTTTTAATGACACCCACACGACGATCTCGAACCTGAACACACATCTACTGTCCTTGTTCGTTCCGCAAAACCTGAAAGACTTTCCTCGTCAGAACGGATTTCTGGGAGCTTCTACGCGTTCGATACTTCACGTTTCGGCAGCACTAGAGCGTAACCTTGCCCTTGGTTTTCGCAGTTTCGGGCAGCCCGGAATGCCGGATGCGCAGGCGATTGCGAACCTTCGATCTGACCTTCAGGACATTTTACCGGCAATCACTGAACTGCGCCGTCTGAACCGCGAAGGCAATCTGTTAGCCGCAGCGCAACACGGTATCGACCACATGTTCGAGCCGCTCCAAGCCATGCAGCGCGAGGCGTATACCGTGGCGCAGAATGTCGAACAGGAAGTGCGCGAACTGGCGCGGACTACAGAACAAGCATATTTGACTTCACGCCTAAGCATCACGGCTGCGGCGATCGCGGCGATTGGGATTGCCCTTTTGTTGGGATATTCGATTTCGTCGTCCCTGTTGTGGCCGATCGAACGTATCCATGCGGTGCTCAGCAAGCTGTCCCGGGGTGGGTTCGACAACCGGATTACGGTTCCCAATCGGGACGAACTGGGCGAGCTGGCAAACCACGTGAACCAGACCAGCGAAAAACTGGGTGCGCTTTACGGGCAAGTCGAAGTGCAAAAAGCCCAACTGGCCGATTTGAATGCAGCGCTGGAAACTCGGGTCGCCAACCAGATAGAAGAGATCGAGCGCACCAATCGTCTGAAACGCTTCCTGCCGTCTCAGGTGGCGGCGATGATTGTCGGCGCGACGGATGAGGCGGATGTCTTGAGGACCCGTAAGGCCGAGATCACAGTTCTTTTTGCCGATCTGCGCGGGTTCACGGCCTTCGCCACCGTTGCCAATGCGGATCAAGTCGTCGCGGCGCTCAACGCATTTCATGGCACTTGTGGACCGCTTGTCGAAGCCTGCGGGGGAACGTTGGAACGGTTTCTCGGCGACGGTTTGATGGTTTTGTTCGGCGCGCCAGTGCCGCTGGATGATGCTGCGCAGAGAGCCGTTGATTTGGCCCAGAAAATGCAAGTGAATGTCCGAAAGGCGATGGTGCCGTACAGGGCCGGTATCGCTCAGCACGGTCTTGGTCTCGGCATTGGGATCGCAACGGGGGCAGCAACTTTGGGTCGGATTGGTTTTGAGGGTCGTTTGGATTACTCGGCAATTGGGCCTGCACCCAATCTGGCGGCACGCCTGTGTGAAATCGCTAAGGACGGTCAGGTGCTTGTCTCAGAAGCGACAGCGCGTCAGGTCCGGATAGATATGACCCCGGCGGGACCGTTCGATCTGAAAGGCATAGGAACCCGCGTTTCGGCCTATGAACTGGCGCGTCTGGTCGAAAGCCGGACGGCGCCTCACGTTTGTGCCCCCTATCCCTGACAAATGCAGGGAGTTGCGCCTGTCGTAACTTCAAAAGGTGGGGTCGGGCGGTCATTTGCCAGCGATGAGCGCGCCTGCAATCTACAAGACTGAGCCAACCAAAACAGCTTCAGTGCGCACGCTAATGACGGCCCGATGGGACGGCAACTCACCCGATGCGTGGGTCAGCGAGTGTGTTTGACTTGATGCGGGGGGACGAACCGACTGTTTACCAGGGCGCGGTCCTTTCCGTCCTACCTGGCAGATAACTGTCCCGCAAAGCGTTGATTTCGGATGTCGTCCGGGGATGTCTTGTAGTGGGCGCGAAAGGCGCGACCCAAAGCGACGGCAGACGAAAACCCGGTGGCTGCCGAAATCTCTCGCTGCGACAGATCCGTTGTTCGAAGCAACGTGTCAGCCCGTTCCAGACGCAGCTCTCTGTACGTTGTCAAAAGCTTTGTGCCGGTTCTGTTCAGGAACCGACGCTGCAACTGTCGGGTAGACGTACCCAGCAATTGCGCCAGATCCGAGATCCGCAATGGGTCCTCAAGATTATCACTCATCGTTTCGATGGCTCGGCGCACTTGTGGATCGGCCTCGGACCGTTGGAAAAGCCGGATTGCAATATGGCTCTTGGCGGTCCTTTTAGGCTCGGACAGTCCGATGTATCCGCGCAGAGTGTCTGCGAGGTGCTCTCCGTGATCGATCGAAACGAAATTGGACAACAACCGTAATGCGCTCAACCGGGTCGATGCGCTGTGCAAACGGTTATCATTGGCCATGTGGATACCCGATCCATCTTCGATCAGTCCGATTTCCTGCGCTGCGGCCGTGAAGTTGGGGTGCACCGCGGCGACTGTTTTTTCTGCCCGCCCGATCTGAGCAAGCAGCAAAACGGCGCTGCCGACAAATATTGTGCGCGACGACAGGTTCACAACCTGTGAGGTCCAGGATTTCTCAGAGTCATCCAACCGCCAGTTTTCGTGGATATCCCCCCAAAACAGTGCCGTTCGCCCAGACCAGTACAGCGGCCCTTCGACCGGATCTTTAGCCAACCTGCGAATGTTGATGATGTAAGAATGATGTTCGACCAGCCTGTTCAAGGCATCAAAGAAATCCAGGACGATCTGTGCAGATGCTTCGGTGTCCTCGCCAGAGAGGACAACATCGACGTGATGTTTTCTGTTGGGTGTTTGCCTGGCAACGCAGGCTTGCCGTGAACGGGCATTTTTGAGGACATAGTGTTTCATTGTTCCTCCACCTGATGGTCTTTGGCTTTGCCCTTCGGGGCACCGCCCATTTCTTATGGCCGACCCCCATAATTTCGGGGGTCGGTCGTGAATTTCAGCCCGCTTACTCAGCGGCTTCTTCGTAAGCGTCCATTGGGGGGCATGTGCAGATTAGGTTTCTGTCGCCATATGCGTTGTCGA